>JBQTKH010000105.1:0-86791 GCA_052386335.1 Microthrixaceae bacterium
TCGACGCCCGACTGCTCAGCCTTCGCGGTGTACATCGCCACGTCAGCCAGCTGCAAGAGCTTGCTGGCGGTGTCGCCGTGGTCGGGCGACACCGCCACGCCGATGCTCGCCCCGATGCTCACCGTCACATCGTCGATCTCGAAGCGCTGCTCGAGGGCACGCACCAGTCCAAGGGCGACTTGGACCGCGGCGGCCGCGCTCGCAACGTCCGGGAGGAGGACTGCGAACTCGTCGCCACCCAGTCGGGCCACGAGGTCGCCCTCGCGGAGCGCGGTGCGCAACCGCTCCCCCACCTCGCACAGCAGCACGTCCCCGATCGGGTGACCGAGGGTGTCGTTGACCTCCTTGAACCGGTCGAGGTCGAGCAGGAGGATCGCGGTGATGCCCGGAGCACGCAGGCGGTCGTCGAGTCGGTCGTGGAACAGCAATCGGTTCGGCAGCCCGGTGAGGGCATCGTGCATCGACTGGTGGTTGGAGGTCGCCGCCTGCTCGCGGAGCTGCTCGACGAGACGGCTGTTGCCCAGCGACACGCTGGCATGGTTTGCAAGCGTCTCGAACAGCCGGAGGTCCTCCGCGACGAAGGGCCGGACGTCGCCGCTGCGCTCGCCCACGTAGAGCACGCCGAGCGGCCCCGAGGGACCGATGAGCGGTGCCGCCATGCCACGGGCATCGGCGAGGAGCCGGGCCTCATCGATGTCGCCGCCGTCCTCGCCGGGCAGCCGGACCCAGGCCGACTCGGCATGCATCAGCTCCTGTGCCCGCTCCAGGAGGGTGGGAAGCACCGCATCGGCGTGCAGCGCACCTCCCATCTCACTGGTGAGCTCGTGGAGCTTGCCCAGGTGACCGTGCTGCTCCCGAAGCGAGCTGTAGAGCCGATAGGCCGCCACCAACGGTGCGATCACCAGCGCCAGCAACGCCAGCCCGGCGGGCTCCGCGACGAGCAGGGTGACCACGAGGAGGGCCGCACACGTGTCCACGAACGCGACACCAGTGCCCACGAGTGCCGACGGCAGCACCCCGGGCTCGATCTTCCGCTGGAACAGGCTGATGGCCATCACCAGCACCACGGTGGACACGAGGTCGGCCGACAGCGCGGCCGCGAAGGCGGCCGGCCAGGCACGGAGGCCGATCCCGCCGGCCGGCATGAGGGCGTGGAACACGACGGCCGCGACCGCGCCGTCGAGCGCGAACATCGTGAGGTTCAATGCCAGCTTGTAGGGACGCTGACGACGGTGGAGCACGAACACCAGGCCAGCGCCCAGCACCCGCGCGGTGATGAGCATGAGCGGCGTGACGGTGAAGAGGCCGACCACGAGGGGGATCGTGCTCAACGAGAGGGTGATCGCCTCACGGCGGTGCTCGAGGTGCACCGGGAACATCTCGGTCAGGGCGAAGGCGACGAGCAGCGCGACCCATGGGATCGTCCCGCCCTCGGGGGGCTCGAGCCCCACGAGTCGATGGCTGGCCAGCACGCCTGCCGTCCCCGCGAGGACCACCGACAGCGCGTAGACGCGCCCGAAGGCACCGGCGCGCTCGCGAGCGGTCACGTCCGCCGCCTTGCCGACGATGCCCAGTTGGCCCCCGACCAGCTCTTGCCGGACCAGCTCTTCCCGGTCCAGCTCGTGCCCGACCACGACTTGCCCGACCACGACTTGCCCGACCACAGATCAGTGGTCCAGCTCTTGCCAGACCACGACTTGCCCGACCAGGACTTCCCCGACCACGACTTGCCGGTCCAGCTCGTGCCGCACCAGCAGGATCCGGCCCACTCCACGGAGCGCCAGTACCCGCCGGACCACGCGGTGCCAACCGATGCCAGCGGGGCCCACACGCTGCCGACCCATGGCGAGCCCATGATGTCCTTCTCGCCACGAAGGTCGATGCCGCTGTCGCTGATGTGCTCGCTGCCACGCGACGCCTCGATCAACCCCGTGCCCTTGCTGCTCGAGGCCGTCTGAGTGGCAGTGAGCGGCACGGTCGAACGTGCGGCCAGGTCGACGTTGAGCAGCCCTGCCCCTCGGGACCGCTGCGAGTCGAGGAGCATCGGCGAGGCGGAGGCCTTGAGGAGCGCCTTGACCTGGTCCGGCGTGAGGGAGGGCCGCGCCTGGAGGAGCAGCGCAACCGCGCCCGAGGTGACGGCGGCGGCCTGCGAGGTTCCGCTCCCTCGGAAGTACCGGGTGTCGACGATGGCGCTGCGGTGCGCGTCGTCGATGCTGGAGCCAGGGTTGCGGAGGCTGGTGATGGACACCCCGGGGGCGACCACGTCCACGTAGCGGGCGGAGCTGCCGGTGCTCGAGAACGGCGCCACCCGGTCGTCGGTGGTGCTCGTGGTCCCGAGCGTGTCGCTCGCCCCCACGGCGAGGACCATCGGGTCGTGGGCGGGGTTGGTGAGCGAGCCCAACGAGGTGCCGGTGTTGCCGCCGGCCAGGACCACGACGATGCCGTTGCGCCAGGCGGACTCGACGGCGTGCGCCAGCGGATCGACCATGCGGTCCTGGATCCCGTTCGTGCCGAACGACAGGTTGAGCACACGGATGTTCATGCCGTCTTGACGATGCTGCACCACCCAGTCGATCGCCGCGATCACCTGGGTGACGTCTGCGGCGCCTTCGCGCGTGGCCACCTTCATGTTCAGCAAGCGCGCCCCAGGCGCGACGCCCTTGAACCCATCGGCGGTCCCGTCGTTGCCGGCGATGATCCCCGCCATGTGGGTGCCGTGGCCGAACGTGTCGAGGTACCGGTAGTAGCTCGACTGCGACTCGAACGAGAGATCCGGACCGTTGATCACCTTCGTGGTGCCGCCGAGTCCCTGCACGGGCGCGATGCCCGAGTCGATCACCGCGACATCCACACCCGCGCCGTCGAAGCCCCGACCCCACATCGCGGTGGCGCCGATGGCGGCGTTGACGTCTGACATCCGCGTGGGCGCCGTGGTGGCGCCGTCATCCCATCCGGGCAGGACGACACGGACGACGCCGCCGACCAGGCCCATCACCGTTCCCAGCAGCCCGCCAAGCAGTCCGCCAGCGCTGGCCGTAGGCGCGGGTGCGGCCAGGCCGCTGACCGCAACGAGCGCGGCAACTGCGCCAACGCCGATCTTGTACCGAATGGTCCGCCGTGGTTCACGCATAGTGGCTACAAGACCACACATGCAGAGATCTGCGTAGGCACAAATCCGGACATCCGGGCGGACTAGGACAGTGCATGGTCCTCACCCGTCAGCCGGTGCTCAGTGGCTTGCCCCCATGTAGGCCGCTTCGAGCTCCGGAGCGATGTCGTCGGGCTGGCCGACCGAGGTGACCTTGCCGTGCAGCATGATCGCGGCGTAGTCGGCGACGCCCAGCACGGTTCGGGCGAACTGCTCCACGACCAGGATCGACACCCCGCTCTGCGCGATCTCGGCCACGATCTCGTAGAGCTCCTCCACGATGAGGGGGGCGAGGCCCATCGACAGCTCGTCGAGGAACAGGAGCGTGGGGTTGACGGCCAGCCCACGGGCCATCGCGAGCATCTGCTGCTCGCCTCCAGACATCGTGCCGGCGAGCTGGTTGCGGCGCTCACCGAGGCGGGGGAACTGGGTGAAGGAGCGCTCCTCCACCTCCTCCTGGCTGACGCCGCCGTAGGTGACCATCCGCAGGTTCTCCCGGACGGTGAGGTTGGGGAACACGCCCCGACCCTCAGGGATCGTGCAGACCCCGATCCGGGCCAAGGCGTCGGGGGCGACGCCGTTGACGTGTCGGCCGCCGATGTGCACGCAGCCGGACGTGGCCGCGAGCTGGCCGCTCGCCACCTTGAGCGTCGTGGTCTTGCCGCCACCATTCGGACCGAGGAGCGCCACCACGCCACCGCGCGGCACGACCAGGTCGACGCCGTGGAGCACCTCGATGCGCCCGTAGGCGGCCCGCACGCCGATCAGCTCGAGCATCGGCCCGACGCCCGCGCCGTTGGTCTCCACCGCAGGCGGCCCGCCGGTGGAGCTCACGCCGGGGTGTCCGAGGACGCACCCAGATAGGCGTCGAGGACGATCTGGTTCTGCTGGATCTCCTGCGGGGTGCCGACCGCCAGGATCGCGCCGAAGTCGAGCACGTGGATGTGCGCGCAGACCTGCATGACGAGCTGGACGTCGTGCTCCACGAGCAGGATCGCGGTGCCCTCCTGGGCGAGCTGCAGGAGCAGCGCCGCGAAGGTCTCGGACTCGCTGTCGTCGAGCCCGGAGGCGGGCTCGTCGAGGAGCAGCACCTTGGGTTGCGTCGCCAACGCTCGCGCCAACTCCACGAGTCGGGCCAATCCCGTCGGCATGGCGTCGACGCGCTGGTGGGCGACCTCGGTGATGCCGACGCGCTCGAGCAGCGCGTCCGTCTCGGCCTCAGGATCGCCGTGACGGTTGTGGGCCCACGACTTGCGGATCTCCGCGGCGGTGAGGACGTTGTCGCGAGCGGTGAGCGAACCGAAGACCTCGAGCCGCTGGAACGTGCGTGCGATGCCGGCCCGGGCCCGTACATGAGCCTTCGCGTCGGTGAGGTCCTGGCCGTCGAGCACGACCTTGCCGCTCACCACCTCCTGCAGTCCGGTGATGACGTTGAACAGCGTGGTCTTGCCGGCGCCGTTGGGACCGATGAGCCCCGTCACCTGGTTGGGCTCGACGTCGAGGTCGACATCGCGGACCGCGGCGTGCCCCCCGAATCGAACGTTCGCGCCTCGCACCTCGCGCAATGCCATGTCAGTTCAGTTCGCCTTCGACCGGTCGATCCCCTGGAACCAGGTGCTCGATGACGCGGTCGGTCTGGGCCCGGCGCTCGTGCAGGTCCCGGACGAGCCAGAAGCGCAGGAAGCCGGCGAGCGCCCCCTTCAGGTACAGCGCCCCGCCCGCCACGGCGCAGGCCACACCGAGGAGCGCCACGACGATCGCGTCACGTTGCGTGAGCGCGTTCGTCGTGCCGTGTGACATCGCGTAGGCGACGATTGGCAGGACCACGCCAAGGGCGAGGCCCACAAGACCGAGGCGCTGGGCCAGCTGGTCACGCGCTGCCGACGGGTCGGTGATCCGCAGGTCGGCGATGTCCGCCTTGAACTGCTCGATGCGATCGGGTTGGCCATCCATGAGGGTTCGCTCCAGGTCGGGTCAGGCGATGGGTGTGGGGGCTTCAGTGCCCAGGTAGGCGGCGGAGAGGTGCCCTTCGATCTCCTGTGGGGTGCACAGCCCGCCAAGGCGGCCCTGGACGAGCACGGCGGCGAGATCTGCCACGCCGAGCACCGCGTGGGCGAACTGCTCCACGACGACGATGGACACGCCGGTGGCCGCGATCGCGACGACCTGCTCGTAGAGTCCCTCCACGATCAGCGGGGCAAGGCCCATGGAGAGCTCGTCGAGCAGGAGCAGGGCGGGCCGGGTGGCGAGACCGCGGGCGAGGGAGAGCATCTGCTGCTCGCCACCGGACAGGGTGCCTGCCACCTGCTGGCGGCGCTCGGCCAGCCGAGGGAACCGCTCATAGGTCTCCGCCTCGATGTCGGACAGGCGTCGCCCTGAGTGCACCGCCATGCGCAGGTGCTCTTCGACGGTGAGGTTGGCGAAGATCCCTCGCCCCTCGGGGACGAGGCACAGCCCGGCGCGGGCCAGCCGGTCGGCGCGGGCACCGTTGATCCGTCGGCCCGTGAGCAGGACGCTGCCACTGCTGATCGGGTGGAGACCGGCGATCGTGTTCAGCAGCGTGGTCTTCCCGGCCCCGTTCGGACCGAGGATGGCCACCACCTTGCCGGCGGGGACCTCGAGGTCGATGCCGTGGAGCACCTCGACGCCGCCATAGCCGGCTCGCAGGCCCCGAAGCTCGAGCGGGACGCTCATGAGACCTGGCCCAGATATGCAGCGAGGACCGCCTCGTCGCCCTGGATCTCCGACGCGGTGCCGGAGGCGAGCACATGGCCGAGGTCGAGCACGTGGATCTGGGCGCACACGGTCATCACGAGCTGGATGTCGTGCTCGATCAGCACCACGGCCACATCCGTGGCGGCCACCTCGTGGAGCACAGCGGCGAAGGCCGCCGTCTCGGCCTCGTCCTGCCCGCTTGCGGGTTCGTCCAGCAGCAGGACCTTGGGGCGCGTGGCCAACGCCCTGGCCAGCTCCACCAGCCGCGCCTTGCCGGTCGAGAGCCGATCAGCACGCTCGTCGGCGAGGTCGCGGATCGCGAGCTCGTCGAGGAGCTGGTCGGCCATCCCGTCCCGGTCGGTGCGACCCGCGACGCGAGCTGCGAGCTCGACGTTCTCGCGTACCGTGAGGAGCCCGAAGAGCTCCAGGCGCTGGAAGGTGCGCCCGAGGCCGCGACGGGACCGCTTGTACGGGGCCAGTCGGGTCACGTCGTCGCTGCCGATGTGCACCGATCCGCTCGTCGGTGTCTGCAGGCCGCAGATCACGTTGAAGAGGGTGGTCTTTCCAGCTCCGTTCGGTCCGATGAGCCCGGTGATGCAGCCCGACTCGGCGCACAGGCTGACCCCGTCCAGCGCCAGTCGTCCCCCGAACTGCACGGTGATGTCTCGCACCTCCAGAGCCGTCATGTGCGCGACCCCACCAGGGTCTCGTGGTCGATGCCGAGCGCAGCGTCGATGCGGCGGAGCTCCTCGGGTGGGATCGGCGAGTCGATCCCCGCCCACTCCAGCGGCACGGCGCCACCATCGGCGCGTCGGCGGGCCAGGACGCGCTCGGCGACCTGAGGCCAGACGACGAGCGCACCCGCGCTGGCGAAGGTGAGCCCCCAGCCGGTGATCGCGTCGGTGAGCGTCAGCGCGGCCGCGGCGGCGAGACTGACCAGGAGCGCCACCAGCGCGGGCGGCACCTCGAGCAGCACTCGGTACCGGAGCGCGATGTCGCGAACGGCACCATTGGGGTTGCGGGCCAGGGCCACGCCCATCGTTCCGGGGAGCACCCGGTTGAGGTTGCTGAGGAAGGGCCAGATGCCCACCGCGATCGGAAACCCGCCGAGGATGACCCCCGCGAAGATCGCGCCGGACGCCGCGCCGATGCCACCCACCACAGCGAGCAGCAGGAGCGGGAGGCTCTCGAAGAGGTTGAAGCGCTCGTACCCCATCGAGCCGAGCGTGCCGGCGTAGAGCGCTCCCCCGACCCCCGCCATTGCGGCGGACAGCGAGAACACCGCGAGCTTGAGGCGCGTGACGTCGATGCCGATGGTGGCGCACGCCGCCGGACTGTCCTTCATCGCGAGGAGCGAGTGTCCGAACGTGCTGCGTCGAACCGCCACCACGAGGAGGTAGGCAAGGGCGAACACCACCGACAGGACGACGAGGTGCGTGGAGCGATCCGTCGTGTCGAGGCCGGGGAGGTCGACCGGCGACACTGCCAGCACCCCGAGGTCGAAGACCGCGATGTGAACCGGTCCGAGATCGAAGGCAGGCAAGGTGAAGAACCAGCGGTCCAGGAACACGGCGAAGGCAGCGGTGGACAGCGCGAGGTAGATCCCAGAGAGGCGCAGCGCAGGCAGCGCCACCACCGCACCGACGAGCCCGCAGACGAGCGCCGCGAGCACCACACCGGTTGGATCGCCGCCCTGCCCGTGGTGGGCCATGACGGTGGCCCCGATCCCGGCGAAGCTCATCTGGCACAGCGAGATCTGTCCCGCGAACCCGCTGAGGGGAACCAGTGAGAGAGCGATCAGGGCCAGCCCGGCGATCTTGGAGGCGCGAAGGGCGTCGGCATCGCTGAGGATTACAGCGAGGACCGCGGTGACCACGACGATCCCCAGCGCCGTGAGGAGCGCGGTGCGCCAGCGCGGCAGAGGGATGTCCTCCCGCGATGCGTACACCGCACGGGTGGGCAGCTGTGGGTTCGGGAGGACGAGCAGCACGATGTAGAGGACGACGACGGGGATCACAAAGCGGAACGTTGAGAAGTACGCGTTGGAGCTGGGCACGTAGCCGATGGCATACGAGTCGGCCAGGCCGAGGAGCACAGCGCCGACAAAGGTCATCGGCAGGCTTCGGAGGCGGCCGACCATCGCTGCCGCATAGGCGCTCACGATGAGCAGGGTGAGGTTCGTGTGCGAGAGCGTGCCGAGGGACCCGGAAATGAGGATCCCCGCGAGTGCGGCGAGCGAGCAGCCGATGGCCCATGCCAGCGCCGCCGACCGGTCCGGTCGCGCGCCGTGGAGCATCGCCAGCGGGCGACTGTCCACCGCCGCTCGCATGTCGAGCCCCCATCTCGTGCGGAACAGCAGAAGGCGCAGACCAGCGGCGACGAGCAGCGCGACCGCGAACGAGCTCGCCTGGTGCCAGCTGATCCGCACCCCGAGCACGCTCACCGTGTGGCCGGGAAAGAGGCTCGGGGTGGCGTGCGGCTCCTGCGGGCTCCAGAGCCACACGCCGATGCCGAACAGCGCCACGAGCAAGCTGATCGTCACGACGATGCGGACCGTTTCCGGCGCGTCGACGAGCCCGCGCATGATGACGCGCTCGATGAGCAGCCCGAGCGCGGGGGCGAGCACGAGGAGCACCCCAGCGAGGGCAACGGGGACCGGCCAGCCCCACGCGACCTGAAGCTGCCAGTACGCGAACGCGCCGAGCATGCCGATCGCACCGTGGGCGAAGTTGAACACGCCTGTGGTCGTGTAGGTCAGCACCAGGCCGCTCGCCGCGAGGGCGAAGATCGACGCGGTGCACAACCCTAGGATCGTCAGTCGCAGGAGCTCATCCATGGGTGCGCCCTCGAGGATCGGTCACCCGCCAGTGAGCTCGATGACGTTCTCCGGGTCGCAGTTGTAGGTCGCCTCGGCAGCGTTCGTGGCCTCCGTGTTCAGCACGAACGCCTTTGCATCGGGGTCGACGCTCATCGCGAGCCAGCAGGAGCTCGGCTCGGTGTTGCCCGGCGTCTGTGGGGCATGCAGCCCACCGGCCGTCCAGTCGTTGGCCTTGGCTGCTTCCTCCAGGAGGCACGCCGCGGTGAGATCGGACCCGCAGGCCGTCGCTGCCTGCGCGAAGAGCAGCCAGGCGGAGATGCTCTGGGCTCCGAGGAGTGCCACCTTGCCACCGGGGTTGTAGGTCTCCATGAGATCCAGGTAGTCCTGGGTCGCCTGGTTGTCGGCGGCGAGCTCGAAGGGATGGAACTGCGACTGGATGTAGAGGTTGCCGGCGACATCCGCGGTCTCCGCCACGTAGTTGGCGTCGTAGAAGTTGCCGCTCAGCAGGATGACCTCTGGGTGCCATCCAGCGGTGTCCATGGCGCGGTTCAGCGCGGTGAGGTTCGACGGCTGACCGATGAACTCGAGGACCTTGATGTCCTTCGCCTTCATGTCGGCGACGAAGTTCGCCCAGCCGCTCTCCCCTGCCGGCGCGTAGTCGAGCTGGTAGTCGACCTCGAAGTCGAGCGAACGTGCGGTCTCGAGGAGCTGGTCGCGCACCAGGATGACCGCCGGGATGTTCGACGCCATGATGCCGAAGCTCTTGATGCCCTCGGGGAAGTCGCGCGCCGCGGCCCGGTAGCGACCGATGTTGATCTTGGCGAGCGGGTTCGGCAGCGGCTGGACCTGCAGCTTGGCGTTGCGCGCTGCGGCCGACACGACGTAGCCGGCGATGTTGGGCATGCCGCATCCGACGCGCACGCCATTGGGGTCCTCATCGAACACCGCGCCACCACCGACGAGCGCGAAGTCGCGGGTGCAGGCGTCGGTGAGCCGGGCCTCGTACTCCGTCAGGGCAGCATCGAGGTCGTCGACGACGATCTCGCGGCCGAGGATCCCGCCCTGCTCGTTGCACCATGCCGCGAAGGCCACCGCGGCGTCGTACATCTCCTTGTTCAGCCCGGCCGCGGCGGCGAAGCCCTTGTCGGTGACCGAGCCCACATGGATCTCGGTGTCGGTGACGCCGGTAGCGGTGGCACCTGCCGCGTCGCCGTCCTTGCAGACGCCGGTCAGGTCGCCGAAGTCGCCATTGTCGAGCGAGCTGGCCGGACCGGCGGCGGCAGTGGTGGTCGTCGTGTCGCCACCCGTCTCCGTGGAGTCGGAGCGTGAGCACGCCCCGGCGACGAGGAGCAGGCAGACGACGATCGACAGACGAGTGCGTGAGAGCGGCACAGGATCCCCCCGGATTGGTGTGTGGTGGAGCGTAGTGGTGTGTGTGGTTCGGTGATTCGGGTCAGGCGGTGGATGGTTGGGCGACGAGGCTCTGCCCGAGTCGGAGGAGCGACGGGCTCGCGCCGCCCAGGGTGAGCTCGAGCACCTTGGCCCACCGGAAGTAGCGATGGATCGGGTAGTCCAGGTCCATGCCGATGCCGCCGTGGAGGTGCTGGGCTGCGTGGACCACGCGCTGAGCGGCCTCGGCTGCCCAGTACTTGGCCACCATCAGCTCGTCCTGGGCATCGATGCCCTCACTGAGCCGCCAGGTCGCCTGCAGCGAGGTGAGCCGGATCCCCTCGGTGTCGATGTACGCATCGGCGACGCGGTGCCCGACAGCCTGGAAGGTGCCCAGCTTGGAGCCGAACTGCTCGCGAGTGTTGACGTAGCGAGCAGTGATCGCGAGGGCTTCCTCGCACACACCGGTCTGCATGGCGCAGGCCGCCGCGATCAATCGGTCGGCGATCCAGGCGGTGATCGCGGCACCCTGCTCCGGTCCGCCGAGCCGGGCGTCGTCGGCACAGGTCACGCCGGCAAGCGCGAAGCTCCACTGAGGTTCGCCGCTCACCGCTTCCTCGCGGAACAGGGTGACCCCTGGCGCGTGGGGATCGACGAGGAACAGCGCCGAGGTGGTCTCGCCGGTTCGAGCAGGAACGAGCACTGCCGTCGCCCGATCCGCGGCCACGACGAAGGCCTTCGTCCCGTCGAGTCGCCATGCCTCACCCGCGCGCGTGGCTTGGGTGGCGGGCACCGAGGGCGGCGTCACCTCGCCGGGCTCGTAGAGCGCGACGGTGAGCATGGCGGAGCCGTCGATCAGGCCCGGCAGGTGCTGGGCCCGCTGCGCGGGGGTGCCGAACTCGGCGAGGGCCAGACCGGCGCCGACGATGACCGACAGATAGGGCACCGGCGCCACCCTGCGACCGAGCTGCTCGGCGATGAGGCAGGCCTCCATGAGCCCGTAGCCACCCCCGCCATCCGCTTCGGGCAGGCAGATGCCGAGCAGACCGGACTTGGCCAGCTCGGACCACACGTCGTCGTCGAACCAGGCGTCGCCGGCCTCGAGCTCGCGCAGTCGCTCCGGCGGGAGCATCTCCTGGAGGATCCGCTCGGCCAGGGAGCGGATCTCGCCCTGCGCTTCGCTGAGGGTGAAGTCCATGCGGCCGCCCGTCAGGTCCGGGGCACGCGGGGCAGCCCGGCGCCGAAGAGTGCGATGAGGTCGCGCTGGACCTCGTTGACGCCACCGCCGAAGGTGAGGATGAGGCAGCCCTGGAAGGCCCGCTCGAGGCGGCCCGCTAGCATGGCGCTGGTGGACGACCTCGTGAGGTAGGCCGACGGTCCGAGGATCTCCATGAGCAGCCGGTAGGCCTCGGTGTAGAACTCCGTGGCGAACACCTTCGTGGCGCTCGAGTCGGCGGGGTTCGTGCCTGCCGCGGCGGCGACCTTCCAGTTGATCAGCTTCACGAACTCGAGCTTGGCGTACACCCGTGCCAGGTTGAGCTGCACCCACTCCTGGTCGGCCACTCGCCGGCCATCCGGGAGCTTGGTGTCCTGCGTCCAGGCGAGCACCTCGTCGAACACGCGCTCCACCATGCCGGGCGGACCGAGCGAGACCCGCTCGTAGTTGAGCTGGTTGATGATGAGATCCCACCCGCGGTTGAGGCCGTAGACGAGCATGTCCTCACCCACGCGCACGTCGTCGTAGAAGGTGTTGTAGGTGCTGGCGTTGACCATCGTCTCGATCTTCGAGTACGAGAAGCCCGGGTCGGTGGTGGGCACGAGGAAGATGGAGATGCCCCGGTGCTTGCTCGCCTCGGGGTCGGTGCGCACCGCCAGCCAGATGTAGTCGGCGTAGCTCGCGAGCGAAGTGAAGATCTTCTGCCCGTTGATCACCCACTCGTCGCCGTCCTTCATCGCCTTCGTGGTGAGCGAGGCGAGGTCGGTGCCGGCGTTGGGCTCCGTGTAGCCGATCGAGAAGTGCAGCTCGCCGGCGAGGATCTTGGGCAGGAAGAAGCGGCGCTGCTCCTCGGATCCGAACTCCATGATCGTCTTGCCGACGGTGTTGATCGACAGGAACGGGATGGGGGCGCCGGCCCGCCAGGCCTCGTTGAAGAAGATGAACTGCTCCACGTCGGTGCGGCCCTGGCCGCCGTACTCAGTGGGCCAGCCGATCCCGAGCCATCCGTCCCGGCCCATCTTGCGGACGGCCTCGAGACACGCCGGGCCGCCGGTGTCCCCGTGGGCGCACTCCGCCTCCACCTCGGGCGTCATCAGGTCGGCGAAGTACTGCCGCAGCTCCCGCTGGAGCGCCTCCTGCTCCGCTGTGTAGGCGAGGTACACCCTGGTCGGCCTCCAACTGAAGTAGAACGCGTTCCAGTTTCTTCTAACACACCGTCAGATCGTCTGCCAGGATGGCGGAAGGTCCCGCCGGTCGCCGTGGCGAAAGGTTGCCGTACGGCTCGCGTCGCAAAAGGTTCACACCATGATGCCGAAGAAGTCTGTGGTCCTTGCCCTCCTCGTCGTCCTCGCGCTCCTCGCCGCGGCCTGTGGATCCCGCCTGAGCGAGGAGCAGCGAGCGCTCGCCATCGCGGCGGGCCGAGGCGGAGCCGCCGCCGACGACGGCGGGGTCACCGGCGACGGCACGACCGACACCACGCTCGCGACGGGTGAGGCCGGCGCCGAGGGCGGCACCGGCGGTGGCACGATCACCCGTGGGGGCACCACCGGCGGGCAGGTGGGCGGCACCACAGGCACCGCTGCCGACGGCTGCAAGCCAGGCACGGCCACGAGCACGGGCGTGACCCCGACGGAGATCAAGGTCGGCAACGTCAGCCAGATCACCGGTCTCGTGCCTGGGTTCGCCCAGACCTCGGTGAACGGCGTGAAGGCCTACTTCAACATGATCAACAGCCAGGGCGGGGTGTGCGGGCGCAAGCTCACCCTCGTCACCGCCGACGACCGCTTCCAGTCGGCCACCAACCGGGCCGAGACCGAGAAGATGGCAGGGCAGACGATCGCGCTCGTCGGCAGCCTGTCCGTGGTGGACGAGGGCGGTGCCCCGATCATCGACGCGAAGCAGATCGCGGACATCTCGCTCGCCACGACCGCGCCTCGCGTCGCGGCCGCCTTCAACTTCTCGCCGAACCCGATCGACCCCACACCGAACGCGGGCAACGGGCTGGGGAAGATCCTCGAGTACTTCAAGTCCACCGCCGGCATCTCCAAGCCAGCGATCTTCTACCAGGACGTGGCCACCGGGAAGAACCAGGCCGACTCCTACAAGATCGACTTCGAGCGAGCGGGCATCCCGGTGGTCGCCACGTATCCCGTCGCGCCGACGGCCACGAACTTCAACACCCAGGCCAACGACATGAAGCGCTTGGGCGTCGACTTCGTGATCACCGTGGCCGAGGTGAACGCCATGGCCAACCTGGCGAAGGCCTTCGAGAGCGTGGGCTACTTCCCCAAGGTCCCGTTCTACGGCGCCCAGGTGTATGGCCAGAAGTTCCTCAAGCTCGCCGGGCCCGCGGCGGAGGGCACGAAGGTGGGCCTCATCTTCGCCATCCCCGAGGAGGCCGCGGTCAACCCCGCGATCGGGGCCCTGTCCACCTGGTACGGGAAGACGGCGCCGGGCGCCGACCTCGACTTCTTCTCTGTCGTGGCCTGGCTGGCAGCAGACATGTTCGTGACCGCCCTCAGGGCGGCCGGCCCCGACCCCACGCAGGCCAAGATCGTCGCGGAGGTGAAGAAGTTCACCGCGTACACCGGCAACGGTCTCGTCGGCACGGTCAACCCGGCGCAGAAGAAGGCGCCGCAGTGCTTCAACGTGATCGAGGTCAAGGGTGGGAAGTGGGTGAAGACCTTCCCGGCCAAGGGCTTCCAGTGCTGACCACGCTGTTCGACCGCTTGCGCCGTGACCGCCACCTGGCCACCGGCGTGGTGGTCGGATCGGCTGGCTCGCTGCTCCTGCTCCTGCGGGCCTACAGCGGCGCCGGATCCTTCGGCTCGTTCATCCAGTTCACGCTCATCGGGATCAGCGCCGGGTGCGTGTTCGCCATCGCTGCGAGCGGGCTCGTCCTCACCTACACCACCACCGGCGTGTTCAACTTCGCGCACGGCGCAGTCGGGATGGTCTCCGCGTTCGTGTACCACCAGCTCCGAGTCGACCTCGGCCTCCCGACACCGCTGGCGATGCTCCTGGTGCTGG
Organism: Microthrixaceae bacterium; assembly: GCA_052386335.1. Lineage (GTDB taxonomy): Bacteria > Actinomycetota > Acidimicrobiia > Acidimicrobiales > VFJN01 > VFJN01. Next base: position 14,317 of record JBQTKH010000105.1, read on the forward strand.
GCGTGTTCGCTCCGCTGGTGGGCCTGGCCCTCGAGCGCACGATGCGCAGCTTCCGCAACGCGCCCGCGGGCACCACCCTCACCGTCACGATCGGCCTCACGATCCTCTTGATCGGCGTCGTGCAGTACCTCTACCAGTCGGATGGCGAGCAGCGCACGAGCAGCTACATCTTCGGTGATCGAGCGGTCTCGATCGTGGGTGCCCGCATCCGGTGGGACGAGCTCGCGTTCCTCGCCGTCGCGGTCGGGGTGGCCATCGGCCTGCGCTACCTCCTCAAGGCCACCCGCACCGGCGTGGCAATGCGAGCGGTGGTCGACAACGCGGACCTGGCCGGGCTCACTGGGGCACCACCGCTGACGATCGCGCGCACGAGCTGGATCCTCGGGTCGGTCCTCGCCACCGTCGCCGGCATCCTCTACGCCCCCACGGCGGGCGCGCTCGACGCGATCAACCTCACGTTCTTCGTGCTCGCCGCCTACGGCGCCGCGGTGTTCGGCCGCCTCAAGAGCCTCGCGCTCACCTTCGGGGGGGCGATCATGCTCGGCGTCGTCCAGGGGTACGCCCCAATCGCCTTCCCGCACACCGAGGTGTGGAACCACCTTCAGGTGGGCGTCCCGGGCGTGTTCTTGTTCCTCGTCCTGCTCGCGCTGCCCGACGAGAAGCTCTCCGTGGGCCGCATCGTGGGTCGCGACACGCCCGCCGTGCCCGGTCTCCGAACCAGCCTCACGCGAGCCGCGATCTTCGTGCCGGCCGTGGCGCTGCTCGCCAGCGTGGCGGGCGACAACATCCTCGACCTCAACCGTGCGCTCATCTACGGCGTCCTGCTCCTGTCGCTGGTGCTCCTCACCGGCTACTCCGGTCAGATCTCCCTCGCGCAGTACGTCTTCTTCGGCCTCGGCGCGTTCGCGATGGGCAAGGTCGCCGGCGGCGACAGCATCCTCGGCATGGGCGCTGCCGCGGCCATCGCCGTACCCTTTGGCGTGGTGATCGCGCTCCCCGCGTTGCGGCTCCAGGGGCTCTACCTGGCCCTCGTCACCTTCGCGCTGGCCCAGGTGTCGCGCGACGTGATCTTCCAGGACTCGCGCATCTACGGGCGTGGCTCGGTGCCGATCGGTCGACTCGACCTGTTCGGGATCAGCTTCGAAGGCGACCGCGCGTTCGCGGTGCTGTGCGCCGTGGTGTTCGCGGCCGTGGCGATCGGCGTGCTCACCCTGCGACGAGGGCCGTTCGGGCGACGTCTCGCGGCCATGCGAGACAGCCAAGCCGCCTGTGCCACCCTCGGCCTCGATGTGCGGCGCACCAAGCTCACCGTGTTCGCGCTCTCCTCGGCCATCGCCGGCCTGGCAGGCGGTCTCTACGGCGGCTTGGGGTTCACGGCCAGCCAGCTCGACTTCGAGCCGCTCTACAACGTGCTGCTGTTCCTGTTCGCGTTCGTCGGTGGGATCACGACGATCACCGGTGCGCTCCTCGGCGGCCTGCTCTTCGCGCTGCTCCCGCTGGTGCAATCGCAGAAGCCCGAGCTGGCCGGCCTCGTCTTCGCCGTGATCGCGGCGGTCGCCGTCGCTCTGGGCAAGCAGCCCAACGGCATGGCTGGGCTGCTGTTCTCACGATGGTCCACCTCCGCTCGACCCGCACCACCCACCACCGCTACGCCGGGGCCGCCACCGGTCCAGCTCGCTCGCCCGGAGGCCGTAGATGCGCTCACCTGATCCCCGTCGCACCACCATCGGGCGCCGACGACGCCACCTGGCACTGCTGATGGGCGCCGCGGCCCTGCTCGGCATGGGCGGCGGTGTCGCGGCCACCGCGCAGGACGCCCAGCCCACCGGCCCGACCGGTGACGAGCTGTTCGGCGTCTACCAGATGGAAGCGCGCGGGCTGGGCGTGCAGGGCACCTACCGGATCGAGGGCCTCATCCCCGGCGACACGCCGATCCTCGACCTGGCGCTCCCCGAGACCGTGGCCCGGCTTGCGTCGGGACCGTCCGGCTACGGACTCGCCTCCCTCGCCTATCCCGGCGGCATCATCGCTAACTTCGGAACGCTGGTCACCCAGTCGGGCGGGCCCGGTGACGACCTACCGCCCTACCCGATCAAGGCCGAGGCGTTCTACCCGAGCGGTCCCACCACCGCTGAGCAGTCCCAGCAGGGCGGCAGCACCCAGAAGGTGGTGACCAGCGATCGCGCCGTCCACTCGGTGGGCTCGTTCCCGGGCATGGATGCGCCGCCCCTCGTGAACGTCGGGAGCATCACCTCCGCGTCGCGCAGCTCCATCGACGGAGAGCTCGCCGTCAGCCGCAGCCGTGTCGTGCTCGGCAACGTGCGCATCCTCGGCGGTCTCATCACCATCGAGTCGCTCACCACGGACCTCGTCGCCGCCCACAACGGCCTCACCGGCTCGACCGCGGGCGGGACCTCCACCTCTGGCGTTCGCTTCCTCGGGCTCGACGCCGCGTTCACCGACGATGGGTTGGTGCTCAAGGAGGCACCGCCCACCGAGGGTCCCGGTGCGCCCCTGGGCGGAGCGCTCGGCGGTGCGGCGGCACCGCTCAGCAGCCTGACCGGTCCGGTGCAGGAGCAGCTCAATGCCGTGCTCGCTCAGGCCACCCCCAGCCTGGACGAGGTCCTCGCGCGGGCGGGGATCCACATCGAGCTGCTCTCGCCGCGCGATGCACAGGTCGACAGCGGCGCTGCCTCGCGCACCACCTCGGGCCTGTCGGTGACCTTCAGCTACGAGGGACGGGAGCAGGAGGCGATGGTGGAGCTGGTCAACAGCATCCCCCCTGAGCTCAAGCCGAACTTCGGGCCGATCCCGAACCCCGTGACCTTCCTCGCCGAGAACCACATCTACGGTCTGTCCCTCGGCCCGGCGAGCGTCAGCGCCCTGGCCACCCCGGCATTCGGATCCCTCGACCTGCCCATCGACGGAGATCTCCCAGCGCAGTTCCTTCCCGAGATCCCCGTGTCGGAGATCACCATCGACGGGTCCGGCTTCACCACCCGCCCCGCACCTCTCCCCGCGCCGTCGGCGGGCTCGAGCACCGGCGAAGCCATCGACGGCGAACCGATCTCGAACGCGGTCGGCGCGGCCGTCCCGGCCATCCTCGTGGCGCTCGCGCTGCTGCTCTCACCGCTGTTCGGCCTGGGATCGAGTCGGCTGGCCGACAACGTGCTCGCGCCCGTCACCACCTCCTGTCCGATCGGGCTCGATGAGCCCCCTGCGCCCCCGAGGCCGTCGTGACCACCTCCACCTCCCCCGCCGCCAAGCGAGCCGCGCCGCTGCACGCCGTCGCCGACGAGGCCGTCGAGGTCGCGCCGGTCGAGGTCGTGCATGCCGCGATGAGCGATCCGGCCGTCACCGCGGCCCGCGACCAGCGCTTCGCCGATGGCGTGCGCACGCTGCGCGTCGGGGGCGCATCCTTGAAGCTCGAGGAGCACCTCCTCATGGTCCTCGGCGGCGTGATCGCACCGCTCGGGCTCGTCGTGGTGCTGCTCGGCTGGTGGGGGGCCGCCCACAGCCCCTACGTGTTCGAGCAGCTCCCCTATGTCATCTCGGGTGGCCTGCTCGGGGTGGGCATGATCTTCCTCGGTTCGTTCCTCTACTTCACCCACTGGTTGACGCAGCTGGTCAAGGAGCAACGCCTCCAGTCCGCGGCGGTGATCGAAGCGATCCAGCGACTCGAGGACAAGCTGGTCGCGACCGGTGACGTACCGCCGATCAGCGCAGGAACGAACGGCACCGGACCGAGCGGGGGGGCCGATCTCGTTGCCACCGCTCGCGGCACGATGGCCCATCGTCGCGACTGCGTGGTCGTCGCCGGGAAGTCCGGGTTGCGGCGAGTCGGGGCCGACGACGGCCTCGACGTCTGCAAGCTGTGCGGCTCGGGCTAACCCACCACGCCACGAGCGCGGAGCTCGACAACGTCCGACTGGGTGTAGCCGGCTTCGACGAGCAGCTCGTCGGTGTGCTGGCCGGGAGTCGAGGGCGGGCGCCGCAGCGCCGCGGGCGTGGCCGAGAAGCGTGGCGCAGGGGCCGGTTGGGGCACGCCGTCCACCGCCACGATGGTCTGACGAGCGGCGAGGTGCGGATGCGAGCCGGCTTCCCTCATCGTGAGCACCGGGGCGATGCACGCATCGCGACCTTCGGCCCGATCGACCCACTCGGCCCGCGACCGCGTGGCCAGCGCGGCGCCGATCGACGCACGGAGCTCCGGCCACCGGTGCTGGTCGTCCTGGCCCGGGGTCGTGCTCGGATCGAGCTCGAGCAGGTCGAGCAGTGCCGCGAAGAACTGCGGCTCGATGGCGCCGACGGCGAGCTCGAGGCCGTCACCGCACCGGTACACGTCGTAGAAGGGCGCACCCGAATCGAGGAGGTTGGTGCCGCGCTCGTCGCTCCAGAACCCGATCGCACTGGCGCCGAAGAACGGAGCCATCAGCAGAGCCGTGCCGTCGACCATCGCCGCGTCGATCACCTGTCCTTCGCCGGTGCGTTGGGCGTGGTGCATCCCGGCCAAGAGCCCGAGGGCGAGCAGCATGCCTCCCCCGCCAAAGTCGGCTACCAGGTTGAGCGGCGGCGTCGGCAGCTGCCCGGCACGACCGATGTGCGCGAGCGCCCCGGCCACTGACGCGTAGGTGATGTCGTGACCCGCCGCCTGGGCGAGCGGACCGTCCTGACCCCAACCGGTCATGCGGCCGTAGACGAGGCGCGGGTTGCGCGCCAGGCAGGGAGCGGGTCCGATGCCGAGCCGCTCGGCGACACCCGGCCGGAACCCCTCGAGCAGCGCATCCGCCCCCGCCACCAGGGCGAGCACGACCGCAGCACCGTCGTCGGTCTTCAGGTCCACCGCGATCGAGCGGCGCCCCCGACCGAGGACGTCGAACCGCGCGCTCGTCGGGTCGTTGGGGAGGCTCGAGGGCCGGTCGACGCGGATCACCTCAGCACCGAGATCCGCGAGCACCATCGCGCCGAAGGGCCCCGGCCCGATCCCCGCGATCTCGATCACCCGCAGCCCGGCGAGCGGTCCCACCGGGGGTGTGGCTGCGTCAGCGGGCAACGCGTCGGGCCGGCGCGGGGACCCGCTCGACCACCGACTGCACGGCACGTGCAAGGGCCGGACCGAACTCGCGCTTCGCGCAGGCGACGTGGCCATCGTCGATGTCATGCACGAGGGCGCCGGGTATGGCCGCAGCCATCCGCAGCTGTGCCTCCGGGCGGATCGCCCGATCCCGGCGGGTGACCATCACGGTGGTGGGCACGTCGATCTCGCCGATCCACCGACGGGCGCTGTAGCTCCCGATGGCCTGACCCGCCTCCATGATCTTCACCATGTCGTGCCGGCGCATCTCGCCCGCTGCCCAGCCGCGGAAGTTCGTCGGCCGGGCTGGGGTGGGCCCCTGGGGCCACGTGCGCATGAGCGGGCTGCGCCCAACCCACGCGCCTGTGCGCGTCGTGCCCGCGGCGGTCGCCATCATCGAACCGAAGATCAGCCGCTCCCTGCCCCCGGCGACGAATCGGTCGGCGGTGGCGCACAGGACGAGGCCGGCCGCGAGCTCGGGGTGCCGACGCCAGAGGAGCTGCGCCACAGGGCCACCCATCGAGTATCCGACGGCGATCACCGGACCGGTGCCGCGGTGCTCGAGGAGCGCAGCGACGTCGTCGGCGCAATCGGCGAGGCGGAACCGGCGACGGCTGCGGATCCCGCGCCCGTGACCGCGGAGGTCGGGTGCGAGGACGCTGAAGCGCTGCGCGAGGGGTTCGAAGGCGGTGAACCAGTTGAGTCCTCCGCTGGCGATCCACCCGTGCAGCAACACGACGGTGGGGGCTCCGGGCGGACCTTCGACGGCCCGCACGAACGTGGTGCCCCGTCCGGGGAGCTCCACGCGCTCGCCGAGCGGGAGAGGGGGCTCGGGGAGCAGCACCGGCGCGGTCATCGCGGCCAGCCTAAGGCGCGGACGTGTCCGAACCGCGCACCCGACCCGGCACTAGGGTGCCGCCGATGACCCCGGTCTCGCACCCCTGCGTCCGTCTGCTCTGGGGCGGCTGAGCACAACCGTGCGAATCACCGCCAAGGTCGACTACGCGCTGCGAGCGGGCGCCGAGCTCGCTGCCGCGCAGGCGGGTGCCGACCGTGAGCGTGCACTCGTGAAGGGGGACGCGCTGGCGACGGCCCAGGGCATACCGGGTCGGTTCCTGGAGGGGATCCTCGGCGACCTGCGCCGAGCGGGGATCGTCGGGAGTCAGCGAGGCTCCGACGGTGGCTACTGGCTGGCCAAGCCCGCCGAGCAGGTGAGCGTGGCCGACATCATCCGCGCCGTGGAGGGTCCGCTCGCCGACGTGCACGGCGAGGCGCCCGAGCAGGTCACCTATCAGGGTCCGGCCCGGGAGGTGCAGCGCGTGTGGATCGCCACCAGGGTGGCGCTGCGCGAGGTGCTCGAGGAGACGAGCCTCGCCGCGATCGCTGCGGCCGACCTGCCGGCGAGGGTGATCGAGCTCGCCGATCGACCCGGTGGGTGGTCTCGCCGCTGAGCGAACCCCGGGCATTGGGGCCTTCTGACGGTGGCGAGTACGGTTGTCCACCCCGACGCCCCACACCGGAGTGAGTCGTCCGACACCGCTTCTGGAGCCCGCTCCCATGCCCCGCAGGATCGACATCGAGCTGACGAGCTCGCGAGACGACGGCACGTGGACGTGGCGAGCCGCTGGCGCCAAGGCACCCAAGGGCACGGTCGCCGCGACGGTGCTTCCCGCGGAGGCCAAGGTCGGCGACGTGCTCAAGGTCGACGCCGACTTCTTCGTTGACGGCATCTCGATCACCGGCGTGGTTCCCGACAAGGGCGGGCGCAAGGAGCCCGAGCGGCTCGAGCTGATCGCCCCGGCAGGCAAGGACGAGCCGCTCGTCACCACGACCTTGGCGTCACGGTCGCGTGACGACCGCGGACCCCGTCGTGACGGCCCGCGTCGTGACGGCCCGCGCCGCGAGGGCGCTGGGCGAGGCGGGCCCCGCCGCGAGGGAGCGGGCCGCGACGGTGCGCAGCGCGAGGGCGGCGGCCGCGAGGGCGAGCGTGCGGGTGGCAACCGGCCCGGCGGCAGCGATCGGCGCCCGCGCCGTGACGGTGACGACACCAAGGGTCGCGACGGCGCCGCTCGGTCGCCGCGCCGCACGCGCCCGGAGCCGCCGCCCATGCCGGCCGTCGAGCGCCCGAAGGCCAAGCGCCTTCGCGCCGGCAAGGCGCATCGCAGCGCCCTGCTCGAGTCGCTCCCCGAAGCGCACCGGCCCATCGCGGAGCAGGTCGTCCTCGGCGGGCTCCCGGCGGTCCGCCAGGCCATTGCGAAGCAGAACGCCGAGCGGGCCGCGGCCGGCGAGGCCCCGATCACGGCCGACCCGCTGCTCGACATCGCGGAGAAGCTCGTGCCCAAGGTGCGCGCCGCGGAGTGGCTGGACCGTGCCGAAGCGGCCCTGCGCGATCTCGAGCACCTCGACCTGCGCGATCTGCGCTCGGTCGTGTCCACTGCCGATGCCGGTGGCAAGGGCGAGGAGGCGCGGGCACTTGCCCAAGCCCTCCGGGAAGGGCTGACTGCCCGAGTCGACGCGGAGCATGCCGCGTGGCTCGCGGAGCTCACCGCCACACTCGACGTCGGCCGCATCGTCCGCGCCCTGCGGGTCAGCTCTCGCCCGCCCAAGGCAGGCGCCCCCCTGCCGGCGGAGATCTCCACCCGTCTCATCGAGGGCGCGGGCGAGGCGCTCACCGCCGACGCGGCACCGGAGCGTTGGGTGGCGGTCCTCGATGCGCTGGCGTTCGCGCCCGTGCGCGACAAGGTGATCCCGGCATCGCTGCCCAAGGAGCTCCACGCCGACGTGCAGGCGACGATCGCCCGCCTCGCCACCCGCATCCCGAAGATCGCCCACATCTTCGAGATCACCCCCGACCGCAGTGCCCCCCGCCCGAAGGTGGAGCGCCGTCGCCCGCCCAAGCCCAAGCTCGACAAGCCCAAGCCTGCGAAGCCGGGCAAGCCCACGCAGGACGAGGCCAAGTCCGCCGAGGCCGAGGTCGAGCCCGCAGCCGACGCGCCCACGGAACCAGTCGCGGCAGCCGATGTGGAACCGGTCGACGGCTCCGAGGTGGAGGCTCCATCCGAGCACGCTGCCGCAGTCGGGCCCCCAGTGGCAGACATCGACGCCGTCTCCGGCGACTAGCGCGCACCGCCGCAGGGTCAGCATGCACGACGCCGCTCCGGCCTTCGTCGACTTCGAGCTCCGCATGGTGGCGGACGGACACGAACTCGCGGTCGGACGCGAATCGCACGCGTTGTCCGCAGTGGCTTCAGCCGCGGGCGACCGCTTCCATGCTCTTGGAGCGACGACGAGTGCGAGCATTCCGCTGCCACCTGTTCGACGAGGGCGAGCGAACCGCCTCCGCGGTGGTCCAGCTTCGACGGGTCCCGGACCTCTCTGGCCTGACACCCCCGCCCGGCAACCAGGACGCTGCCGCCGCTTGGCAACAGGTGACCGAGGGCGGGGCGACGTTGGTCACCACCTACCTCGCGGCTGATGGGTCATTGGTGGCGAACGACTACGGCGGGGCGTGGGCGGTCCGCCGCTGAGTGCATCGTGCCGGGCCGTGTTCTCAGTCCGGGATTCGTGAGGCGCGGCGAGGCACCGGACGACTCGGTTTGTTCAGCGTTTGAGCGACAATCCCAAACGTCCGTGACGTGGACGACGAATTGTCGCTCCAACGCTGAACAGATCGATGCCCGGAGTGGTTGGTGCAACTCCCCGAGCGGCCCTCAGTACTCGCGGGGCGTGACGGCTGACTCCTTGGCGCTGCGGCCCTTGTAGTCGCCGCTGACCGGATCCTCGTCCCAGCGGGCACCGCAGGAGGCGCAGGCGCACGAATCGAGGCGCAGGGAGGCGAGGTAGAGCCGCTCGACCTCGTAGGTCTCGCAGAAGGGGCACTGGAGGTGCCTCGATCGCTCGTTCGTCGCCATCGTCCAGCCCGCCCTGAGTCCGCCGCCGTTGCGGTGAGGTTACTGCGCCATGGCTAACGTGCCGACCATGTCTGTCGACTTCGAGCAACGGGGGCCGTTCGCGGTCATCACCATCAACCGGCCAGAGGCCCGCAACGCCGTGAACGGCGACGTCGCCAACGGCATCGAGGCGGCCATCGACAAGATCGAGGCCGATGATTCCATCTGGGTGGGCATCCTCACCGGGGTGCCCCCCGTGTTCTGCGCGGGGGCTGATCTCAAGGAGATCAACGCCGGCAACGCGGGATCGCTCGCCACCGCCAAGGGCGGGTTCGGGGGGTTCGTGCAGCGCGACCGCGTGAAGCCGATCATCGCCGCCGTCGACGGCCCGGCCCTCGCGGGCGGCACCGAGCTCGTCCTGGCCTCCGATCTCGTCGTGGCATCGACCACCGCCACCTTCGGCATCCCCGAGGTGAAGCGCTCGCTCGTCGCAGCGGCTGGCGGCCTGTTCCGGCTCGGCCGGAAGATCCCCCTCAACATCGCGATGGAGCTCACCCTCACCGGGGACCCCATCGACGCCACCCGGGCCCACCACTTCGGCCTCGTCAACCGGCTCGTGGAGCCCGGCCAGGCCCTCGACGAGGCCGTGAAGCTGGCGGAGCAGATCTGTGCCAACGCGCCGGTGGCGGTGCGCGAGTCGCGCAAGATCGTGCTCGAGGCCACGAACGCTCCCGACGACGTCGGGTGGAAGATGTCGCTCGAGGGCATGGGCATCGCCATGCAGTCCGAGGACTTCTCCGAGGGCCTGATGGCCTTCATCGAGAAGCGCCCGCCGGCATGGAAGGGTCGCTGACCCGACTCAGCTGGGGTGGGCTCGTCAGGTGAAGGTGCGGATGACGCCGTGGTCGTGCAGGAACTCGGCCAACCCGTCCACCAGCGACATCGCTGCCACCTCGTGCAACGGCACCCAGCGCGCCTCCGCTGCGTCATCGCCCGCCACGGGCTGATCTCCCCCGACCACGGTCACCTCGTAGTCGAGGATCACGAAGTGATCGTGGTCGTCGATCCGCTCCACGAGCCCGACGAACGGTCCGCACACGCCGTCGAGCCCCGTCTCCTCGCGCAGCTCGCGCGTGACCGCCTCGGCGAGGGTCTCCCCTGCCTCGACGCGACCACCCGGGACCGACCACGCGCCAGCGGCGGGCCCATGGCCGCGACGCACGAGCAGCAGCCGGTCGTCGTCGACCACCACGGCACCCACCGCGAGGACCGGCTGGGGCGCGCTCACCGCAGCGGGCGGTGCACGATGATGCCGCGCGCCACCAGCCCGAAGGACTCGAAGAAGTTCTTCGTGTGACGATCGCCGGGAAGCGCCATGCTGTCCACGCCGAAGCAGCCTCGCTCCGTGCACCAGTCCACGAGCGCGTGCATCACGATCTCCCCGAGCCCGAGCGCCCGCGCCTCCGGCTCGGTGTAGAGGTCGTCCACGACGCCGAGCAAGCCGCCATCGGCCAGCACCTCGATGCGGGCTACCCCGTAGGCCAGCACGACGTCGTCGAGGGTGCCGACGACCACGAGGTGGTCGGGGTCGGCGATCTCGGCCTCGAGGCGCGCTTCGAAGGGGGCGACCCGCGCTCGCTGGCGAGCCCACACCGCACCACCGCGCACCTCCTGGAGCTCCGCGATGGCCTGTTCCACCAGCGCCGCGAGGCGGGGAACGTCGGCCGCCTGTGCGGGCCGGCACGCCTCCTCGGGGGCGGCGGAGCCCATCAGCTCGCCTGCAGCTGGGCGACCTTCGAGAGGATCGTCTTGCGGCCCCGGTTGGCCGCCTCGTACTGACGAACGGCCTCGAGCTCGATCGACGACAGCCCTGCGAGCCGGTTCACGACGTGGGATGCCGACAACCCGTCGTAGTCCGGGATGGCCAGGTCGACCGGCGCGGCAGCTGCCGGCGTGGCCGCAGCCGCCGTGGTGGCCTTCGGTGTTGTGGCCTTCGGTGCCGCGCTGGCGGTCGCAACCCCCGCGACCTTGCGCGCAGCGGCTCGGGCCGCACCGGGGGCCTTGGAGGGTCGCGTGGCGGCGGAGGCGGTTCGGGCGGGCGCAGCGGGCGCCGTCGGCGTGGGCGTGGGCGTGACGCTCCCGCCGATGAAGTCGAGCACGCCCGCCGCCTGGTCGCCGAGCTTGGTGGCGGCCTTCGTGGCCTCGCCTTTGCCCTGCTCCAGCGCGAACTTCCCGATCATCCGGGCCATGGTGACCTGGTTGCGGCCCTTCTCGACCAGCTGTGGGAGCAGCGACGCCCCTTCGAAGAGCAGCCCGATCGGGGCGTAGATGAAGGTCTCGACCGCGTGCTCCACGGCCGCCTCCGCGGGCGTCTTGGCGGGCTGATCGTTCGGCTGGTCGGTCACCGGTCCATCCTGGCTGGTCGAGACTGCGGCAGGAAAGCTCACACGCAGTCGGCGCAGAGGCGGTGCTTCGCGTCCGCGAGCTGGCTCGGGTGCTTCACGAGGAAGCAGGACTGGCAGACGAACTCACCGGGGCGCTTGGGCTGGATCCGGCCGGTCCCGTCAGCGCGCTCCTCCGGCTCGGGAGCGGCCTCCTCCTCGTCGTCTTCCTCTTCCTCGGCTGCCGCCAACCGATCCTTCAGGATGGCGTCGAGGTCGGCCTCGACATCGTCGGGGTCGGCGTCGTCATCGTCCTCTGCGTCGTCGTCGTCATCGTCACGCTTGGCCTTGACCGGCGCGACGACGGCGTCGACGTCGTCTTCGTCCTCGTCGTCCACGACAACGACGTCCTCATCGAGGTCGTCGTCCACCACGACCAAGTCGTCCACATCGAGCTCGTCGTCGTCGTCGAGGTCGTCCGGCTCCTCGTCGAGGTCGTCCGGCTCATCGAGCTCTTCTTCCTCGATGACCTCGTCGTCGTCAGCCATGCCTGTCCTCGTTGGGGGGTGTCGGGGGGGTGTGCGGCGGGATCATAGGCCCGCGCCTCCACGATGAGGCAACCCTTGCCAGGGCGCCCGCGCGGGGCCGCTCAGGGTATCGAGGTCGACGCCGAACCGGCGATGCGGCCGAGGGATCGGGGAGCGGTCAGCAGGCCGCGCTGATGCGAGGGTACGGGTTGACCGCCGCACCGCCGCCTGGGTGCACCTCGAAGTGCACGTGGGTGGCGCCGCCGGCGGCGTTGCCGGAGCTCCCGACGTAGCCGATCACGGCCCCGGCGCTCACGCGCCCACCGGTGCCGAACTGATCCAGGTGGGTGTAGTAGTACGACACCCCGTCGTCACCGGTGAGCTTCACCTGCTTGCCGCCGATCCGACCCACCGTCTGGAGTGCCGTCCCTGCCACCACCGCTACGGCGGGAGTACCCCGAGCCGCGAAGAGGTCGTTGCCCTCGTGGAACCGCCCGCCGGATCGCGGAAAGCCCCAGTCGTTCATGTGGCGCATCGGACCCTGGATCGGGCAGACCAGGCTGGTCGAGCCTCCCGAGGTGCTCGGGATCTTGAGCTCCTGGCCCACCACCACCAGGTCGGGATCCGTGATCCCGTTGGCGTCCTGGATGGCCCGGATCGTGGTGCCATAGCGCTGCGCGACGCTCGACAGCGTCTGACCAGGAGCGATCGTGTGGGTGACGCCAGCGGCCCCGGCGGCGGGGGCGGGGGTGGCGCTGGTGCTGGGAACGAGCGCGAGGCGCTGACCGACGTACACGCGGCCGTCGGTGAGGCCGTTGGCAGCGATCAGCTGCACCTGGCTGATCGCATAGCGCGTCGCGATGCCGCTGATCGTCTCGCCTGACCGAACGACGTGGTGGGTTGCCCCACCCGCGGGCGCCTTGGTGGCCGTGGGGGCGGCGGGTGGCGCCGACGGAGCAGCTGCGCCCGCGGCGGCGACCGGGACGGACAGCACCTGCCCGATCCGGACGAGGTTCGGGTTCTTGATGCCGTTCAGCGCGACGAGGCTGGCGATGCTCGTGCCTGCCTTGCTGGCGATGCTGCCCAGCGTGTCGCCCCGCTGGACTCGGTAGGTGCTCGTCGCCGGGGCAGGGGCAGCCGCGGCCGTGGGAGCGGCGCCGGGGAGCGTCAGGCGCGTACCGACGAGGATCCGGTTGGGGTTGCTGATCCCATTGGCCTGGACCAGGGCGGCGACGGTGGTGTCGTGCCCGGCGGCGATGCCGGCGAGGGTCTCACCCCGGCTGACCGTGTGGGTGCCGGTGCCGAGGAGGGCGAGGAAGGCCAGGACGACGACGGAGCTCGTCGTGGAGAGGGTTCGATGGGCGCGCATGGATCCTCCGGGTCTCCGCCCGCCTGGTCGGAACCTACCTGTCCCCCACCTGCCCCACAAGCCCCTTGCGCAACACCAGCCTCAGGGGGTCAGCGAGACTGGCGCCGAGTCTCGGCCCGCCGCTCGGCCTCCAGGCGCTCGAGGGTGGGCTCCGGTGAGTGGTCCACGTGGCGCATCGCCTCGGCGACGGCCACATGGCCGGCCTGCTCGGCGATGAGCCGGTGCATGTCCTGGCCCACGATGCGGTACGCCGGATGGCCCTGCGGGGTCGTGCGCAGCTCCAGCATGTGCATGGCCTCGCGGGCGTTGAGGTGGAGGTAGAAGCGCACGCGGTAGGCGAGGGACACCGCGTAGGCCGCCTGGGCGGGGAAGCGCTCGACGAGGGCGTCGTGGAGATCGGCGGACCGCTCCATCGCCTCGTCGAAGCGGGCCGCGCAACCGGCCATCTCCACCGCCTCCGGACGGGTGAACCCATGGCGAGGGCTCAGCTGCTGCCACTCGATCGACAGCATGCGGTGGCGCTGGAGGTCTCGGAACGCCCCGTAGTCGGCCAAGACGTCGAACCGGTAGGTGAGCCGCTCGAAGGCGCGCCCGGGCTTGTGACGCCGATTCGCCCGATCACCGACGTACGCGCGAATCACCGACAGGCGCTCCTCGGTGGTCATCGCCCGCACCCGCTGGTCGAGCACTGCCTCGCTCAGGTGGGTGTGCGAGTAGAGGATGGCGGCGACCAGCTTCACCTCGCCGTCGGGATCCCAGTCGACCAGGGCCACCGACGGCGCTTCCGGGGTGGGGTCGACGGGGGGCACGAGCTGTTGGGCCAGCTCCTCCACGGCCGACCGGGTGCTGGCGAGGTACGTGCTCCAGGCAACGCCCCGGTCGTCGAGGTCGACCCGCTTGAGGAAGCTGGGGATGACCTTGCGCAGCTCCGTGAGCATCAGATCCGCATAGGCCCGGGCCTCCGGAAGCGGGTGCGACCGCATGCGCAGGAGCAGCGCCTCGTAGCCCTGACCGGTGCCGTAGATCCCGACGTTGGAGAGCGACGCGGCCGGGAGCACGCCACGGACCGCGTCGAAGGCCTTGGCTCGGATGGCCTGGCGGTAGACGAAGTCGGAGTCGGCCGGGTCCTTCGGGAACTGCTCCCGGTAGAAGTCGGACATGATCGGCACGAGCTCGGCGTAGGAGTCGAACAGGCGGTCCATGTCGCCGATGTAGCGGAGACCGAGACCCGAGCCCAGCACCTCAGGGTCGCGGAAGTAGCGGTAGCGCCCCCCGAGACGGGTGTCGTAGGCGATGTAGCGGGTGGACTGCTCGAGGTAGGCCATCAGCCGGCCCCACTCGAGGACCTTCGTGAGGAGGTTCGAGGCCTGCTCGCAGGCGAGGTGCACGCCGCCGAGCTGGGCGACGGAGTCGTCGCCGTACTCGAAGAACACCCGGTCGTAGAGCTCCTCTGCTCGACGCAGGCCCACCGTGGCATCGATCGTGGTGTCGCCGGTGATGTCGAGATCGCCGACGAACTCGTCCAGGAACAGGCGGCGCAGGCTCTTGGAGCTGCGGGAGTACCGGGCGAACAGCGCCCCCTTCACCACCTCGGGGAGGTTCACCAGGGCGAAGACCGGACCATCGAGGTTCGTGAAGTACCGGCGGAGGATGTCGGCCTCGTCGGCCGTGAACTCCTCGGCGATGTAGACGGTCATCGGGCGATCCTGGGGCGAGTGGGGATCCAGATCGTACGCCCGGCCTCACCCACCGATCGCGGACCTTCGAGCCTCCGGGCCCACACGGGCCATCGTGGCTGCAAACTCGGCCTCCACGGCGGCCAGGGCCCCGTCGGCCAGCCACAGATCGGCGACGGTCCAGGCCATGGCGATGGCACCGTCGATCACCGCTCGGTCACCGGGCTCGCTGATCGCATGACCCGCGAACTCTGGGGTGTGGATCGGCACGCCGGCCGGTGCGGCCTGGATCATGGGGTGGATCGAGGGCACGACGTAGCTGACGTTGCCCATGTCGGTGCTGCCCACCACGGAGAAGGCCGGATCGGGGTTGGCGAGGTCGCGGCCAAGGGCTTCGGCGTTCGCTCGGTACAGGTCGACCATCACCTCGTTGTCGAGCATGTCCGCGTAGACCACCGACTTCCACGCGATGTCGACGTCGCATCCGGCTGCTGCGGCACCCGCTCGGAGACAGGCCTCGACGCGTTCCTTGAGGGGCGCAAGGGTGCGGATGCTCCGCGACCGCACCATCCACTCGGTACGGGCCATCGACGGCACGATGTTCGGCTTGTCGCCCCCCGCGGTGATGATGCCGTGCACCCGCTCGTTGGGGCGGATGTGCTGGCGGAGGGCGGCCACGTTCAGGTAGCCGAGCACCGCTGCGTCGAGGGCGTTGCGACCCCGATGCGGGAACGCGGCGGCGTGGGCTGCCTCGCCGGTGTAGGTCGCGGTGACCTCCTGCACGGCGATGACATCCATGCGGGCGAGGTCGGCACCGGCCGGGTGCACCATCAGGGCCGCGTCGACGCCGTCGAACGCGCCCCGCTGCGCCATGACGATCTTCCCGCCGCCGCCCTCTTCGGCCGGCGTGCCGAGCACGACGACCTGGCCGCCGGCCTCCTCGGCCAGCGCTGCGGCGGCCAGACCGGCACCGAGGCCCGCAGTGGCGATGATGTTGTGGCCGCACGCGTGGCCGATGCCCGGCAGGGCGTCGTACTCCAGGAGCACCGCGATCGACGGCCCGGTCGAGCCAGCCCGAGCCACGAAGGCCGTGTCGAGATCGAACGCCCCGCGCTCGACGGCGAGGCCCTCTCCTGCGAGCACCTCGGTGAGCAGGTCGTGGGCGAAGTGCTCGTCGAAGTTCAGCTCGGGGTGGGCGTGGATCTGGTGGGAGGCATCGAGGAGCACCTCGGCGCGGGCCTCCACCTCGGAGCGAAGGCGTTCCTTGAGGTCGGCGAGGTCCACGTCGGGCACCCTACTGGTGCGACAGCACCACCTTGCCGAGCTGGGCGGCAGACTCCAGGCGCTTCAAGGCCGCGGGGTACTCGTCGAGGGACATGACGGCATCGACGGCCACCGGGAGGCCCTGCGCCACGAGCCGCGTGACCTCCGCGAACTCGGGGTACGACCCCATCGTCGAGCCGATGATCTCCACCTGCTTGAAGAACAGCTTCGGCAGGTTGAGCTCCACCGTCTGGCCGGAGGTGCCGCCGCAGACGGCCAGCCGCCCACCGGGGACCAGGGCACCGATGGACTGCTCCCAGGTGGCAGGGCCCACGCTCTCCACCACCACATGGGCCTTCACCGGCCACGGCCCGGCCGAGTCGTAGGCCCCGACCGCGCCCCATCCGAGGGCCGCCTCACGCTTGGCGGGGTCCCGTGACGTCACGTGCACCTCGGCCCCCATCCGCACAGCGAGGTGGAGCGCGGCAGCGCTCACCCCGCCGCCCACGCCAACGATCAGGCAGCACTCCCCCGCCGCCAGGCGCGCCCGTCGGAGCATCCGCCAAGCGGTGAGGGTGGCCAGCGGGTAGGCGGCGCACTCCTCCCAGGTGCGCCCGGCGGGCTTGGGCAGCACGTTGCGGGCCGGGACGACGACCTCCGCGCCGTGCCCACCCCACCGTTGCTCACCCAGGATCTGGAAGCCGCGGCCGAGCGGAGCGTCGACACCCAGGGCGACCACCGCCTCGAGCGGGCACACCGCGGGGTTCACCACGACCTCGTCGCCAACGACGACGTTGGTCACCTCGCGCCCCACGGCCGAGACCGTGCCAGCGACATCGCAGCCGGGCACGTGTGGCAGCCGCGGGCGCGGCCGACCGCGGGTGAGCCAGAGGTCCATGTGGTTCAGCGCGCTCGCCATCGGACGGACGGCGAC
Organism: Microthrixaceae bacterium; assembly: GCA_052386335.1. GTDB lineage: Bacteria > Actinomycetota > Acidimicrobiia > Acidimicrobiales > VFJN01 > VFJN01. The sequence continues at coordinate 31,431 of JBQTKH010000105.1, forward strand.
GTCGTCGGGCCCCACCTCGGGGGCGTCGATCTCGCCCCCCCGGTAGTCACCCGGCGACTCATCGAGGATCCATGCGCGCATGGCGAGACGGTACAGGCGGCTCAGATCACACAGCGCAGCGCGTCGGGCTCAACCCGGATCGACAGGCTCCGTGCGGCGCCCACCGACTCACCATCGAGGATCACCGGCGTCGGCCGCTCGAAGTCGACCTGCACCGCGTGGACCCGTCGCACCTCGATCCCCGGGTGGGGCACGTGCGTGCCCAGCGGGAGACGGCGTCGGGCGATGATCCGCTGGCCGAACGGGAGATCCCCGTCGAGCAGGTCGAGGTAGCCGTCGTTGGGATGCCCCTTCGGCGCGACGTCCCAGTCACCCAGGTACTGCGCGTTCATGGCCGCGACGACTCGCCCGACCCACCAGCTGCGCTTGGCGACGAGGTGGGCCGCGAACCAGTGCAGCCGGCCATCCACGAGCACCGAGCCCAGGTCGACGGGGAGCGTGACCGCGTCGGCGCCGTGGAGGTGCGCCTCGTCACCTCGGCCGCCGAGGGTCCGACACAGGTCGCCCCCGAGCAGACCGAGCACGGGGATCGACGCCCCTCGGCGTCGGGCGTCGGTGATCGCGGCTCGCAGCTCGGCATCTGAGCGCACCACCACGCCGTCGGCAGGAAGGGCACCGGGAGCGCCCCACGCCTCCCCCTTGCGGATCGTCACTCGCCCGCCTCTGCGGGACCGCCGTCGGGATCCCCGACGTCGAGCGCCGAGGTGGCCGTGACAACGCCGCGCTGGATCGCCTCGGCAGCCTGTCTGGCTCGGGCGGCGGTGGCGGGGACCGGGGCAACGTCACCGATGCCGCGCAGCAGGTCGATGAGCTGCTTGACGTTGCGGACGAAGTCGCCTCCGGAGAGCTCCTCGTCCTCGAGCACCGACGCCAGCCCGCCACCCGAGGCCCACGCATGGGCGAGGTGCACGAACCCCGGATCGGGAGGGCGGGTGACCGGTAGGCCAGCCGACTCCTCGTCGGCCGCCAGCTCGCTCGACAGCGCCTCCAGGGTCCGAAAGCGATCGCGCAGTGTGGAGGACGGAAAGCGAGGATCGGGCGGACGATCGCGACTGCGGTGCTCATAGGTGAAGCACGAGGCCAACGCCGCCAGCGACGCGACATCCAGGTCGTCGAGGAGGCCCGTGGTCAGCGCCTCGGCCACGAGAAGATCCGACTCGTGGTAGGTGCGGGCGAGCACCTCGCCCGCGTCGGTGAGGGCCCAGCCGTCGAGGTACCCCCAGGCCTCGAGCAACCGCAGCACCCGATCGAACCGGCGAGCCAGCGACTCGGTGCGCCCGCGCACCTGGCGGTGCAGGTCGTCGATCTCGCGCGCCACCCGCTCGGCCTGCACCGACGCCCGGACGTGGGCCTCGCGGTCAGGGCAGTCGGCCACCGGGTGACCCTCGGCGGCCCGGAACGCCTGCTCGACGACATCGTCAGCGGCCGTGTCGTCCGCGGGCTCGGAGGCGGGCTGGCCCGGGCCGAGGCGCGCCTGGCGGAGGGCGTTGCCGACCTGCTGCTGGAACGCCCGGCTGTTCGGGTTGTACGGGAGCGGGAGCTCCACGCTGCCAAGGGCGCGGGGCTCCTCGACGAGGTCGTCGGCGTTGATGGTGCGGGGCTTGTCACGCTCGTCCACCAGGTGGAGCCGGGGCTGGCCCTTGCGATGGGCCACGCTGAGCACCGCGAGCCGCATCCCGTCGATCATCACGACATCGCCAGGTGTGAGGCGGGTGAGGGCGGCGTGCACCCGCGAGACCGTGCCCCGGGGGGCAGCGCTGCCGGAGCTCCGACGGGTCGTCTCCAGGTCGGCGCGCAGCCTCCGGTACTCGACCACGTCGCCGCGCTCGCAGCTCGCCTCCTCCTGGAGCCGCTCGTGGCGAGTGCGCTGCCGCTCGAGTCGGGCCTCGATCCGCACCACGGCCTGATCGGCCTGGAACTGCGCAAAGGACAGGTTGAGGAGGTGGTGGGCCTGCTCCGGCGGGTAGACCCGCACGAGGTTGACCGCCATGTTGAACGTGGGGCGAAAGGCCGATCGCAGTGCGTAGGTGCGACTCGAGGCGAGTGCCGCCACCTGCTCGAAGGGCACGAACGGCGACCAGAGCACGATCGCGTACCCGACGTCGTCGATCCCACGCCGGCCAGCGCGCCCGGTGACCTGGGTGTACTCCCCAGGGGTCAGCAGCTCCCGTCGCTCACCGGTGAACTTCGTCAGGCGGTCGATCACGACCGAGCGAGCCGGCATGTTCACGCCCAGGGCGAGCGTCTCCGTGGCGAACACGGCCTTGGTGAGCCCCTCGGTGAAGCACGCCTCGACGGCCTCCTTGAACGGCGGGACCATGCCGGCGTGATGCGCAGCGACGCCTGCCTCGAGCCCAGCGAGGAAGCGATCGAAGCCGAGGACGTCCAGATCCGCGTCGGCCAGACCGGCGGTGCGCTCGTCGACGATGGCTCGCACCCGTGCTCGCTCCTCCGGCGTGGTCAGGCGCAGCCCGGCGTCGAGGCACACGTCGCGGGCCTCGTCACAGGCCTTCCGGCTGAAGATGAACGTGATGGCAGGCAGCATCCCCTCCTCCTGGAGCCGTTCGATCACCTCGACCCGTCGGGGGGTGAAGAACCGGCGCCTCGGGCGCCCCCGCTGCCCTCGACCGCTGGTGTGCAGCGCCTCGTCGTCGAGACGGGCCGCCTCGGGGTTGGGGTGCCCATCGACGAGGGTGGGGAGCAGGTGCATCTCCTCGCTCGTCTTGTCGCCCACGCAGTAGAGGTTCTGCAGCTCGACCGGACGTCGCTCCTCGATCACCGCATCCGTGACCCCCCGCACGGTGGAGATCCACTCGGCGAGCTCCTCGGCGTTGGAGACCGTCGCTGACAGGCAGACCAGTCGCACGTCGCCGGGGAGGTGGATGATGACCTCCTCCCACACCGGTCCTCGATAGGCGTCCTGGAGGTAGTGGACCTCGTCGAGCACGACGTACTGGAGGCCATCGAGGGCGTCGGACCCCGCGTAGACCATGTTGCGGAGGACCTCGGTGGTCATGACCACGATCGGCGCGTCGCCGTTGATCGAGTTGTCGCCCGTGAGGAGACCGACCTGGTCGCTTCCGTGTCGCCGCGCGAGATCGGTGTACTTCTGGTTCGAGAGGGCCTTGATCGGGGCCGTGTAGAAGGCCTTGCCCCCCTCCGCCAGGGCCTTGGCCACCGCGTACTCTGCGACGACGGTCTTCCCGGATCCGGTGGGCGCGGCGACGAGCACCGATCGGCCCGCGTCGATGGCGCTGATGGCGCGGAGCTGGAAGGGGTCGAGCGCGAAGTCGTAGCTCGCGACGAGATCCACAGGCCGGGCCATCAGGTGGCCGCAGCGCCCGCCCGCCGTCGCTCGATCAACCAGCCGGCCAAGATCGAGGCCTCGTAGAACGCCACCATCGGGACGGACAGCATCAGCATGCTGATGGGGTCACCCGACGGGGTGATCACGGCAACGACGATGCAGATCCCCACCACCGCGTAGCGGCGGGCGCGGCGCAGCGATCGCGAGGTCACGATCCCGGCCATCTGGAGGAACACGAGCAGGATCGGGAACTCGAACCCGATCCCGAAGGCCAGCATCATGTAGGTGATCAGCGAGAAGTACTTCTGGGGGGCGAACGCGGTGACGAAGTTGTCCTCACCACCGATCGCCACGAGGAAGTCGAGGGCCTGGGGCAGCGTGTAGTACGCGAGGCCGGCGCCCAGCACGAACAAGGTCAGCGCGGAGACCATGAACGGGATGGCGTACCGCTTCTCGTGGGCGTAGAGGCCGGGCGTGACGAAGCGCCAGATCTGCCAGAGGATCACGGGCATGGCGAGCCCGATGCCGCCGTAGGCCGCGAGCTTCATGCGGATCGCGAAGCCCTCGAGCGGGTCGATCTGGAGCAGCTTCCCGTCGTTGAGCGTTGCGCCCGGGCGGCTGGCGGCGACGTCCTTGTACGGCCCGAGGAGGACGTCGAAGATCTGCTCGTAGAGGAAGAACGCGACGACCATCCCGAGCACCACCGCGACCGCGACCTTGATGAGCCGGTTCCGGAGCTCGGTGAGGTGCTCGACCAGCGACATGCGGGCGTCGTCAGCGGACATCCTGATCGTCGCGATGCTCATGCGCCCTTGCCGCGGGGCTTGGTGCCCTTCGGCAACGGCGATGCGGTCTTCCTGTTGTTGGCGGGCGCAGCTCGCAGCGGCTCTCGCCGCCTCGGCGCCTGTCCGCTCACCGACTCGACTGCAGCGGGGGGCGCGGTGTGCACCGGAGGCTGGGCCAGGACGTCACGCCGCGGCGCATCCGCGACGGGGCTGGTGAGCTCGGCATCGGAGAACGCGTCGCGGAGCTCGTTCTGGAACCCCGAGGACAGGCGCCGAAGCTCCCCGATCGCCTTCCCGGCCTGCCGGGCGGCATCCGGGAGCCGTTGCGGGCCCAGGACGATGAGGGCGATGAAGGCGATCACCAACACCTCGCCCCCACCGACGTTGAACATGGCGGCGAGTGTACTGGGGGGTCAGATCAGCGAGATCGCAGGTCGTGCAGAGAGGCGCGGGCCCGAGCAGACTCAGCCCGCACATCGGCGACCGCGACGCGCACCTCGTCGAGGCGGCGCAGCTGCATCGCGAGCGCGTCGGTGGCCTCGGCCATCGCGCGCATCTGGAGGAGGACGATCGCGACCGCAGCGGTCACAGCGACCGGCGGCACCGCCCAGAGGAGGGACATGACCGCGACCGTAACCCGGCTCAGCCGGATGCGGGCAGCTGGGCGACGGCCTCGAACCAGTCAGGCGACTGGAGGAGGCGGTGGAAGTCGATCAGGTCGTCGTGGCTGATCGCGTCGCCATCGTGAGCCTCGAAGAGCTCGGCCGGCAGGTGCCACTCGATGAGCTCGACACCGGATGCGACCAGGAGGTCGATGATGCGCTGCTCGGCGGGCTTGGCCACCGACATCTGGCAGGTCGGGCATCGGAAGACGTACGTGCCCTGCGTCGCCGCGGTGCAGACCCGGACGCTGAGCTCGCTCACTCCCAGCTCCACGTCGCCGCACTCCATGCAGCTCGCCTTGATGACTGTCGCCATGTTCGCCCGATCCTCCCGATCGCCTCGCTTCATCGATGTGGTTGTCGGCTCCGTCACCTTTCCGCTTGAGCGGTCTCTGGCACAATGGGCCGTCGTGCCCACTCGGCTGCCCCCGCTCCGCACACCTCAGATCGGGTTCGCCCATCGCGGTGCTCGTGCGAATGCACCTGAGAACACACGGGAAGCATTCACGTTGGCTGTCAAGCTGGGCGCGACGGGCCTGGAGAGCGACGTGTGGCTCACCGCTGACGGCGAGGCCGTGCTCGACCACGACGGCGTCGTCCGCCGGGGGGTGCGCAAGCAGCCGATCTCGGGCTTTCGTCGAGCCGAGCTCCCCGCCCACATCCCCACCCTCGCTGAGCTCTACGACCTCGTGGGGACGGGGCTCGAGATCTCCCTGGACGTGAAGGACACTGCGGCGTTCGACCGCGTCGTCGAGGTGGCTCGGGCTGCGGGTGGCGACGCCCTGTCGCGCCTGTGGCTGTGCCATCACCGGAGCACGCAGGTGGCCGCATGGCGTCAGCGGTGCACAGAGGTCCGACTCGTCGACTCGACCTTCCTCGGCCACATGCCCCATGGACCAGAGCGCCGGGCCGCTGAGCTGGCCGAGGCGGGCGTCGATGCGGTCAACCTGCACCACACGGAGTGGAACGGGGGCCTCACCGCGCTGTTCCACCGCTTCGGGGTGCTCTGCTTCGGTTGGGACGCCCAACACGACCGCATCCTCGACAACCTGCTCGATGCGGGTCTCGACGCCGTGTACAGCGACCACGTCGATCGCATGGTCGACGCCCTTGCCCGCGCGGTGTGACGAGCTACAGGCGCCCGATCTTGCCCGGTGGCCACACGAGGACGAAAGCGCGGCCAACGATCGAATCGATCGGGATCGGACCGCGATCCGCGTACCGGCTGTCGTGAGAGTTGGCGCGGTTGTCGCCCATGACGAACACCTTGTCGTCGGGGACGACTTGCCGCTCGATCGGCGGGTTGTTGCCGTCGGCTGGATCCCCCGTCATCGTCCCCTCAGAGAGATACGGCTCGCTGAGCAGCTCGTCGTTCACGTACACCCGGCCCTCGCGACTCTCGATCGTGTCCCCCGGCAAGCCGATCACCCGCTTGATCAGATCCTTGATGCCGTCCACCCCGACCGCCTCGCGGGGGATCTCGAACACCACCACGTCGCCACGGCGCACGTCGTGGAGGTCGTAGCTCACCTTGTTGACGAGCACCCGATCGCCCTTCTCGAGGGTGGGCTCCATCGACGCGGACGGGATGTAGAACGCCTGGAAGAGGAAGGTCTTGACCACGAGCGCCACGACCAGCGCTCCCACGATGACGGCCACCCACTCGACCATCGACCGAACGCGCTCGTTCCCGTCGCCTTCGGGATCGGCGGCCGCGTCGGTGGTGGCGGCGTCCGGGTCGGTCTCGGGAGGAGGGGAGGTCTCAGGACCGGGGGCGTCGCTCACGTCGGGTCAACGGTAGCGGTCGAGGATGCGCGCAGCGGCGCGACCTCCGGCGCCTCGTAGCTCCGGTGGCGCGTCCACAACCTCCGCGTCCGGACCGAGGTTCACGAGGAGTCGCTCCAACCAGGGCTCCGCCGCGATGGCCATGGTGACCAGCAGTGAGCCATCGGGCTGCGGGTCGACCTCCTCGACCGGGTAGGCCTCCGAGACCCACGCCGCTGCACTCGCGAGGCGCAGGACCACCCGAGGGTCGTCGTCGTCAGGTTGGAACACCCCGACGCTGACGCCGTCGGGGGACGGCTCGAACTGATCATCGAGGAGCGTCGCGGCGAGGATGCGATCCAGCCGGAAGCGGCGCTCCCCGCGTGCGAGGTGGCAGTACCCCAGCAGGTAGAGACTGCCGTCGGCGGCATGGACGAGGTACGGGTCGACGTCGCGCTCGGTGCGGGTGTCGCGGCCGTACGAGTAGTAGTCGAGGTGCACGCGCCGCCGCTCGCGCACGGCCGTGCGCACCACGTCGAGGATCTCGACCTGAGCGCCCCCCAGGTTGATGTCGAGCACCTGCGCCGCATCGACGCCGAGCACCGCCGCCAGCTTCGTGACACCGCGGGCCAGCGCGCTGTCGTGATCTGCGCCCGGCAGCGCGAGGACCGAGGCGCCGGCCGCCAGCAGCGCCACGGCCTGGTCGGGGGTGAGGCGCTGGGGGGTGGCGAACACGTCCGCGTAGTGGATCCACACGCGGTCGCCCTCCTGGACGACGTCGATCAGCGCGTCGGGCGTGTAGGGCGGCAGCCCGACCAGCCACACCACCTCGAGGTCGGCGGCGAGCTGGGTGGCGGTGATGCCAAACCGGGCGCGCACCTCGTCGAGGGTTGGGCCGTCGTGTGCGGCGATCCACGGCACCATCGCGAGCAGCCGTTGGAGGCGCGCCCCCGAGGCCTGGTTGGCCGGCTTCACGACACCTGGTCCAACCACGCGATGAGGTCGGCGCGCAGATCCGGCGGTTCCAGGAGCTCCGCGTGCTCGAGGAACGACAGCACGAACGAGCGGAGCGCCGCCCGGTTGGCCACCGGCAGCTCGATGACGACCACCGGATCGCTTCCGTCGGTCGGAACCTCCACCGAACGCACTTGGTCCGGGCCGACGTGTTGCATGGCCCAGCGCGCCTGTGGACCGTCGATGCGCACGAGCGCTTGCACCGGCTCCTCGCCGCCGAGCTCCCAGACGCCGCGGGCACGGCCGGGAACGGTGGTCTCAGGGGGCGAGAAGCTCGGGAGGTCGGTCGCGGCGACGCGGCCCTCGATGCGATCGAGCCGGTAGTTCCGCTCCTCGTCCCGCAGGTGGTCGTACCCGGTGAGATACCAGCGTCCCCGCTGGAACTCGAGGCGGTACGGGTCGATGGTGCGCTCCTGGTCGTGGTAGCGCAGCGCGACCGGCGTGCGGGAGGCAACCGCGCTGAAGAGCACCGCGAGGTTCGGATCCGACGGCAGTGGGGCAACGTGCACCCCGAGGTCGCCAGGGGCGGGGTCGCCCACCAGGCCGCCGAGCTTGAGCAGCCCTTCGGTGGCGGGGAGCCCCTCGACCTGCACCGCTGACGCGGCGAGGTGGAGAGCGGCCAGCTCGTCGGGCGCGAGCCCGGGATCGCGCAGGGCGTACTCCTCGCGCGGGATCCGGTAGCCATCCACCGCCGGCATCGTGCCGGGCACCTTCTCCACCCGCAGCGGGATGCCCATCGATCTGAGCTCGTCCTTGTCGCGCTCGAAGGCGCGCCGGAAGGCCCCCTGCTCACGCGGGTAGGTCTCCAGCTGGGCCTGGATGACCTCGGCCGAGATCGGACGAGCGGTGTCGAGCAGGAGTGCGGTGAGGTTGAGCAGGCGCTCGAGCTTGACGGCCGACATCGTCTGGACCCTACCGACCGACCGGGAGCACCTGGGCTGCGAGCGCGCCGGCGGCGCCTGCCGCCTCGAAGAAGAGCGGGTCGTCGTCCGGACCGCGACCCATCGTCGTGACCGTGAGCCCGGCATCGTGGAGCAGCATCGACATCGGCGGCGGGACCACCCGGCGAACATCGTGACGCTGGTCGGCGAACGCGCCGTCGGCGGGACTGGCAACGAGCACGCGCGAGCGCGCGAGCTCCAAGGCGGTGCGCGAGTGGTGGCTGACCCCTCGATGGCGATCGCGCTCGTCGGCACTGCTCATGCGGAGTGCGGCGATGGGCTGGCCCCCGAGCGCGGCGGCGGCATCGAGGATGGCCGCCACCTCCACCGCGGTCGTGCCGAGCCGCGAGCCCGTTCCCACCACACCTGGGCCCATCGCCACGACGGTGACGTCGGCGCCGAGCACGTGGCGGGCCAGCAGGAGCGCGGAGGGCACCGACACCGCCTCGAGGTCGCCACCGAAGGCGTGACCTGCGGTGACCGTGGCGGCCACGAGACCCGAGGCCTCCATGGCGAGCACCAGGTCGGACAGCGCCATCGGGAGGGCGGCGCCATCGGTCATCACGTAGACCACCCGCGCGGTGGGAACCGCGCCCACGACCGCGGCCGCGACGCACGGCACCTGGCTGTGGAGGCTGCACGCCACGACAGGCATGCCCCCGAGATCTTCGGGCAGGTCAGGATGGGATTCCTCTGCCGCGCCGGTGTCGACCTGGAGGCTCGTGTATCGCAGCTTCATGATGTGCCCTGGCCCCGGTTCGCTCCACGCGTCTCGTTCGAGGTTCCAGTGGACGACGTGCCAGCCCCCGGTGCCGAGCCCGAGCTCGACCGCTGTGGTGTTGAGCACCACGCGGTCGCCCACCGCCACAGGGCCGGTGAGGCCCGTGAGCACGTACGCGCGGCCGACATCGGTGGTGACGCGCTGGAGCCCCAGCCGCTCCACGAGCACCTCGGTGACCGTGCCGGTGCGATAACTGGGCACTAGAGCGAGGCGATGAGCTTCTCGACCCGTTCGTCACGGGAGCGGAACGGGTCCTTGCACAGCACGGTCCGCTGGGCCTGATCGTTGAGCTTCAGGTGGACCCAGTCGACCGTGTAGTCGCGCTTGCGCTCCTTGGCCCGCCGGATGAACTCGCCGCGCAGCCGAGCCCGAGTGGTCTGCGGGGGCGTCTCGACGGCTTCGTCGATGTCCGCGTCGGTGCACGTGCGCTCGACGAGGCCGGCGTCTTGCATCTTGTAGAAGAGCCCGCGGTCGCGGCTGATGTCGTGGTACTGCAGGTCGATGAGGGCCACCTTCGGGTGGGTCAGTGCCAGATCGTGCTTAGCCCGGTAGCCCTCGATCAGCTTGTGCTTGATCACCCAGTCGCACTCGCGGTCGAGGTCCATCGGATCACGTTCGATCGTGGACACGCAGTGCTCCCACATGCCGAGCGCCTGCTTCTCGAGCGGGCTCACGCCCTTGCTCTCGGCGTACTTGAGCGCCTTCGCGAGGTACTCGCTCTGGATGTCGAGTGCCGACAGCTCACGGCCATTGGCGAGGCGCACCTTGCGCCGGCAGGTCGTGTCGTGGCTGATCTCACGGATGGCCCGGATCGGGTTCTCGAGCGTGAGGTCGCGGAGCACCTGACTCGGGTCCTCGAGCATCCGCAGCAGGATCGAGGTCGCCCCCACCTTGAGGAAGGTGGCGTACTCGCTCATGTTCGAGTCACCCACGATCACATGCAGGCGCCGGTATCGCTCGGCGTCGGCATGGGGCTCGTCCCGGGTGTTGATGATCGGGCGGCTCCGCGTCGTGGCGGAGCTCACGCCCTCCCAGATGTGCTCGGCCCGCTGCGAGATGCAGTACATCGCGCCGCGCGCGGTCTGCAGCACCTTGCCAGCTCCCGCGTAGATCTGGCGCGACACGAAGAACGGGATGAGCACCTCGGCGTAGTGGCCGAAGGCGTCGCGCCGAGAGGTGAGGGCGTTCTCGTGCCAGCCCTAGCTGTTGCCCGCGGAGTCGGTGTTGTTCTTGAAGAGGTAGATGACGCCGCGAATCCCCTCTTCGCGGAGGCGCTGCTCCGCCGAACCGAGCAGCTGCTCGAGGATCCGCTCCCCCGCCTTGTCGTGGGTGACGAGATCGAGGATGGAGTCGCACTCGGGGGTGGCGTACTCGGGGTGGGAGCCCACATCGAGGTAGAGGCGAGCGCCGTTGGCGAGGAACACGTTGCTGCTCCGCCCCCAGGACACCACGCGACGGAAGAGGTAGCGCGCCACCTCGTCGGGGCTCAGGCGGCGTTGGCCCCGAAGCGTGCACGTGACTCCGTACTCGTTCTCGAGTCCGAAGATCCGCCGCTCCATGTCGAGCAACCTATCGCTGCTTTGGTCACTCGTAGCGGAGGGCCTCGCGCACTTCACCCGAGCGGCAGAACGAGCCAGCGAATGCGGCAGTCGTCAGGGGACGAGTGCCGCGCTGAGCGCTCCCACAGGTCTGGCCGTCAGAGCGGGATCGCCAGAGGAGGCGAGCCGGCAGAACTGTCGTTCACCTTCCGCAAGCGGGTTCACCGCACTGAGGTTGGCAAGCCATGACTGGTCGATCGCCTCGACTGACGGAATGAGGTCGGGCGAAGGGCTGAATTTCAGGATGTCGATGCCCCGCTGGTAGTCGATCGTGTAGATGTACTCATCGTCTATCCAGTGGGCGGCCGAGGCGGAGCCGACGCCGGGCTGCCACCAGCCGAGCTGGCTGATCACGCCGGTGGCTCCATCGACCTTGAGGATGCGGGTGCCGTGCTCATACCACGCCCCCGCGACGATCTGGTCGTTCCCCTCCGTGCGCGACGTGAACCAGTGCCCCGAGCAACCCAGCTCGTTCACGGCCGGATCGCCGTTGGTGTAGGAGCCGCTCACCGGACGAAGCACATCGGCAACGGTCATCATGGTTCCCTTCGTGACGTTGACGGCCTTCCAGGTCGCGAACGGTCCGGAGCCCGAGTTGCACACGCCAGAGAAGTTGGTCTCGCCGTTACCCAGCACGAGCTCGCCGGGGCGGAGGGGGTAGTTGGTTCCCTCAGCCTCAGACCGCTCGATGTACTCGTCAGCGCGAGGACGCAGGTTGTTGTGCTGGTAGGCGGTCTTGTAGGTCCCGTGCTGGGCGGTGCTCGAGGTGGCGATCCTCCGCGGTGCTAGTGGGTTGGAGATGTCGGCGAACACCATCGGACGAGTGTCGGTCATGGCATAGCCAGCAGCATCGATGTTCACGTTGTGACCAGGGCCCACGAAGAGCTGCGAGGTCCAGGTCGTGGAGAGGAACACGGGGTTGGCCTTGTCACGCAGGTCGAGGATCTCGCCATCCGAGCCCCACACGACATCACAAGCAGGATCCATGCAGTCAGCGATGTGGCCGGCCGCCCGGAACGGCACGGTGGACTTCAGAACCGGGAGCGTGGGATCGGAAACGTCGATCACGTGCACGTAGAAGATGTTCATGAACTCGGTCATCAGGGCCGTCTTGCCGTCGGCCGAGACCGTGATGTCCTCGTTCTCCCAGTTCGGCATCGGAAGATGACTGAGCAGCAGGGGCTCAGCGGGGCTGCTGAGGTCGTAGATCGAGAGCCCCGGTACACCGGACACGTACATGAGGCGACGGCCCTGATCGTCGGTGCGGAGATGGGCGCCCACACCTGGCGAATCGAGGGGGATGGTGCCCACGTAGTCCACGTTGGGCGATGCGAACCCCGGGTTCACCGGTAGATCCACCAACGGCACCGGCACCCCCTGGTGCAGGTCGGCATTGGCCGGGTTGACCATCGCGATCAACCCGATGACGGCAATTAGCGCAATTGTCCTGGTTCGCACCACCAGAGATTAGGCACGGACGCGGGGACTCCTGCGCGGAGCGTCAACTTCTTGCTGGTCAGCCGGCGGGCAACAGCGTGGTCAGCTCGGCATCCTCCACGCGGCGGAAGGCTCTGCGCCCGTTGCTGCGGGACAGCACTGCCACCTCGAGCTCTTCCGGCGCGATCACACGATCCGGCCCCGCCAGCGCCGACACGGCCGCGTTGAGGGCCCCACCGAGATCGAGATCTGGCTGGAAGAGCTCATCCAGTCGTGAGCCGATGGCCTCGGCGTCGCCGCCGATCACGCTGAAGCGGTCCTCGTCCACGACGGAGCCGTCGTAGACGATGTGGAAGATCTGATCGTCGCTCGAGGCGGCGCCGACCTCGGCGACGAGGATCTCCACCTCCATCGGCTTCATCTCATGCGTGAAGATCTGGCCGAGCATCTGGGCGTAGGCATTGGCCAGGCTGCGAGCGTCGACGTCCTCCCGGCTGTAGCTGTAGCCCTTGAGATCGGCGTGACGCACACCAGCGATGCGGAGCTGGTCGAACTCGTTGTACTTGCCGACGCCCGCGAAGGCGATGCGGTCGTAGATCTCGCTGACCTTGTGCAAGGTGCCTGACGTGTTCTCGGCCGCGATCAGGATGCCGTCGGCGTAGAGGATGGCTGCCGCGCTGCGACCCCGGGCGATGCCCTTGCGGGCGTAGTCGGCCCGGTCCTTCATCACCTGCTCGGGTGCGACGTAGAAGGGCATGCTCATCGTGCATCACCTCTCTCGACGAGCGCCTCGACACGCGTGCGGAGCTCGTCGTCGTCGACCCTCGTGTAGCCCTCGGCGGTGATCGTGGCGACGACGGGGAAGATGCCACGGATGAGGTCGGGACCGCCGGTGGCGGAGTCGGCGTCGGCCGCTTGGTACAGCGCGTTCACGACCAGGTCGATTGCTTCGTTCCGACTGAGGCCATCTCGGAAGCCGAGCTTCACGACGGTGCCGGCATGGAGGCTGCCGGAGCCCGATGCGATGTGGTCGAGCTCCTCGTAGCGTCCGCCGGTGACGTCATAGCTGAAGAGCCGTCCGACCTGTCGCCGGAGGTCGAAGCCGGCGAACAGCGGAACCACGGCCATGCCCTGCATCGCGGCGGGCAGGTGGCCGCGCACCATCGTGCTGAGCTGGTTGGCCTTGCCCTCCAGGCTCAGGACCTGGCCCTCGACCTTCTCGTAGTGCTCGAGCTGGAGCTGGAAGAGCTTCACCATCTCGACAGCGGGGCCGGCGGCCCCAGCGATCGCGACGCCACTGAAGCGGTCGGCCGGGAACACCTTCTCCATCGTCTTGTGGGCGATGAGGTTGCCAGCGGTGGCGCGACGATCGCCGGCCATCACCACGCCATCGGCGTACTTCACACCCAGCACCGTGGTGCCGTGGGTGATCGTCAGCGGCGGCGTTCCCTCCGGGAGTGCCGTCTGTGGGCGCACCCGAGCGAGGAGCTCTGCGAACGAGGGACCGGGATCGTCGGAGGCCGAGAAGATCGGAAGGGTCATACGGCGCCGAGGCTAGCGACATCCGACGACTAGATGGTTCGTCCCGGCAGGGGCTAGACCGTCGCCATGATCGAAGGCTCCGCCACCGTCACCATCAGCCGTCCCGCCACGGAGGTGTTCGCTGCCATCTCCGACATCACCCGCATGGGTGAGTGGAGCCCCGAGTGCACGGGAGGGCGCTGGGTCGCACCGGCCACCGGTCCCGCGGTCGGCGCGACGTTCGAAGGCGACAACGCCTTCCGGGTTGGTGGGATCACGCTGAAGCGATGGACCACGACCTCGGAGGTCACCGAGTGCGTGCCCGACAAGGTCTTCGAGTTCGTGGCCGAGGGCTACTCCACCTGGCGCTACGAGCTGACCGAAGCAGCCGGGGCCACGACGGTCACCGAGTCGTTCAGCCACAAGCCGGCCCAAGGCGCCCAGAAGCTCCTCTACGCGGCAGCTCGACGCGACACCGCACTCGTCAAGGGCATGCAGAAGACCCTCGACCGAATCAAGGCCGCCCTCGAGCGCTGACCACGCGGGATCGCGCGACGGTTCATCCGCCGCACGCCCGTCGATGCACCAGTGCGCCTACAGCGCTGCCGCGACGACGTGAAGCCGTGCTCCCATCCAGCGGTAGGGGTCGTGCCGGCCGGCAAGGTCCTCGGCATCGAGCAGCAGCGCGAGCTCCCCGTCGTCAGGGACGACCGTGTCAGCCGGGATCGCATCGTTGAAGATCCGCACGAGGAGCCCGTGGGCGCACACCACGTCGAAGCGGCGCTGCGGGAGCAGCTCGTCGAGGTCCTCGATCCGGCCTTCGATGAGCTCGACATCGAGGCCAGCGGTGGACGCGCCCGAGGCGAAGCAGTCGAGCAGCTCCGGGGACGGGTCGACGCCCGTGACGTGACAGCCGTGGGAGGCCAACCGCAAGGCCTGGGTGCCCTGCCCACAGCCGACGTCGAGCACGCTCATGCCAGGACTGACGTGGTCAGCGAGCTGGCGACCGATCACTTCCTGCCGAATCACGTTGCGCAGCTTGTCCAGGCCCTCGATCCAACGTTGCTCGCCAACACCGAACCCGCTCACCTCGCCATCCTCCTCCACGACCGGGGCAGGTCGTGCCGGCCAGGTCACGCAGCGCTGCGTTGGCGGAGGTACACGATCGCACGCAGCAACATCGCGGGGTCGTCGCGGAACTGGCCGAGGCCCCTGTTGCAGCTCAGGCAGAGCAGGCCCCGCAGGTGGCCGTGCTCGTGGTCGTGGTCGACGTGCATCGACGCGAGCCGCTCGGGCTTCTCACCACAGATCGCGCACCCACCGTTCTGCGCCTCGAGCATCTCATCGACCTCGTCAGCAGAGATCCCGTACGTCCGTCGGTAGTACATGTCGCGCTGCTTGCGCTTGATCTCCGGTCGCGCGTTGCCATCGCGTCGGTAGTCCCTCATGCGGTCCGGATTCTCACCCTGCCAGCGCCGAACCATGCCGATGTACTTGCCGGGGTCAGCGGCGTAGCGCTCGCGCTTGGCGGCCTGGTTGCAGGCCTTGCACTCGCTGCGATATCCGTCTCGCATGCCCTTGGCCCGATAGAACTCGTCGAGTGACTTCGTCTGCTGGCAGCTTGAGCACACCTTCATGTCTTCAGGATAGAAACGCCCTCTGACGGTAGGTATCCCTAACGCCTACTGTCCACCCTTCTGAACATAGGATTTAACAAAATCCTCTGCGTTCGACTCGAGGACCTCGTCGATGTCGTCGAGGATGTCGTCGAGCTCGGCCTTGATCTTCTCGCCTTGCTCGGACTTCGCGGGGACGTCCTCGACGACCTCGTCGGTCTTGGCGGGGGCTTGCTTCTTCTTCTGCTCACGTTCGGCCATCAGTGGTTCCTCGGTCTATTGCCCCAGCTTCTGGAGCAGATCGGCGGCGCTCTCGCACTCGTCGATGAGGCTACCCACATGGGCCTTGGTTCCACGCAAGGGCTCCATCATCGGCACCCGGCGCAACGGGTCGCCGCCCACGTCGAACACGAGGGAGTCCCAGTTGGCGGCGACGATGCTCTCGGGCCATCGCTGCAGGCAACGACCCCGGAAGAAGGCCCGCGTGTCGGGCGGGGGCTCGGTGACCGCGAGCGCGATCTCCTCGTCGGTGCAGATGCGCTCGAGCCCCACGCGCGCGGCGAGCGACTTCGACGGACGCAGGTCGTGGTACTGGATGCACATCGCGGCAAGACGCGCGTCGTCCCAGCGCAGGTCGTGGCGGGCGCGGTAGCCGTCGATGACGCGGTGCTTGGCCACCCAGTCGACCTGGTCGGCGACCCGGCCCGGATCGGTCTCGAGGGCGGTGAGGACCTCCTCCCAGCGCCGCAGCACCTCCTCCCCCACGTCCGCCCCGCCGACGCACTCGAGGCCTCGCTCGTCCGCGAACTTCCGAGCCCGGCCGTGCAGCTCCCACTGGGCGTCGAGCGCCGTGATCGACGAGCCGTCGGCGAGCTCGATCGGACGGGCGAGGGTGAGGTCGTAGGAGACCTGACGCAGCGCCTGGACCGGCCGCGCCGGGAGCAGGTCGCGGGTGAGCCAGTCGTCCTCGATCATCGACAGGACGAGGGCAGTGGTGCCCACCTTCAAGAACGTGGCCACCTCGGACAGGTTCGCGTCGCCGACGATGACGTGGAGGCGTCGGTACTTCTGCGGGTCGGCGTGCGGCTCGTCGCGCGTGTTGACGATCGGGCGCTTGAGCGTGGTCTCGAGGCCGACCTCCTCCTCGAAGAAGTCAGCCCGCTGCGTGAGCTGGAACGGCACATCGGCGCTCGTGAGACCGGCCGCCTCGGTGCCCACCTTGCCCGCGCCGGTGTAGATCTGCCGCGTGATGAAGTGCGGCATCACGTGGGACACGATCGTCGAGAACGGCACCTGGCGGTCCATCAGGTAGTTCTCGTGGCACCCGTAGCTGTTGCCCTTGCGATCCGAGTTGTTCTTGTAGACCACGATCTCCTGACCCGCAGGCAGGAGCGCGGTGGCCGCGTCCATCGAACGCTGCAGGATCACCTCGGCGGCCCGGTCGTAGACGACGATCGATCGCGGATCGGCGCACTCGGGCGTGGACAGCTCGGGATGCGCGTGGTCGACGTAGTACCGAGCGCCGTTGGTGAGGACCGCGTTGACGAGGTGCGTCTCGACCTCGGGCGGCATCGCGCCCGCAGCGCTGAAGCCGCGGGCGTCGTTGCCCGGCTGCTCGTCCTCGAAGTCCCAGCCGATGCGCGACGACCCCGTGGCCGAGCCCGCGCGGGCCAGCTCCTGGACGTAGGCGTTGATCAAGACGGACGAGGCCGCGATCGGGTTCGAGTCGCCGCCACGGATGACGATGCCGTACTCCGTCTCGATGCCGAGCACCTTGGGGATCGCCATCTCGCGTGCCGGCCTCAGAGGTACTGGCCGGTGGCGACCCGCTCGATGGAGCGACCACCGCGGGGCTCGGCATCGCTGGTGTGCTGGACGATCGTGCGCACGTAGACGATCCGCTCGCCCTTCTTGCCGGAGATCTTGGCCCAGTCGTCGGGGTTGGTGGTGTTGGGGAGGTCTTCGTGCTCCTTGTACTCCTGGTGGATCGACTCGATGAGGTCGTCCACCTGGATCCCCTTGGTGCCACCGTCGAGCAGGCGCTTGATGGCCAGCTTCTTCGCCCGCCGCACGATGTTCTCGATCATGGCCCCGGACGAGAAGTCCTTGAAGTACATGATCTCCTTGTCGCCGTTCTGGTAGGTGACCTCGAGGAACTGGTTCGCCTCGTCGGTGCGGTACATCTCCGCGGCGGTGGTCTCGATCATCGCCTGGACGGCCTTCTCGCGGTCGCCTCCGCCGAGGCTGGTCACCTCGGCCTCGTCGAGGGGGAGGTCGGCGGTGAGGTAGCGGGCGAAGATCTGCGCGGCAGCCTGCTCGGTGGGGCGCTCGATCTTGATCTTCACGTCGAGGCGACCAGGCCGCAGGATGGCGGGATCGATGAGGTCTTCGCGGTTGGACGCGCCGATCACGATGACGTTCTTGAGCGACTCGACGCCGACGATCTCGACGAGGAGCTGCGGCACGATCGTGCTCTCCATGTCGGAGCTGATGCCCGTGCCGCGGGTGCGGAACATGGAGTCCATCTCGTCGAAGAAGATGATGACCGGCCAGCCCTCTTCGGACTTCTCCCGGGCCCGCTGGAACACCAGACGGATCTGGCGCTCGGTCTCGCCGACGTACTTGTTGAGCAGCTCGGGGCCCTTGATGTTGAAGAAGTACGACCGAGCGGTGTCGCCGGTAACCGCCGCGACCTTCTTGGCCAGGCTGTTGGCGACGGCCTTCGCGATGAGCGTCTTCCCACAACCCGGGGGGCCGTAGAGGAGGATGCCCTTGGGTGCCGGCAGCTTGTGCTCCAGGAACAGCTCCTGGTGCAGGAACGGCAGCTCGACCGCGTCGGCGATCTGCTCGATCTGCTCGTCGAGGCCGCCGATGTCCTCGTAGTCGATGTCGGGCACCTCCTCGAGAGCGAGGTCCTCGACCTCGGGCCGAGGCAGCTTCTCGAGCACGAGACCCGAGCGCGGGTCGAGCAGAAGGGTGTCGCCGTTGCGGAGCTTCGTGTCATGGAGCTCGTCGATCAGCTCCACCACGCGCTCCTCGTCGGCACGCCCGACGATGAGCACGCGGTTGCCGTCGAGGCGCTCCTTCATCGAGACGACCTCACCCGTGAGGTCGGCCCCCCGCGACAGGACGACGTTCAGCGACTCGTTGAGCACCACCTCGTCGCCGCGGCGCAGCGGGTCGTCACCCAGCTCGGGGTGCACCGCCACCCGCACCTTGCGACCGCCGGTGAACACGTCGACGGTGCCGTCGTCGTTGCTCCCGAGCAGCGTGCCGTAGGCCGACGGCGGCTGCGTGAGCTTGTCGACCTCCTCGCGGAGCGCGGCGATGTGGTCACGCGCTTCCCGGAGGGTGTAGGTGAGCTTCTCGTTCTGGGACACGGCCTGCGAGAGCTGGCCCTTGGTCTCGAGGAGGCGCTCCTCGAGGGTGCGGACGCGCTTGGGCGCGTCCTGCAAGCGCCGACGAAGGGAGATGACCTCTTCCTCGAGCTCGAGGGTGCGCGCCGCGTCGGTCGCGTCCGCCTCGCTCGCCGGCGCTGACGCCTGATCGTCCGACTCCGTGACGGGGACCACCTCCTGTGCATCGTGCCTGCGCGGGACCCTACACCTGTGCTCCCCCACCGCCACGCAGGGTTTCCCCCGTAGTTGCCGCGTTAATTCGTCGGCGCGCTAGGGTGGAGGACACCCCGATTCCTACACGAGGTAGCCCCACCATGAAGGTCTGGATCGACCAGGATCTCTGCACCGGCGACGGACTCTGCGAGGAGATCGCCCCGATCGTGTTCACCCTCCTCGACGACGGCCTCGCCTACGTCAAGGACGGTGCCAAGGTGCTCTCCGATCCGGGTGGGGCCGAGGCGATCGCGCCCGTGCCCGCCGGGCAGGAAGAGGCCACCATCGAGTCCGCTGAAGAGTGCCCGGGCGAGTGCATCTTCATCGAGGTCGACGGCTGAAGTAGCCCGTGCTGCGGGCGTCGCTGGGCGTCGTGCGTCTTCGGGCGTCGCTGCGCTCCTGCCTACGACTGCGCTGCTCCTGCCTCCGCACGTGCCTCCCGGCGACCGGCGAAGCCGGATCGCCTCCGGCCAGCGGCTGAGGCGCCCTTACGCAGGAACGATGGGGCCCCGATGGGCCCCATCTTCGCGTTCGGGGCCGTGTCGGCGGTAACGTGCTCGCCGTGCCGCGCCAGCCAACCACCTCCTCGGGACGGCCCCCATGGCCTCCCACCGCCTGCTGCCTGGTGCTGATGCCCGGCAGGGGCTCGTCGCGCTCGCACTGAACTCCTCCACGAGCCTGGTGGCGGGCGCCATCTTGGGCTCGCTCACCGAGACCTTCGAGCGCCGACCGGGCCTGCTCCTCCTCGTGCCTGCCGCCATCGGTCTGCGCGGCAACGTGTTCGGCTCGCTCGGCAACCGGGTGTCCACGTCGATCCACGCAGGTGAGCTCCACCTCCGGTTGCGCCGCTCGACGATGCTCGGCCAGAACGTGCTGGCAGCCGGCGCGCTCACGCTCGGGATGTCGGTCGTGCTCGTGGCGCTCGCGGCCCTCATCTCGGTCGGGCTCGGCCTCGGATCGACGATCGGCCTCGCCGACCTCGCCCTCGTGTCGGTCGGGGGCGGTGCCCTGGCCTCGCTCCCCGTGCTGGCGGCCACGCTCGGGCTCGCGGCGGGCGCCGTGCGCTTCGGGTGGGACCTCGACAACGTGACCGCGCCCCTGGTGTCCACCCTGGGCGATGTGCTCACGCTGCCGGCGCTCTGGCTCGCCACCGGTCTGCTCGGCTTCGGGATCGTCACCTCGGGCGCTGGATGGGTGCTGGCCCTGCTCGCCCTGGGAGCCCTCGTCGCCGGCATCGCCACGTCGTGGCCTCAGGTGCGCCGGATCGTCCGGACCTCGATCCCGGTGCTCGTGCTCGCGGGCGTCGTGAGCAGCCTCGCCGGCGTCGCCCTCGAGCACCGCCTCGTGACCTTCACGGCCCTCCCGGCGTTGCTGATCCTCGTGCCGGCGCACCTCTCGAGCGCGGGTGCGCTCGGGGGGATCCTCTCGGGCCGGCTCTCGAGCACGCTGCTCCTCGGCCTCGCCCCGCCGACCGCGCTCCCGGCTCACGCGGCCCGCGCCGACCTCAGCTTCGTGGCCGCGCTGAGCGTCCCGGTGTTCGCTGCCAACGGCCTGGGGGCCCACCTTGTGGCGCGAGCACTCGGCCAGGAGTCGCCGGGTCTGGCCCAGCTGGTGGCCGCCTCGATGCTCGGCGGCGCCGCGGCGATGGTGGTGGTGCTCGCCATCGCGTACTACGGCACGATCGTCGCGGTCCGCTCCCACATCGATCCGGACACCTACGGCATCCCGATCGTGAGCTCGACGGTCGACCTGGTGGGAGCGCTCACCCTGATCGTGGCGATCACCACGCTCGGACTGACCTGAACACATGCGTGCTGCGGGCGTCGCTGCGCCTCGTGCGTCTTCGGGCGTCGCTGCGCTCCTGCCTACGACTGCGCTGCTCCTGCCTTCGCACGTGCCTCCCGGCGACCGGCAATGCCGGCTCGCCTTCGGCTGACGCGGTGCCGGCCGGTCAGCTCAGGCAAGGACCGGTGTCGACCTCGCGACTGAGATCGCCCGCCAGCATCGGCAGCAGCTCTTCCACGTCGAGGGCGTACGCCACTCCCGGCTGGTCGGGTGCGATCGCGAAGGCGACGCCCACGATCCGACCCTGCGCGTCGATCAGACCTCCGCCGGAGTCGCCCGGCGCCAGGCTCGACGCCAGGATCAGGATCTTGCGCTCGGTTCGCTCGCGGTCGTAGATGTCGCGCCCGGTGGCGGTGGTGGTGCGGCCCACCTCGAAGGGTGCGGCCCGCAGCGCGCCACCGCCGGGGTGGCCGAACACGGCGCCCGTCCCGCCCTGCTCGACGTCGACGATGGGTAGCGGCTGGCGGTTCAGGCCGGGCGCGTGGAGGATCGCGAGATCACGACGCGGGTCGAAGGCCACCACGGTGGCGCGCACGTCGGTGCCGTCGCTTCGCTGGACCACCGTCTCAGTCTCGCCGGACACGACGTGCGCGTTCGTCACGACGAGGTCGGTGCCGGCCACGAAGCCGCTCCCCTCCTGGATGCGCCGGCAGGCCACGCCCTCCACCTTGACGGTGGACGGCACGACGGCGTCCACGACCGACTGAGGGATGCCGGTGACCGACGGTGGTGGCCCGAGGTCGGGCGCGGCGTGCAGGCCGTCGAACACGCTCGGGAACTGGTCGCCCCCCACCAGGCGGCTGAGCGTTGCCATCGTGTCGGGTGCGGGCGGAAAGGTCTGGTCGACCCACCTGGCCACCGCTGAGGTTCGGGCCTGCACCGCGAACCATCCAGGGACATCGGCCATGAGTGGCAGGAGCAGCCAGAGGCCCACGAGCACCCCTGCCGCGCCGGCGACAGCGCCCGCCCCGCGATCAGCGGAGCGCACGGTCGCCCCGGGGAGGGCCACGTGGGCACGCGCGCCGATGAAGAGCCCGAGGGCCTGCCCGATGAACGCCATGCCGAGCAGGACCCCCATCGTGATGAAGAGGAGCTGTGCGTCCGAGGCGTCCTCGACGGTGCGGAGCACCGGAGGGAGGATGAGCGCACCGACGACGGTCCCCGCGGCCATGCCGATCCACGAGGTGACCCGGGCGAGCAAGCCGAGCCGGTACCCACCGAAGGCGGCACCTACCCCAGCCGCGAGGACGAGGAAGTCGAGCGAGTTCACGATCGGGGGCGCCTAGGCGGCCGCGGGCGGGCCGAGGAGCCGGGCGTGGGTGAGGAAGCCCGTGTGGGCCACCATGCGATGGTCGGGGCGCACGGACAGCCCTTCGATGTGCCACCCTCGATGGAGCACCTCGACGGTCTCGGCCATCCCGAAGGCGCTCGCGAGGAGCGTCTCCTGGAGCTGGACGGCCTGGGTGATCTGCGGGGTGTAGGCGAGCAGGATCCCTCCGGGGTGCAGCGCGCGCTCGGCGTGCTTCACCACCTGCCACGGCTCCGGCAGGTCGAGCACCACGCGATCGAGGTCGGCCTCCTCGATCCCCTCATAGCAGTCACGCACCTCCACTCGGTAGCGATCGAGCACGCCATCGCCCAGGAACCCGGTGACGTTCTTCACGGCTCGGGCGGCGAAGTCGTCCCGGAGCTCGTAGCCGACGATGTCGGCGCCGCTGCGGAGCATCGTCATCGAAAGGGCCCCTGACCCGACGCCGGACTCCAGCACCCGCGCCCCCGGGAAGATGTCAGCCATCATGAGGATCGCCCCGAGATCCTTCGGGTAGATCACCTGCGCGCCGCGGGGCATCTTCAGGATGAACTCCGACAGCGTGGGCCGGATCACCGTGTAGTACATCCCATGGCTCGAGCGGAACGTGGTGCCCTCGGCAGACCCGATCACGGCGTCGTGGGCGACGGTGCCGGAATGGGAGTGGAACTCCTTCCCAGCCACCAGCGTGATGAGGTAGCGCCGCTTCTTGGTGTCGATGAGCAGCACCTGTTCGCCTTCGACGAAGAGGCGACTCATCGACGTCGCCCGAGCTCGACGGGCACCGAGGAGGTGGCGCGCGCCACGAGCTTGCAGAAGGCGCAGATCTCGCCCGTGGTGGGTGCACCACACTGTTCGCAGGGTCGAAGGCTCTTTCGATCGGCGGTGGCTTCGGGCGTGAAGCGCTCCGAGGCGCGGGCGAGGAAGCCGAAGTAGAAGTCGTGCTTCGTGCCTGGCGAGGTGGCTTCGATGGCGTTGAGCGCCTCCTTGTACCCGAGGTGCTTGTTGCCAGCAGCCATCGGGCACTCCTCGACGATGTAGTCGATGCCGCGAAGCACGCAGTAGGCCGCCATCTCCCGCTCCCCGAGGCGCACGAGGGGCTTCACCTTGCGAGGGAAGCCATCGCGAGCGGGCAGCACGGGCAGCTGACGGCCGAGGTAGTCGGTCTGCCAGTGGAGCACGTTGCCGAAGAGGACCGCGGCCTCGTCGTCGAGGTTGTGACCCGTCACCACGACGTCGTACCCGCCGGTGCGGGCGGCCTCGTCGAAGAGGTGGCGCTTGGAGAGACCGCAGGCCGAGCATGGGACCCGCTTGGCCGCCTTGGCCCCGGAGGGGATGTCGAAGCCGTGGTCGGTCGGCAGGTCGACCTCGATGAGGCGCAGCCCCCGGTCGCGCGCGAACGAGCGGGCCTGCTCCCCTGACGCATCGCTGTAATCGCCGATCCCCAGGCCCAGGTAGAGGCCGTCCGCGGCGTACCCGAGCTCGCGCAAGATGTCCCACACGGCCAACGAGTCCTTGCCGCCGGACACCGCCACCAGCACCCGGTCGCCCGGCTCCAGCATGCTGAAGTCCTTGATGGCCTTGGCCACCTGGTCACGGCAGAGCCGCAGGAAGTGGGTCGCGCAGAAGTTCGCGTTGTGCCGGCGAACGTCGATCACCGCCGGTTCCTTGCACACCGTGCACTTCATGCTGCGCCTCCGGAGATCACGGGACGGATCTCCACCACGTCGGTGTCCTCGAGGAGCACATCGCCGGGCACCAGGGTGTCCCCGCGGATCACGAGCACCGACTCGCGGTTCATCTCCAGGCGCTCGAGCAGGGCGTGCACGCGCACCGGCCCATCGACCTCCAGCTCGCGCTTGGGGTTGCGCAGCAGCACCCTCACCTCAACCTCGAGGGTCGGGGGCATGGGAGATCACGATCGTCTCCCCCGGCTTGAGCTCCTCGCGCAGCACCGACTCGTGCCGGTGGGCGCGCTGCTTGTACAGCCGGAGGAGGAACGCGGCGAAGGCCACGGCACTCCAGGCGGGGTGTGCCCCCGGCCGGCGCCGGCGGCGCGCCAGCATCTCCAGCGTGCGGAGCAGCATCAGACGCGACGGACCTCGACCACCGTCGTGCGGCGCCGGCCCTTGCGTCGCCCGGCGAGGAACGCGATCGCGATGACGCCCACCGCCACCACGGCGCCGACGGTGATGAGCATCGTCGTCGCCGACTCGCGGGTGTCGGTGACACCGCCCTCGAGCTCTCGGAACTTGGCCTCGATCGTGTCGCGGGTGATCGGTGTGGCGTGTGCCTGGGCTGCGGTCATGCGCCTGGTCCCTTCCTCTTGGTGACTCGGAGGAGCGCGAGCGCGATCAGCACCGCTCCCGCGGCCACGACGATCAGATACGGCGCCCAGGAGAGGTTGCCCGTGAAGGTGGTGCTCGTCTCGGTCTGGAGGGCGCGCAGGCCGGCGAGCAGGAGGAGGACGACGCCCACCCCCAGGACGATCGCACCGCCGACGCCGAAGCCCAGGAACCGGCCGAGCCCCTTGAGGGGGTCGATCGTCTCCTGCTTCGCGTAGCTCGTGGTGAGCTCCCACAGGTCGGAGACGACCTCAGGGATGCTCTTGGTGCCGCCGTGCGGCTCGGCATCAGCCGAGGCAGGGTCGCGAAGGTCAGATCGGGGGGCCACGGGTGGTGGACCCTACTACCCGGTCGTACAGGGGTCAGCGCTCGGCATGGTCACGGTCGAGCAGTCGCCCCGGGCCTCAGCGGGTGCGGGCGGCCCGGTGCCTGGCCCTGCGCCACAGGTGCTCGAGGGCGACGACGGCGCGATCGGCCGACGGGTAGCAGAGCCGTCCCGTGGCGCGCACCGCGCGGGGCCCGGCGTTGTCGGGGTGCGTCACCGTGAGCTCGGTGGCGGTGAGCACCGGCTTGTCGTACCGCTCCGAGGCCTCGGCGGCAGCCTCCGCGAACCGGGCGTCCTGGCGCTCGTGGTAGTCGACGATCCGCTCGAGCCCGTGATCGGGGTAGAAGCGCCCGGACCGCATCAGCGCGGCCTGGTTCGACTGGATGCCGAGACCGAGGTAGATCACCGCGTCCACCTCTGGGTGAGCGACGATGAGGTCGAGCACCTCGGGGATCGTGTCACGCGTCTCGGCGCCCGCGAGGTCGACGGGGTTGTTCCGACTCCAGCGGGGCGGGAGCTTGCCGTCGAGGGCAGCCCGCAGGTCGTCCGGGAGCGCGACGAGATCGAGCGAGGATCGGGTGATGGCGTCGGCCGTGACGACGCCCCAGCCGCCCGCTGTTGTGAGCACCACCACACGGTTGCCCCGAGGCAAGGGCTGCGTGGCGAAGGTGGCGGCCGCCTCGAAGGCCTCCTCGATGGTGGCCGCGCGATTGATGCCCGCCTGCCGACACATGCCGTCGAAGACGCGGTCGTCGCTGGCCAGCGATCCGGTGTGGGATGCCGCGGCTCGCTGACCGCCCGAGGTCGCACCCCCCTTGACGACCACGAGTGGCTTCCGCGCGGCGACCGCCCGCGCCCGTTCGAAGAAGTCCCGTCCATTCGGAACGCCCTCCACGTAGGCGAGTGCCACGCGCGTGGCGTCGTCGGACGCGTAGTGCTCCAGGTAGTCGGCGATCGTGACCGCAGCGGCGTTGCCAGCCGAGACCGCCCGGCTCACACCGGCTCCCGTCTGCACGGCGTAGTTCATGAACGACGAGATGAAGTTGCCTGACTGGCTGGCGATGCCGATGCCACCCGCCGGCGGGTAGGGGGCGACGATCTGGGCGCACAGCTTCGCCGGCGTGGAGACCACGCCTTGCCCGTTGGGACCAGCGATGAGCATGCCGAGCTCCTCGCCGAGCGCCACCAGCTCGGCCTGCATCTGCTGGCCCTCGTCGCCGGCCTCGCCGTACCCCGCCGACGCGATGAAGGCGGCACGGATCCCCTTCTTGGCGCATGCCCGGAGCAGGTCGAGGTTCGCGCTTGCGGGCGTGCACACGAAGACGAGGTCGATCTCACCGTCGGGAAGCGCCTCGATCGAGTCGACGACGAGCACGCCCAGCACCTCACCGGCCTCGCGACTGGAGCCGAACACCGCCCCCTCGTACCCCGACGCGAGGATGTTGTGGAGGCTGACGTACCCGAACTTGCCAGGGTGGGTGGACACCCCGGCCACCAACACCCCACGTGGTTCGAACAGGGCGCGAAACCCCTCGGCGTCCACGGTCACGCGGAGACCTCCACGAGGGCGTCGACCGCCACGGGTCGACCGTCCACGACGATGAGCGGGTTGAGGTCCGCGGCCACGATCGACGGATCGGCCTCTGCGGCATCGCTCAGTGCGACGAGGACATCGACGAGCGCGTCGCGGTCGACCGCTGGCTCACCCCGAAGGGGCCCGAGCAGTGCCTGGGTGGCGAGGTCGTCGATCATCTCGGCCGCGTCGAGTCGGCTGATCGGCACGAGTCGAAAGGCCACGTCGGCCAGCGCCTCCGCGAGGATCCCGCCGACCCCCAGCATGACCGTCATGCCGAACTGGGCGTCGAGGTGCAGGCCGGCGATGAGCTCGCGGTTGCCTCGCAGCATCGGGGCCA
This sequence comes from Microthrixaceae bacterium, assembly GCA_052386335.1. Classification (GTDB taxonomy): domain Bacteria; phylum Actinomycetota; class Acidimicrobiia; order Acidimicrobiales; family VFJN01; genus VFJN01. Next base: position 58,265 of record JBQTKH010000105.1, read on the forward strand.
CGAGCAGGTGCACCGTGCCGTCCTCGGGGCGGGCCGCCGCGAGGAGGGCGGTCGCCGCATCGGCAACGGCCGCCGCATCCGCCAGGCCGAGGCGCACCAGCCCGCGCTCGGTCTTGTGGGCGATCAGGGCACCTCCCAGCTTCGCGACCACCGGGTACCCGACCGCCTCGGCCGCCTCCACAGCGCCCTCCATGGTGTCGACCTGCCGCGCCACGGGGAACACCACGCCGTGCTGGGCCAGGAGCCGCTTCGAATCGGCCTCGGAGAGGGTGGGCATCGGCGCGGAGGTTACGGCTCGAGCGCGGCGCGGAAGAACTCGCGGAGATGGGCCAGGCGCGCGGTGAGCATCTCATCGGAGAGCGGGTCTTGGCCGAGGGCCCCCTGCCAGAACGGGATGTCCGAGAAGTAGCCGAGGATCGCGCTCGTGCCCGTGATGATGAGCTGCTCGCTGTCGTGCTTGCGGAAGCGTCCCTCGCCCATCTCCGCGTCGAAGAACGACCGGGCCCGTTCGAAGAACGGCTTGAGGACGGTGCCGAGATCGACCCCGAGGTGGCCATGCCCGTCGAGCGCCTCGCGTCGCATGATGCGCACGAAGTCTGGGTTGTCGGCGAAGAAGTCGAAGGCCGTCGTGACGACGTGGTCGACCTTGCTCCAGCCCTCCTGGTCGCGCACCTCGACGGCGGCCTCCACCCGTTGCATCCAATCCGAAAGGCTCGTCTCGAAGACCTCGCGGTAGATGGCCTCCTTGGAGGGAAAGTGGTGCAGGAGGCTCGGCTTGCGGATGCCGACGCCCGCCGCGATGTCGTTGAGCGACGTGCCCGAGAACCCCTGCTCGGCGAAGCAGCGACGGGCCTCGATGAGGATCGCGTCACGCGTCGAGAGAGCAGGGTCGGACGCGTTCACCCTCCGAGGGTACCCAGTGAGGTCGCCTCGAGGGGCTCTTGTAGGGTGGGCGGGTGCCTGCGACAGAGCTCGAAGAACGAGCGATCAACGTCATCCGTGGCCTTGCGATGGATGCTCCCCATGCCGCTCGATCAGGTCACCAGGGCACGGCGATGGCGCTTTCGCCCCTCGCCCACGTGCTCTGGACCCGGGTCATGCGCTACGACGCCTCCGAACCCGAGTGGCCCGACCGCGACCGCTTCGTGCTCTCTGCTGGGCACGCGTCGATCCTGCTCTACTCGATGCTCCACCTCACCGGCTACGACCTGAGCCTCGACGATCTGCGCGCGTTCCGGCAGTGGGGCAGCAAGACGCCCGGTCACCCAGAGCGCGGCCACACCGACGGGGTCGAGGTCACCACGGGGCCGCTGGGTCAAGGCATCGCCAACGCCGTTGGGATGGCCCTCGCGGAGCGCACCTTGCGGGCTCGGTTCGGCGCCGACATCGTCGACCACCGCACGTACTGCATCGTCGGGGACGGCGATCTCTCCGAGGGCCTGTCGCACGAGGCCGCCTCGTTTGCAGGTCATCTCGGACTGGGGCGGCTGGTCTGCATCTACGACGACAACCACATCTCGATCGATGGCCCCACCGAGCTGTCCCTCACCGACGATGCGGCCGCGCGCTTCGCGGCGTACGGCTGGCACGTCGAGGACCTCGGCGAGGCGGCGGAGGACCTCGACGCGCTCGAGGCCGGGCTGCGGCGGGCCATCGAGGTGGACGATCGGCCCTCGCTCGTCATCGTGCGGAGCCACATCGCGTTCCCCTCGCCCACCAAGACCGACGACGCGTCGGCGCACGGCTACGCGCTGAAGGACGACGACATCCGGGCCACCAAGGCGGTGCTGGGCCTTCCAGAGGACGAGACCTTCTTCACGCCCGACGACGTCGTGGAGCTGTACCGCGCGGCGGGGGCTCGCGGCGCAGAGGACCGTGAAGCGTGGGCGAAGCGCCTCGACGCGTTCGATGGTGACCGCGCCGAGCTCGAGGCGTGCCTCGCCACCGCCGGGCTTCCTGGATGGCGCGCCGCACTGCCCACCTGGACCACCGGCGACAAGGTGGCCACCCGGGTGGCAAGTGGTGCGTGCCTGCAAGCGCTCGCTGAGGTGGTGCCGGCCCTGGTGGCCGGCGGCGCCGATCTCACCTCGAACACGGGAACGGTGCTGAAGGGGCACGGCGTGCAGGCTGCCACCGACCCGGCCGGGCGACAGATCTACTTCGGCGTCCGCGAGCACGCCATGGCCGCAACCATGAACGGCATGGCGCTGCACGGCGGGGTCCTGCCCGTCGGGGGCACGTTCCTCGTGTTCAGCGACTACTGCCGGCCGTCTGTGCGGCTGGCGGCGCTGTCTCGGGCCAAGGTCATCTACTCCTTCACCCACGACTCGGTCGGTGTCGGGGAAGACGGTCCCACCCATCAGCCCATCGAGCACGTCGCGGCGCTGCGCGCCATCCCTGGGCTGCGCGTGATCCGCCCTGCGGACGCGAACGAGACCGCCGCCGCGTGGCGGATCGCTGTCGACCACGACGGTCCCACGGCGCTGATCCTGTCGCGCCAGGACCTTCCGGTGCTGGCGGGCACGGCGGAGGGCCAGACCGAGCTCGGCGGGTACGCGCTGGTGCGCGAGGACGAGCCCGACCTCGTGCTCGTGGCCACCGGGAGCGAGGTCGCGGTCTGCGTCGAGGCCGCCGCGCTGCTCAACGCCGACGGCATCCGGACACAGGTGTCCTCGCTGCCCTGCTGGGACCTCTTCGCCGCACAGTCTCCCGAGTACCAGGACGCCGTGCTCCCTCCCGAGGTGCCGACCCTGGCTGTGGAGGCGGGCACCTCGTTCGGGTGGGAGCGGTGGGCCGACGACACCCTCGGGATCGACCACTTCGGCGCGTCAGCACCTGGCGAGCGCGTCCTCGCGGAGCTCGGCTTCACTCCCGACCACGTGGTCGAGCGGGCCCGACAGCTGATCGACGAGCTCGAGGGATGAGATGACCGCGACGACCGACAAGGCCGACAACCTCGCCGCCCTCCTGGCTCAGGGCCAGAGTCCGTGGCTGGACAACCTGCGCCGCGGCTGGCTCACCAGCGGCGAGCTCGCGCGGTGGATCGACCGCGGCATCCGCGGGCTCACGTCCAACCCATCGATCTTCCAGAAGGCGATCAGCTCCGGGCCGGACTACGACGAGCAGTTCGGTGACCTCATCACCGGCGGCACTTCGGTCGGCGATGCGTACTGGGATCTCGTCACCACCGACATCCAGGGTGCGCTGGCGCTGCTCCGCCCCGTCTATGACGCCACCGATGGTCTCGACGGCTACGTGTCAGTGGAGGTGGCGCCAGAGCTGGCTCACGATGCCGCTGGCACGGAGGCGGCCGCCCGCCACCTCCACACCACCATCGACGAACCAAACCTGTACGTGAAGATCCCTGGCACGGCCGCCGGACTGGCGCCGATCGAGGCGATGATCGCCGAACGGCGCAGCATCAACGTCACGCTCATCTTCAGCCTCGAGCGCTATGCCGCGGTGATGGAGGCCTACCTCAGCGGACTCGAGGCGGCGGAGGGCGACCTGTCGCCGGTCTCGAGCGTGGCGAGCTTCTTCATCTCACGAGTCGACACGGAGATCGACCGCCGTCTCGACGCGATCGGCAGCCCCGACGCGCTCGCCCTGCGCGGCAAGGGCGCCGTGGCCCAGGCCCAGGTTGCCTATCAGCGCTTCACGGAGACCTTCTCGGGTCCGCGTTGGGAGGCGCTGACCGCACGGGGGGCGCGAGTGCAGCGACCGCTGTGGGCCTCGACGTCGACCAAGAACCCGGCCTATCCCGACACGACCTACGTCGATCTGCTCATCGGTCCGCACACGGTGAACACGATGCCCGAGGACACGATCGAGGCGTTCGTCGACCACGGCACCGTGGCTCGCACCATCGATGCAGATCCCGCCGCCGCCCAGGCCACGCTCGATGCGCTGGCCGCGGTCGGCGTCGACCTCGTCGACGTCGGCGAGACGCTCGAGGAGCAGGGCGTGGCCGCGTTCGCGAAGTCGTTCGACGAGCTGATCGGCGCCCTCGACACGAAGGCCGCCGAGCTCAGAGCGGCGGGCTGACCCCAGCCGTGCACGGTGATCTCGTCATCGTCGACGACGTGCAAGGCGAGTTCGCCGAGCGCGTCATCGAGGCCTTCCATGCCCGCCCCAACGACGGGTTCTCCCTGGCCGTGTCCGGCGGACCGACCGCGCGCTCCTGCTACGAGCGTCTCGCGGAGGATGCCGGCACCCAGATCGACTGGTGGAAGGTCGACGTGTACTGGGGCGACGAGCGCTGCGTGCCGCACGATTCGCCCGACTCGAACTACCACCTCGTACGGGAGGCCCTCCTCGAGCAGGTGGGCGCCGTCAACGCCAACTATCCCATGTTCTGTGAGGAGGGGGCCGACCCGTACCAGCTTCGCCTCGGCGAGCTCGGCAAGCTCGACGTCGTCCACCTCGGCCTCGGCGCGGACGGTCACGTGGCATCCCTCTTCCCGGGATCGAGCGGCGCCACGGCGGACCCTGGTCGCCTGGTCGTGATGAACGAGGACCCGACCGGGGTCAACCCCCACCCCCGGATGACGCTCACGCTCGCGGGGATCGCTCGGGCGCGCCTCGTGCTGGTCACGGTCACCGGCGAGGCAAAGCGGGACGCCCTCGCTCGGGTGACAGCGGGCGACCCCACGTGCGTGGGATCGCTCGTCAACGCCGACAAGGTGATCTGGATCGTCGACCGCGACGCCGCCGGCACGCGCTGAGCGCCGCGCCACTCGAGCCCGACGATAGGGTGCCGCCATGTCCGGCTCGGCGCGGCTCGATCCCGAGCTTGCCTCCATCCCGCTCCCCGAGCTCATGCAGTGGGCGCGGGCGGTCCGAGACGATGCCCACGGGCGGCGCGTCACGTACTCCCCGAAGGTGTTCATCCCCCTGACGATGCTCTGCCGCGACCGCTGCGGCTACTGCACGTTCGCGCAGCCCCCCGCCCGCCTCGAGTCGCCGTACCTCACCCCTGAGCAGGTCGTGGCCATCGCCACCTCTGGTGCCATGGCCGGCTGCCACGAGGCGCTGTTCACCCTCGGCGAGGGCCCCGAGGACCGCTACCCCGTCGCCGCCGAGTGGCTCGCCACGCACGGGTACGCGAGCACCGTGGACTACCTCGCTGCGATGTGCGCACTCGTCACCGCGGAGACCGGGCTGCTGCCCCATGCCAACGCCGGGGCGTTGTCGACTGACGACCTCGCCGCGCTGCGCGCCGTCGCCCCGAGCCAGGGGATGATGATCGAGTCGCTCCGCGCCGACCTCGACTGTCACCGAGGCGCTCCCGACAAGACGCCGGACCGTCGCCTCGCCACGCTGGAGGCCGCCGGTGCCCTCGACATCCCGTTCACGACGGGGATCCTGGTGGGGATCGGCGAGACGGTCGCCGATCGCATCGAGGCCCTGGAGGCCATCGCCGCATCCCATCGTCGCTACGGCCACGTCCAAGAGGTCATCGTCCAGAACTTCCTGCCCAAGGCCGGCACGGCGATGCACGGAGCATCTCCGTGCCCGGCCGATGACTACCTCCAGGCCATCGCGCTGGCCCGCGTGATCCTCCCGTCGGAGATCCACCTGCAGGCCCCGCCGAACCTCTCCGACGACTTCGGGGTGCTCCTCGACGCCGGCATCGACGACTGGGGCGGTGTCTCGCCGATCACCGCGGACCACGTCAACCCTGAGCGTCCCTGGCCTGCGCTCGACCAGCTGCGCGCGGTCACCGAGGCACACGGCTTCTCACTGGCGCCGCGCCTCACGGTGTACCCCACCTATGCCCTGGACCCGGATCGCTGGCTCGACCCCCGCATGCACTTCCCGGTCCTCGACCGCAGCGATGCCGAGGGCCTCGGGCGCGACGACCCGGGCAGCGTGCTCCCTGAGCAGATCAAGGCCGCACTCGAGGCCGGAACCGGTGCCGAGGTCATCCAGATCGGTCGCCGCAACACCGCGTGGTACTCCGGCGCGCCCGTCGCCCCCGTGCCGCTGGTGCCCGGGCGCCCCAGCGACGGCTGGCACGGTCCCGTCGGTGAGGTGCTCGAGGGCGTGCTCAGCGGCCAGGAGGTCGGCGAGGACGAGATCACCACGCTCTTCTCCGCCCGCGGCACCGAGGTCGCCGCGGTCGCCCAGGTCGCCGACGAGCTGCGGCGCGCGTCGATCGGCGACGTCGTCACGTACGTGCGGAACCGCAACATCAACTACACGAACGTCTGCACGTTCAAGTGCCGGTTCTGCGGCTTCTCGAAGGGGCCGCTGTCGCTCAACCTGCGCGGCACGCCCTACCTCCTCACCCTCGAGGACATCCAAGGCCGGGTGCTCGAGGCGGTGGCGCAGGGTGCCACCGAGGTTTGCCTGCAGGGCGGCATCCACCCGGACTTCGACGGCGACTACTACATCGACGTCGCTCGCGCTGTGCACGACGTCGCCCCCGAGATCCACATCCACGGCTTCACCGCGCTCGAGGTCACCGAGGGGGCCAAGCGCCTCGGCGAGCCGCTCGCCGACTACCTCCGTCGCTGCATGCAGGCGGGGCTCAAGACCCTGCCGGGCACCGCCGCCGAGATCCTCGACGACCCGATCCGCGATCTGCTCTGCCCCGACAAGATCAACAGCGAGGAGTGGTTGGAGGCCCACCGGGTGGCCCACTCCGTGGGGCTGCGCTCCAACATCACGATCATGTTCGGCGCCGTGGAGCAGCCCCGCTCCTGGGCTCGTCACATCGTTCGCACCAGGGCACTCCAGAAGGAGACCGGGGGGTTCACCGAGTTCGTGCCCCTCCCGTTCGTGCACATGGCAGCGCCGATCTACCTCCAGCGCAAGGCGCGGCGCGGCCCGACGTTCCGAGAGGCCCTCCTCATGCACGCGGTCGGTCGGATCGCCTACCGGGGCTGGATCGACAACATCCAGGTGTCCTGGGTGAAGATGGGCCACGGGGGCGCGGTGCAGATCCTCCAAGCCGGCGCGAACGACCTCGGCGGCACGCTCATGGACGAGAACATCTCCCGCGCCGCGGGCGCCTCGCACGGCACGATGATGGACGAGGCCGGGTTCCGGGGTTGGGTGGAGCCGATCGGGCGCACGCTCGAGCAGCGCACCACGCTGTACGGCCGGGTGCACACCGCCGACGTGGGCGGCAACGAGTAGCGGTCAGGTCCACCAGGTCTCGTCGAGCTTCGCCTCGATCTCACGCACGTGCTCGCGCGTGCAGCCCTCGCACATGATCTCCACGCCACGGGGCGACGACGCCGTCGACCAGCCGAGCGGCACCGACTCCTCATCGGAGGTCCCCGCGCTCGACGCGCCGCAACGAGTGCACGACCGGGCCACGCCACGGAACCTAGCGCCGTGCCAGGCTGAGGGGGCCATGACCGCTGACCCCCAGCATCACCCCGCGTCCACCCACACGGCCGGGCGCGTCGCCGACCTCATCCAGCAGCTCCTCGACGCCTCAGGGGCCCGAGCCAACCGGGACGTGCTGCGCGACATCCTGCGCTCGGCCGCCGGCCTGGCGGGCGACGAGGCGGACCGCCTCGACCTCAAGATCACCGCGGCGGCGCTCAAGGAGATGCGCGCGGCCTTCAAGATGTTCATGCCCCTCGAGGGCACGCCGAAGGTGACGGTGTTCGGATCGGCCCGCACCGCCCCCGACGATCCGCTGTACGACCAGGCTCGGCGGCTGGCCGCGCACCTGGCGGGGGCCGGGTGGATGGTGATCACCGGAGCCGGACCCGGGATCATGGCAGCGGCGGCCGAGGGCGCCGGTCGAGAGCAGTCGATCGGCATCAGCATCCGTCTGCCCTTCGAGGAAGCACCCAGCGACATCATCGCCGGCGACAACAAGGTCGTCGCGATGAAGTACTTCTTCACGCGCAAGCTGATGCTGATCAAGGAGTCCTCCGCCTTCGTCTGCCTGCCGGGCGGGTTCGGCACGCTCGACGAGACCTTCGAGCTGTTCACCCTGCTCCAGACCGGCAAGGCCAGTCCGGCCCCGATCGTCCTGCTCGACATCCCCGGCGGGAGCTACTGGACCCGCTGGCGCGAGTACATCGACGCTGAGCTCGTCATCGGCGGGCTCGTGTCTCCTGAGGACCACGAGCTCTTCCTCATCACTGATGACGTCGACGCGGCCGTCGAGGAGATCAACCACTTCTGGCGGAGCTACCACTCGATTCGCTGGGCTGGCGACCAGCTCATCGTGCGACTCCGTCACGAGCCCACCGACCACGAGGTCGCCCAGCTCAACACGACCTTCGAGGACCTCCTCGTCCGAGGCTCGATCACGCGCAGCGAGCCGCTGCCCGCCGAGCTGTCGGATCGAGACCACCTCGAGCTGCCGCGGCTCGTCATGACCTACGACCCGCGCCGTGCGGGACGGCTCCGAGGGTTGATCAACGCCCTCAACGACCTCCCCAGCGCCCAGACCTGACGCCGAGGCACGCATCCGGATCGACTCAATCGAAGTTGTCGGGCGCTCGGAGGATCCCGATGGCCTTCTCCACGGCCCGTCGAGCGCGCGCGAGGCGCCGCTCGTCGACCGGCAGCTCGTGGCCGCCAGCGTCGATCGACTCCTTGATCCGCGCGATGGCCAGATCGGCCAGCTCTTCCGAGATCGCCTCAAGTCGCCCGCGGATCTGGTCGAACTCCCCTGCCATGAGGGGCAACCCTAGGCAACTACTGTGACAAGCCCCGACCAGGAGCCGATGTGCCCGAAGATCTCCATGAATGGGTCTCGTTCGAGGACCCCGATGAGGACCGAACCTGGGTGTTCGACGTGACCTTCTTGACGAGCCCGTGGACCTGCATCTACGGCCGCGGCTGCCAGGGCGTGCTCACGGGTCCTGCGGAGGAGATGGAGCAGGGCTGCTGCAGCTACGGGGCCCACTTCGTCGACGAGGACGACGAGGCCAACACCCTCGCCCACGCGGAGCGGCTCACCGATGAGCAGTGGCAGTTCCGTGACGTGGCCCGCCGCAAGGGTGGGCCCACGAAGGTGAACAAGGCCGGCGAGATCAAGAGCCGACTCGTGGACAGCGCGTGCATCTTCCTCAACCGACCCGGCTTCGAGGGCGGCATCGGCTGCGCCCTCCACAAGGGAGCCCTCGACGCGGGTGAGCGCCCGCTCGACTGGAAGCCCGCCGTGTGCTGGCAGCTCCCGCTCCGGCTCGAGGACGCCACCGAAGAAGAGGACGGTCACGTCACCTCCACCCTGCGCGAGTGGAAGCGGCGCGACTGGGGCGAGGGCGGCGCCGAGTTCCACTGGTGGTGCACCGAGGACCCGGAGGCCTTCGTGGACTCGAAGCCCGTGTACGAGACGTTGCGCGACGAGATCGTCGAGATGGTCGGAAAGCCCGCCCACGACCTGCTCGTCGACCACCTTCGGGCACGACACGACCACGCGCAGTACCTTCCTCACCCGGCGCTTCGACGCCGGTGACGATCGCGCGACCGTCGCAGGGCGACCAGCAAAGGACTCGGACATGAACTTCACTGCCGAGGAGCTGGCGTTCGCGGCCAAGCGCAACGGGCTCGCCTTCCCCGATCACGTGCTCGACCAGCTCGTGGCCGCCATCGACTCCGGCAAGCACGTCGTGCTCACCGGTCCTCCCGGCACGGGCAAGACCACCCTCGCCTACCTGGCTGCGGAAGTGGCTCAGAAGGCGATGCTCTGCACCGGCTACCTGCCCACCACCGCCACGACGGAGTGGACCACCTTCGAGACGATCGGGGGCTTCCAGCCCACCGCCGAGGGCCTGATCTTCCGGCCGGGCATGTTCGTCGATGCGATCGAGTCGGGCCGCTGGCTCGTGATCGACGAGCTCAACCGGTCGAACTTCGACCGGGCGTTCGGGCAGCTCTTCACCGTGCTGTCCGGGCAGGCGGTGATCCTGCCGTTCAAGCGCGGCGGGCGCGTCGCGCCGATCTCCCTCGTGCCCCCGGGGGTCGACGCCCCTCAGGACACCGACGCCATCAAGCTGCCCGCATCGTGGCGGATCATCGCCACGATGAACGTCTTCGACAAGAACCTGCTCTTCGAGATGTCCTACGCGCTGATGCGGCGCTTCGCCTTCATCGAGGTGACCTGCCCGTCTGACGAGGCGTACTACGACCTCCTCGCCGGTCCGGGCGACGTCGTGCGCGAGCTGCTCCCGCTGCGCAAGTTCCGTGACCTCGGACCGGCGGTCTACCTCGACGCGGCCAAGTACGCCGTGCGTCGCCAGGAGGACGATCCCACTCGGTCACGACTCATCTACGAGCTGTTCTACGCCTACTTCCTCCCCCAGTTCGAGGGGATCGACGACGAGCAGGCGATCGACCTCTACCACACCGTCGCACAGCATCTCGATCCTGCTGAGCAGGCCGAGGCTCGTCGCACGATCGGCGAGGTGCTCGGCACGGCCCTCGCCATCTGAGCCATGGAGGCGACATCCGCGGTCGAGCCCGACACCGGCACGGCCCGCGTGCTGGCGCGCCTGACTCGCCCCTACGAGCCGGTGCGAGCTGCGGGGGCACTGGTCGGACTTCCCCACCGCGCCGCGAGCATGCTCGTCGGCACCGTGGTCGCCACCTGTGACGAGACCGAAGACCTGCTCGCCGCGATGCCCCGGATCCTCCGATCTCTGGCCATCGCCACCACCGACCGCCCCGAGCGCTGCCATGGCGAGCTGCGCGGCCCGGTGCTCTGGTCCGAGACGATGTCGGCACGATCCGCGTCAGTGGGCGATCCGGGGCTCTTCGTGTGCGCGACCACCACGAAGGCCTACGACACCGCCGAGAACCGGATCCTGAAGGCCGCCTTGGCCGTGATCGAACGGGCCGGCCACGCCGCCACCCACGGTGTCGATCTCCACGGAGACGACCGGCTCCGTCGAGCTCGCCACAACGAGCATCAAGCTCGCCACCTGCTTGAGCACCGGGCCCTGTCGGGAGTTCCGCTCGGCCGGATCAGCAGCCGGTCGATCCGGCGCACGGCCACGGGCAGCCGTCGAGCCACCTACCGGCCCGCGATGGCGCTGCTTGCCCGGTCCCAGGATCCGCTGCGGGCCGAGCACCTGCGAGCGCGAGCGTCGACGGCAGCCCTCGCCGACCACGATCTCCTCGCCGCCTGCCTCGACGCACTCAGCCGACGCGGCGAGGCGCCGCCCCTGCTCAACGACCGCGGCGGGCTCGTCGCCGGCCCGATCCGCTACGACCACCTCGGCGGCGTCACGATCGCGGGGCGGCACATCACCGATGGCGCGCAGATCGAGCCCGCGCTGGATCGGGCCTCAGCCCGCTCCTCGTCGCCCTGAGCGCCCCTAGTCGTCGTCGTCGGACGGCTCGTCGTCCAGCGCTCCGTACTTCCGGGCGATGGCCGCGTAGTCGTCGTCCTCGACATCACTGTCGGAGGGGGTGTCGTCGGGGGGCCGGATCACGTCATTGCTGAACAAGAACTCCGGACCCGACTGCTTGAGCTTGCGCGCTTCTTCGAAGCGGCGATGGCGTCCCTTCTTCACGGAACGGCTCCCGAGGCTCGCAGGGGTGAAGGTGGACCGCCACCATAGCGCGGGCGACCCCCGATCGTGCACCTCGCGGACAACTAGGTTGACCGCGTGACGCGCGCCCGCTCCGAGGTCCCCTGGTGGCACTGCGGTGTCGTGTACCAGGTGTACCCCCGGTCCTTCGCTGATGCCGACGGGGATGGCGTCGGCGATCTCGCCGGGGTGCGGGACCACCTCGACCACCTGGCGTGGCTCGGCGTCGACGCCGTCTGGCTGTCGCCGTTCTACCGGTCCCCGATGGCCGACTTCGGCTACGACGTCGCCGACTTCTGCGACGTCGACCCCCTCTTCGGAGACCTCGAGGGCTTCGATCGCCTCCTCGCCGACGCCCACGCCCTCGGGATCAAGGTGGTGGTCGACCTTGTCCCCAACCACACATCGGACCAGCACCCGTGGTTCCAGGCCTCCCGGAGCAGCCGGGACGACCCGAAGCGGGACTGGTACGTCTGGCACGACGGTGGCGGGCCCGACGAGCCCCCCAACAACTGGGTGGGGGCGTTCATCCAGGGTGGCCGGGCCTGGACGTGGGACGAGCCCACCGAGCAGTGGTACCTCCACCAGTTCCTGCCCCAACAGCCCGACCTCAACTGGCACAACCCCGAGGTCGTCGAGGCGATGCACGGGGTGATGCGCTTCTGGCTCGACCGGGGCGTCGATGGCTTCCGGATCGACGTGGTGCACTGCATCGGCCGGGATCCCGACTACCCGGATGATCACCCGCCCTGGTCGGAGCTGCCGCACTGCGTGTCCAACGAGCACACGAGCACCCACGCCCACATCCGGGCCATGCGAGCGCTCGCCGACAGCTATCCCGGGGACCGCGTCCTGGTCGGGGAGACGGCCCTGCCGGGCACCCGCTGGGTGGCCCCCTACTACGGGCGAGGCGACGAGCTCCACCTCGCCTTCAACTTCGCGGCCACCCACGCGCCGTGGGATGCCGCCGCCTGGCGGAAGCGCATCGAGCGCATCAGCGAGGAGCTCGACCCCCTTGCGGCGTGGCCGTCCTGGGTCCTGTCCAACCACGACGTTCCCCGTCACCGAACCCGCTACGGCGGTTCCGAGGCCCGGGCGCGGGCTGCCGCGGTCGCCTTGCTCACCCTGCGCGGCACGCCGTTCGTCTACGCAGGCGAGGAGCTCGGCCTCGAGGATGCTGTTGTGCCGGCGGGTCGGGTGGTCGATCCCGGCGGTCGAGATGGGTGCCGCGCTCCCCTGCCCTGGGTCAGCGATGCCAACCACGGCTGGGGACCAGAGCCCTGGCTCCCCTTCCCGCCCGACGCCGCCGACCGCAGCGTGGAAGCCCAGCGCGGCGACGACGGCTCGGTCCTCCACCTGTACCGCCGGCTGCTCGCGGCGCGCCGCGGCTCGCCCGCGCTCATGGTCGGCCACCTCGAGCTGCTCGACACCCCGCCCGGCACCCTGGCCTGGCGGCGACGCTCAGATGGCGACGAGCGCACGGTCGTGCTCAACATGAGCTCCGACCCAGTCGAGGTCACACGTGACGGCGCCGTCGAGGTGGCGAGCGACGGCAACGGCGAGGGCAAGCCCTTCCCCGGCGTCCTCGCCCCGGACACCGCTGTCCTCCTTCAGACCTGACGATGTTGCGCGAGTGCGCAGGCGGGCGAACGCTACCCCGCAGCCGGTGGTGCGCGGGTCGGCATGGCTGGCGGCCTCTTGGACGTCGCGTAGTGGTACGGCGGCGTCGAGCGCGGCGGTGATGAACGCGTGGCGCAGCGTGTGTGGCCCGACTCGCTTGACGATCCCGGCCTGGCGGGCGATGCGCCGCACGATCCTTCCTGCGGCGTGCCGGTCGAGGCGTTCGCCGTTGTTGCCCAGGAAGATCGGACCTTCGCAGCGTTCCCCGACCGCGAGGTCGATCGCCCGGGCGGTGCGTGGTGCCATAGGGATGGTGACGGTCTTGCCGCCCTTGCGCAGGATCGTGAGCGTGCGGTGCCCGCGTTCGAGGCCGAGCTTGTCTACGTCGGCGCCGGTGGCTTCGGAGATCTGCAACCCGTTGAGGACGAGCGGACATGCACGGCTGGGGAGTGCTCGATGAGCCCTTCCTGCTCCGCGTACCGGTAGAAGCAGGTGATCGTGCACAACCGTCGCGACACCGTTGCCCGGGCGCGACCAAGGGTCTCGAGGTGCCGGCCGAAGGTCTCGATGTCGGAGCGGCGCGCACCGAAGATCCGGACCTGATGTTCGGTGCGCGCCGCGTACTTACTGGCGCAGATCCAACGTGTACGCCTCACGGGTCACCCGCGGTAGCCGGCCAGGAACCCCGACAAGGCCAGCTCTTCCACCGACGTGAACAGCTCCCCGGGTCGGACCAGCTCCCCTTGAGTGAGCATCGGAATGGTCATGGCAGCCTCCTTCATCACCGCCCGAGGCTCACCACCCACACCGGGCAACAAGCCCAGCGCGGTCTCTTGGAAGCTCCCGACCGTAGAACCGGACTGTCGTAAGCGCTCCATCAGGGCACTATGCGTTGGTGAGCGGGCGGCCATGGACCAGGCGTGTTGCCGTGTCGGTGGTTCTTCTCGTGCTGTCAGGTTGCGCGCGCTCGTCGTCCCCAGAATCCGCTGGCCGGACCACCTCAACCAGAGATGGGCCGCCGGTGTCGGTGATCGGTGAGGACGAGCCCGACGTGGTCATCCAGTTTGAGCCATCCGCGTCCATGTCAGAAGTCGAGCGTGTCGCGCTGCTGATCAGCCCGGTCGATCAACTTGCACGCTTCGTGCTGGGCGTCGATTACGAGGACAAGCAGATCTTCATAACGGGATCGCCGAACCTGACTGACGACGATCGCCAACAGATCAGAGCCGCCGTAAGGACGTCCGGTGACGTACAAGAGGTCTCGGGACTTTAAGGACCGGCGTCCAGAACTGCCGCTCGGGCGCGTCATGATGAGTGAGTGAGAAACGCGCTGGGCGCAGCCATCCTCGTGTCGTTCGTCGTCGGGCTCGTACTGGTGTGGCGCGATCTGCAGGCGCGACACCGGCCCGTGCAGCTCCGCGTGACGATCATCGTCCTCGCCTGTCTTGGCCCGCTGGGACTCGTTGCCATCTACCTATACGCGGTCGACCGTCGAAACCATCCCAGAGCCGAGTAGCGGCCCTTGGTCGCTCGGCCTCGTACCAGATCGGCAGCTCGGCGTGGCCGACGCTGTGCCCGCTGACGAACGGCAAGTCGGTCGCCGTGGAGGGCATGAGTGCCCTGGTCTGCCGCATCAGGCAGAGTTGTCTCGATGGACTCACGGAAGCTCGCCATTGCTGGCATCGAGATGACCTGCCCGATCTGCTCGCACGACGAGTTCAGCCGCCAGCAGTTCTTGGTCTCAGCCGGCGTTGAAGCTCGCGTCGTGCTTTCGCCGACTGGCAAACGATCGCTGACCCACCGGGTCAAGGATGGCGAGGTGCCAGTCGCAGAGTCGTGCGCCCGCTGCGACTATGTCCTGCTGTTCGTCCGTCCGCCCGACGACCACTCCTAAGTGAGGGGAAGGGGCGGCGCGCCAGAGCTGCCGATCTGACCCGCGGTAGGAGGGAACCGGAAGAATGGACCCGTGCAGCTCGTGTCCGTGGTGGCCGAACTTGTTTGGGGCCTGAGTTGGGGCGCTGTTGCAGCGGCAGCACCGATCGTCGTTGGGCTCGCGGTCGCATTCCTGCGGTGGATAGTTGCGCAGGAAACGCTCGAGCGATGGCGTGACAAGGGGAACGATCACACGCCCGGGTAGGCGCCCCGCGAGCCCCTACTTCGCTGCCGGGCCTGTCCAGAGCTGCCCGATCCGGTGTGCTCGCGACAGGTACCTCGTGCATTGATCTGTCCAGCGTTGGAGCGACAACTAACTGACCGGATCGCCCGACGGTGGGATTGTCGCTCCAACGCTGGACAAACCGACTGGTCGGGCGCTCTCCCCGCGTTCACGAATCCAGAACTGCCGCTCGGCGTGACCGCACGGGGCCTCGCGCACTGAAGCCGTCGGACAACTCGTGGACAAGGCCCGAGCCTGCATGCAGGCTGAGCGCATGGGTGGAGCATCTAGAGGGGACGGACACCGGCGGGCCTTCGTGGAAGACGCTCGGCGCAACGGACAGTTCCTCCGAGTCACCTGGCACGGCGACCGTCAGCAGTTCGTCGTGTCGAACTGGGACGGGTCGGTGTGCGTCGGCGCCACGCGAGTGAGCGTCGAGGAAGCGCCTGCGCTGATCGATGTGGTTGCGCAGGGCTTGGCGGACGCCGCGGTTCACCGCCGCGTGGCGACCGAGCCGCAACCCCAGAGCTTGATCGAGCATCTCGGGCTCTGGTGGAGGAGCAGGGCGCGGGGGCGTCCCGGTCTGCCGCTGCCCGACAACGCCAGCAAGCGCTGGCGTCACACGGCTTGACCGAAGATCGGCCCGGCACATCTGTCTGCGGCAGCGGACATCAGGTACGCGGCACGGGCTCGTTGCTCAGACGAGTACTGCGATCGGGCATCAAGGTTGTCCGACATCGTGCGCCAAGCATCCCACCTCGATCCGTTCGGGCTGCCGCTCGGGGGGCCGCATGGCCAAACACCTCGACCCTTGATCTGTTCAGCGTTGGAGCGACAGGTCACCGCCCCGATCGGCCAACGCGGGGATTGTCGCTCCAACGCTGAACAACCCGAGTGGCCCGACGCCTCCTGCACGCCACGTGTACCGCGTCGGGGCCCGTTACTCCACCAGGCGCTGGCCGGAGCGAGTCTCGAGGACCAGGTGGCCGTTGAGGTCGACGGCCAGGGACGCCTCGCCCGCGGCGAGGGCCCGGATCGGCTCGCCGACGACGTCGTTGCGCCAACCGATCGCGAGGCGACCAGTGCCGTCCATCAGGAAGGTCTCGATGTCGGAGCGTGTGGCGAGGAGGGCGGCATCGACCTGGAGCTCGCGAGCCCGCTGCGCGGCCCACGCGCTCACGAGCGAGGCGGCCGCACGACGCGACTTGTCGACGCCTTCGGTGGGCGGCACCTGGACGGCCTCGAGGTCGAGGGCGAGGCCGTCGGCCACGACCTCGAGGAGCTCGCGGGCGGCGTTGCCCTTGCGCTTGCCCTCGTCGAGGCCCCGGACGCGGCGGAGGTCGTCCTCGGTTTCAGGTGGACGCTGGGCCATCGACACCATCGCGAGGTCGGCGAGGAGGAAGCGCACCGGACGGTCGACATCGGCCGCCTTGCGCTCGCGCCATGCGGCCATCGTCTGTGCGACCGCGGCAGCCCGTCCCCGCAACGACCGGGCCTCCTTCACCTTCCACCAGGCACGCTCGGGAACGGTCGCGGAGGCCGCCCGGCTGCGGTTCAGCTCGCACTCGTCCTCGGCCCACTGTCGCCGACCGCGCTCGTTGAGCTTGGCGATGAGGATGTCGTAGAGCTCGTGGAGGTGGGCCACGTCGGACGCGGCGTACTCGATCGCGTCCTTGCCGAGCGGCCGAGCCAGCCAGTCGCCGAGACGATCCGCCTTCGGGAGCTTCACCCCGAGCTCCCCCTGCACGAGCGCCCCGAGGCCGACGCTGCTGTAGCCGACGAACCCGGCCGCGACCTGCGTGTCGAACAGACGACTGGGCACCGTGCCGCAAACGCGGTCGAGGATCTCGAGGTCCTGGCTCGCGGCGTGCATCACGCACACGCCGGAGCCGCGGAGCACCGTCGCGAGCGGGGCCACGTCGACCGCGAGCGGATCGACTACCGCCACGCCGCCCCGCCAGGAGAGCTGGAGGAGCGCGAGGCGGGCGTGGTACGTGCGCTCTCGGTGGAACTCCGTGTCGAGGCCGTAGACGTCGGCGGTGGCCAGTCGGTCGACCAGCCGAGCGAACGCCGCGGCGTCGTCGACCCACTCCATCAGGTGGCGCCGGCTACTTGCCCGTGATCGGCGTCGACCGCCAACCCCGCGTCGATCCAGCCGAGCGTGCCACCGGCGACGTTGACGGCGTCGATGCCCAAGGAGCGGAGGTGCTCCACAGCCTTCGCGCTACGACCGCCCCGAGCACAGATCACGTAGACGGACCCGTCGGCCGGCACCTCGCTGCTGCGTTCGACGACCTCTCCGAGCGGGATGAGCACCGCCCCCGGAACCCGAGCGGCGGCGTACTCCCCCGGCTCACGGACGTCGATCAGGGGCGCGCCCTCGGCACGACGGGCCGCGAGCTCGTGGACGTCGATGTGCGGGACCTCGGTGACACCAGCCATGGACCGCAGGCTACCGCCCGTCAGACGGGGCTCGGCGCGGCGGAGGCAGGTCAGCCGGGGTGTCGGCGTCGACAAACCACTGCGGATCGAGGTCGGTCACCTCCACGACGGGCAGCGATCCAGCGGCGCGTCGCAACGACCGGGCCCCCTGTGCATACGCATCCTCGAGGGCCCCAACGGCCGCACGGCGCCAGGCTGCGTGCGCCCACTGTCGGTGACCGTCGGTGACCGCGACCGCCACGAGCACCTCAGGGTCAGCAGCGAGCGCGTCGAGGAGGCACCTGACGGCTCGGGGATCTGGGTGCACGAGATCGCACGCCAGGACGACGACCGCGTCCTCGCGCGCCGTTCGCAGCGCGGTGATCGTCGCCGGCAGCGGGCCCGCGCCAGGCTCGTCGTCGGGGCGCGCGGTCAAGCCCATCCATTCGAGTGCGTCCTGCGCGCCGCCGACCGCGAGCACCTCAGTGGCGCCCGCCGCCAACAAGGCGTCGGCGACCCGCCGGGCCATCGGCACCCCGTCGAGCACGACCGTGGCCTTGTCACGTCCATGCGCGTGCTCGACCCCCCGCACAGCACCACGCCAGAGAACGGCCCCAGGTCGCCGCCGGTGCTCACTCGCTACTCGGCGACGCCGCCGTACCGAGCCTCGACGCCGCGACTCACCCCGTGCGCAGCGACCGCCTCCGAGAGGTCGGCGAGGAACTCGTCGACAACGGACAGGTGGTACGGCGAGAGCATCAGGTGCAGGCCGCCCTGCTGACGATCGAGGTGCCATCCACGGTCGTCCATGAGATCGTTCACCGCTGAAAGATCGTGGACCGCCGACGAGATCTCCATCACGCCCATGACGGGGTCGCCCGTGATCTCGAGGCCGTCGATCGCCTCGATCCCGGCTCGGAAGCGGCGCGTGGCATCGCGGACCTGCGTGGCCAGCCGGAGGTACCCCTCCTCACCCAGGTGGGTGAGCGTGGCCCAGGCCGCGGCGATCGGCGCGCCGGGCCGGGTGCCGGCGGTGGTTGCCGAGCCGTACATGCCCCCCGGCCAGGCGTCGTAGAGGAAGTACTGGTGGCGCACCATCTCGGCATCCGAGTGGAGCAGCACCGAGACCCCCTTGAAGCACCAGCCGTACTTGTGGAGGTCAGCGGAGATGGAGGTGACGCCAGGGACCGACAGATCCCACGGGGGAACGGGCTCGCCGAGGCGCTGCCAGAACGGGAGCAACCACCCACCGAGGCACGCGTCCACGTGACAGAGCACGTCGCGCGTCGCGGCCAGCGCGCCCAGCTCTGGGATCGGGTCGATCACGCCGTACGGGTAACAGGGCGCGGATCCCACGAGGAGCGCGGCGCGAGGCCCGAGTGCGTCGGCCGCGGCGCCAGGATCGAGCCGCCCATCGTCACCCACTGGCACGAGCACGTGCTCGATGTCGAGGTAGTGCGCCGCCTTGGCGAAGGCGGGGTGCGCGGTCGTGGCCGTGACGAGCTGGGGCTCGGCGATGCCCCGCTTCGTGCGAGCGTGCTCGCGAGCGACCTGCACCGCCAGGAAGATGCTCTCGGTGCCGCCAGAGGTGAGCTTGCCGCCAGCTCCCGGAGCGCCGAACAGGTCGATGGCCATGGCCACGACCTCCTGTTCCATGCGGAGCAGGCTCGGGAAGGCGAACGGGTTGAGGTAGTTCTCGTGCAGGTACTCCTGAGCCACGGCCTCTTGGAGGCGCTCGAGCTCTGCGTCGGCCGGGTTGTACACGAGGCTGAACGTGCGGCCGCTGCGCCAGTTCGCGTCGTCGCCGCGCCCGCTGCGGATCTCGCTGATGAGATCGTCCGCGACGCGGCCCGCGGTCGGGAACCGGTGCTCGTCATCCATAGGGCGTGAACCTACGCCTCAGGAGGAGCTGAGGTCCGCCGGCGGCCACGACGGGTCGAGCTGACGCAGGAAGTGGGCACAGCGGTCGGCCTCCTCCACCTCACCGATCCGTGCCGCGGTGGCCTGCAGGCCGGCGAGCGCGCGCAGGAAGCCACGGTTCGCCGCGTGGTCCCATCGCACGTACCCGCTCCCCCGCCAGCCGTTGGCGCGCAGACGATCGAGCCCTCGGTGGTAGCCCACCCGGTAGGCGGCGTACTGCTCGATCACATCGCGCCCCAGGTCGCCGAGCCGGGCCCAGCCGTCGAGGAAGGTCGGCCAGCGTGCCACCGCATCAGCCACCGCGGCGCGGCGCTCGTCCGGAGGGAGGGCGAGCGCGGCCTCGAGCGCCGCGAGGGCGTCCGCCGGCTCCGCGTTGAGCACGGTCTCGGGCGGACCGGATGGGGTGAGGTGGACCTCGGGCATGCGGCCGAGGGTAACCCGACCTCGTCCCGGCTCCAGCGGTAGCGTCAAACGCGTGCTCGCCGCGACCCCCGCCTGGTTCGCCGACAACCTCGCCGAGATCTCCACGGGCACGCTCCTCGTGCTCGTCCTGCTCGTGGTGCGGCTCGTGCAGAAGGCTGCTGTGCGCATGGCGCTGCTCGCGCTCATCGCGGTGGTCGGCGTGCTCGTCTACGTCAATCGCGACCCGCTGCAAGCGTGCGCGAAGACGTGTGAGTGCGAGCTCGGTGGGCGGCACATCACCGTCCCCACCTGCAACAAGGACCTCAAGCTGTAGCGAGCGCGCGTCGAGCCAGCGCAGCCAGAGCCGCCGGGTGGGTCAGGTGCACGCCGTGTCGCGCCCCGTCCACCACCACCAGCTCCGCCCCGGGAACGAGCTGCGCAAGCGCCACCGCGGTTCTGCGGTGGTGGGCCGACGACGCCGACCCGTGGGCGGCGATGACCGGCACGGTGATGCGGGCGGGGTCGTAGGGAGGATTGGCCGCGTCCCGGATGGAGCGCAGCTCGGCCAGCAGCGCTGGCCCCTCGGCCCGCCGCTGATCCCGGGTGCGTTGGGGCAACGCCTCCCAGCGATCGTCACCCACCATGCGTCGCATGAACTGCTCGGCTGCCTCGCCGGCGTCGCCAAGGTGGCCGGTCGCCGCCGAGCCTGCCGTCGTCCCCGGCCACCACGGTTCCCAGGACGTCGGGGCCTCGTAGGCCACGACGGCGACCGTGAGGTCGGGGTGTCGCTGCGCGAACGCGAGCGCCACCACCCCGCCCAGACTGTGCCCGACGATGACCGCCGGTCGATCCCCCACCACCGCCTCGAGGTCGGCCACTTGCGCCTCGAACGAATCGGCGATCGCGATGTGGAGCGATCGGCCATACCCGCGACGGTCGTAGCGAAGCACCCGGAGGTCGATGAGGTGGCGCTGCACGCGGGCGAACGCGGCGCTGCGATCGAGGGAGCCGTGCACGAGGACCACCGTGGGGATCTCCCCTCCGGGGTCGTGCTCACTCACGAAGAGGCGATCCACCACCGAGCAGAGTAGAACCGCCCGCCATGGAGCTCCTGCTCATCCGCCACGCCCTGCCCGTCCGCGTCGACGAGGGGTCCGTCGACGGACCCGCTGACCCCGCGCTCGCCCCCCTCGGCGTGCGCCAGTCCGACGCCCTCGCGGCGTGGCTCGCCGCGGAACCCATCGATGCGATCTGGTCGAGCCCCATGCGCCGGGCCCGCGAGACGGCGGCACCGCTGGCCGCCCGACTCGGACTGGACGTCCGGATGGACGACGGCCTGGCGGAGTACGACAAGCACTCGTTGAGCTACATCCCGATCGAGGAGCTGAAGGCGGCCAACGACCCGCGGTGGAACCAGCTGCCCGAGCGGCCCGAGGAGTTCGCGGCCGAGGTCGTCGAGGCCATCGAGCGTGTCATCGAGGCTCACCCGCGTCAGCGCGTCGCGGTGGTGTGCCACGGCGGAGTGATCAACGCGTACGCCGGGCACGTGCTCGGCATCGCCGACCCGCTGTTCTTCCTGCCGGCCTACACGTCGATCAGTCGCGTGCTGGCGTCGACGACAGGCGTCCGTAGCATCGACAGCCTCAACGAGGCCAGCCACCTCCGCGACGTGCGCTGACCCCGCTCAGGAGCGGGGCACCGCCGTCCACGGGACGTCCTTGTCGTTGCGGACATCGCCCGGGAGACCGAGGACCCGCTCCCCGAGGATGTTCTTGGCGATCTCGGTGGTGCCGCCTTCGATCGAGTTCGCGCGGGCCCGGAGGAACGCCTGCTGCGCGTTGGCCCACTGCATCGCGTGCTTGGGGCGTTCCATCGTGTACCCGCTCGGGAAGAGCATGCCGGCGGGACCGAGCAGTCCGACGGTGAACGAGCTGATGTCCTTGTTCAGGTCGGCGGACATCGCCTTGCCGATCGAGCCCTCCGGGCCGGGGTTGCCCGTGGCCCGCATCTGGCTCGCCCGGATGTTGGTGAGCCGCAGCACCTCCGCCCGCACCCACAGCGACATGAGCTCGTCCTTGGCCGCGGCATCGATGTGGCCTCCGCGCTTCCACTCCTTGACCGCCTCGCCGATGAACCCGGCACCCTTGGCGGGGATGCCTCCACCGATGGCCACCCGCTCGTTCATCAGCGTGGTGAGCGTGACGCGCCAGCCCTCACCGACATCGCCGAGGCGCTCGGCATCGGGGATCCGAACGTCGGTGAAGTACACCTCGTTGAACTCGGCCTCGCCGGTGATCTGGAAGAGGGGGCGCACCTCGACCCCAGGCGCCTCCATGTCGACGACGAAGTAGGTCATCCCCTTGTGCTTCGGCTGGTCGGGGTCGGTGCGAGCGACGAGCATCCCCCACTTGGCGAGGTGGGCGAGCGTGGTCCACACCTTCTGCCCGTTGACGATCCACTCGTCGCCGTCGCGCACGGCGCGGGTGGCGAGTCCGGCGACATCGGATCCGGCGCCCGGCTCCGAGAAGAGCTGGCACCAGATCTCCTCACCGGTGAACAAGGGCCGCAGGTAGCGCGCCCGCTGGGCGTCGGTTCCGTGGGTGACGATCGTCGGTGCGCCCATGCCGTGACCGATCACGTTGCGGAAGGCGGCGATCGGTGCGCCCGCGCCCACCAGCGTCTCGTTGATCAGCTTCTGCAGCCGCGGTGAACGGCCGAGGCCGCCGGTCCCCTCGGGGAAGTGGACCCACGCCAGGCCGAGGTCGTATTGGCGGCCCAGGAACGTGACCGGATCGGTGGTCGCCGGAGGCAGCTCAGCGAGCAGTGCCTCACAGAGCGCGAGCACCTCGGCCTCCTCGGAGGCCGGGGCAGCGGTGGGAGCGTGCGTAGCCGTCATGGGTCGAACCCTAACTTGACCCATCGGTCAGGGCACAGCGCTCGCGAGGACGCTGATCAGTTCAGGCGGGCGCGCATCCGTGCTGCCGCATCACGGTCGCGTCGCAGCCCGGTGGCCTCGAGCACATCCGCGGCCTCCGCATATCGCCCGGCGGCACCATGAAGCAGCGCCAGCTCCCGATGGTCGCGGTCAGCGGCACCCGGGAGCAGCAGTCGCAGCTCGATCGCCCAGGCGAGGGAGGTGCGGTCTCCCGAGCGTCGATACGCGCCGGCCAGGTTGGCGAGCAGGCGCGTCACCATCGCGGTGGCACCCACGGGAGCGAGGTAGGCGTCGTTCCATGCCAGCTGATCGTGGAGCCCTTCGAAGATCCTCCGGCAGCCGTCCGGGTCGAGCTCCGCCCCCCGATCGAACACGTCGAGGAACCTCGTGTCGTCCTCGGCCGACCGCACGAGGAAGTGGCCGGGCATGCCCACGCCGACGAGCCCGACCCCGGCGCGACGTCCGACCTCGATGGCGACGATGGACAGGGTGAGCGGGATGCCCGAGCGGCGATCGAGCACGGATGGCAGCAGCGAGTTCCGCGCGTCGTCGTAGGTCGCCCGGTCACCGACGAACCCGAGGTCGTCGAAGAGCCGCACCCGCAGACCGTCGATGTCGGGCGAGGGCAGCCCTGCGCTGATCTCGTCGAGCCGGCCCTTCTCGGTCTCGATGTCGAGCGCGGGGAGGGCGTGCGCGGCGACGAGCAGGACCGCCTCGTCGAGGGGCGGCTCGTCGCCATCTGCCGCGAGGAGCTCCGCGAAGCGAGTCGTGGGATTCTCCATCACATCGCCACGCTAGTAGGAGCACAATTGGGCATCTCGGAGAAGGAGTTCGCACTTCCCTGCACGAAACGTAGTAGTGGAACCGCACTCGGTGACCTCGTCCTCGGGTGCGAGCCGATCGGACGTGGGCCATGACCAAGACGCTTGACGTCGCACCACCGACTGACGACCTCGTCATCGTCGAGCGCCTCGACGGATCGCGCTGGACGGCACGGGGCACCTGGGCCCGGATCGCCTTGGTGGCGTGGTATGCGCTGCCGGTCCTCGCCGCGTTCGCGGTGGCCTCGGCCGCCGCGAGGATCATCGGCCGGCCCGCGGGCATCCTCGACCAGCTCGTCTGGTTTGCGGGCCTCAGCGTCGTCGCGTCGCTCGTGGTCCACGCTGCCCAGTGGGCGCTCCGGAGCCTCTTGCCCCTCGCCGCCCTCCTCTCGCTCGACCTGGCGTTCCCAGGTCGAGCGCCGAGACGGTTCGGGATCGCGCTGCGGGCCGGAAACCCGCGCCCGCTCCTCCGACGCCTCGACCAGACCCACGCGATGCAGGCGCCGAAGGAGGCAGCCGACCTGCTGCTCGAGCTCGTCGGGCGGCTGAGCTTCCACGACAAGGCCTTGCGCGGCCACTCCGAGCGGGTTCGGGCCTACAGCGAGCTCGTGGCCGAAGAGCTCGGGCTCGATCGCAGCGGACGCGACGGTCTGCGCTGGGCGGGCCTCCTGCACGACGTCGGCAAGCTCGAGGTCCCCGCCAGCATCCTCAACAAGACGGACCCGCTCACCGAGTCTGAGTGGTCGATCATCCGACAGCATCCCGTCGCCGGCGCGCAGCTGTGCGCGTCGCTCACCCCGTGGCTCGGCGAGTGGGCCTCGGGGGTGCTCGACCACCACGAGCGCTGGGAAGGGGGCGGGTACCCGCGCGGGATCACGGGGAGCGAGATCTCCCTCGCCGGCCGCGTGGTGGCGGTGACCGACGCCTTTGACGTGATGACCTCGGCGCGCAGCTATCAGTCGCCGCGATCCGTGGAGGAAGCCCGCGCCGAGCTCGTGCGCTGCTCGGGCACCCAGTTCGATCCGATGGTGGTGCGAGCATTCCTCGCCATCTCGGTCCCCAAGCTCAGGTCGCTCGCGGGCGGCATCGGCGCGGCGGCGCTCTCAGAGCTGCGACGGCGCCTGCCCGCGGTTGCCGGCCTCGTGGAGCGAGCCGCCGTGGCCGCGTGCGTGGCCTGCGTCGCCGGCTTGCTCGCGCCCATGGGCGGCGACCGCACGGCGTCCCCCTCGGGATCGCCGACCATCGATGGCGCCGGCTCGGCACAACCTCGCGCCCGGGACTCGGCTCGGGGCGCCGACGGGCGCGCCGGCTCCGAAGCGGCTGCGGATCACCCCCGGGGCGCGCGCTCGCCCAACACCGGCGCAGCTCCGCTCCCGCGCATCGGTGGCACCCCACCCGCGCGCCCTCGAACCCCCGGCGGACCGGGAGGACCCGGGGGACCGGGCGGACCCGGCGGATCGGGCGGACGGGGAGATGATGGGCCAGGACCGCCGACTGATCCGGGCAACAGTGGTGTCGCCATCATCATCGACCCCGCGGACGGCTCGGTCGCGGTGGATGGTCTGGGTGCGCCCGAGGCTCCGCCGGTCACGATCGTGGAGGTGCCGGCAGCGGGCCAGGCCGTGTGCCAGGCGGCCGCGGTGTGTCAGCCGATCACGATCACCGTGCCGCTCTCTGGTCCCTGACGGGCGGAGTACCGTCCGGCGCATGTTCCCTGGGTCCTTTGCTGCCACCACCCCATCGAAGCCTGCGGTCGTGATGGCCAGCACCGGCGAGTCGATCACGTACGCCGCGCTCGACGCCGAGGCCAACCGGCTGTCCCGGGTGCTCCGGGCGGCGGGGCTCCAGCCCGGAGATCACGTCGCCCTGTGCCTCGAGAACCACCCGCGGTTCCTCCCCATCCTCTGGGGTGCGCACTACGCGGGGCTCTACTACACGGCGATGAGCTCGCGGCTCACGACCGAGGAGATGGCCTACATCGTCAACGACTGTGGCGCCGAAGCGTTCATCACCTCGGCCCACAAGGCCACGGCCGCGGCCGATCTCGTCAACCAGATGCCTCGGGCGAAGGTGCGGCTCATGGTCGACGGCGCCATCGACGGCTATGAGCCCTACGAGGACGTGATCGCCGCTGCGTCGAGCGATCCGCTTGACGAAGAGCGGGTCGAGGGCCAGGACATGCTCTACAGCTCGGGCACGACCGGGGTCCCCAAGGGGGTGAAGGTGCCGCTGCCCGGCACCCCGCTCGGCGACGCGCCCGATCCCGTCACGGCACTCACCCAGCTCCTCTTCCACGCCTCCAGCGAGTCGGTGTACCTCTCCCCCGCCCCGCTCTACCACGCCGCGCCGTTGCGGTTCTGCCGAGCCATCCACCGGATCGGCGGCACGGTCGTGGTCATGGAGCACTTCGATCCGGAGCAGTACCTGGCCCTGGTCGAGCGCCATCGCGTGACCTTCAGCCAGGTCGTCCCCACGATGTTCATCAAGATGCTGAAGCTGCCGGCGGAGGTGCGGGCGGCCTACGACGTGTCGTCGCTCGACGCGGTCGTCCACGCCGCGGCCCCCTGCCCCGTCGCGGTGAAGGAGCAGATGATCGAGTGGTGGGGTCCGATCATCCACGAGTACTACGCCGGCACGGAGGGCAACGGCTTCGTGTACACGGGCAGCGAGGACTGGCTGGCGCACCGCGGGTCCGTCGGCAAGGCCCTCATCGGAACCCTGCACATCGTCGCCGACGACGGCGAGGAGGTGGGACCCGGTGAGCCCGGCACGGTGTACTTCGAGGGCGAGGCCGCCTCGACGTTCGAGTACCACAACGACGCGGAGAAGACGAAGGACTCGCGCGACGCAAAGGGGCGCGGGTGGTCGACCCTCGGCGACGTGGGCTACCTCGACGACGACGGCTTCCTCTACCTCACCGACCGCAAGGCCTACATGATCATCACCGGCGGCGTGAACGTGTACCCGCAGGAGGCCGAGAACGTGCTGTCCATGCACCCGAAGGTGGAGGACGTCGCCGTGTTCGGCGTGCCCAACGACGACTTCGGCGAGGAGGTGAAGGCGGTGGTCCAGCCGGCGACCGGGGTGGCTGGCACCCCCGACCTGGAACGAGAGCTGATCGCCTACTGCAAGGAGCACCTCGCCGACGTGAAGTGCCCGCGCACGGTCGACTTCCGCAGCGAGCTCCCACGCCACCCCACCGGCAAGCTCTACAAGCGGCTCCTGAAGGACGAGTACTGGGCCGACGCCGGTCGCACGATCTGATGTGATGGCCGCCAACGCCGCCTTTCCGTTCCTCGACTGGCCCGGGCCGATCCCGTTCGCACATCGGGGCGGCGCCAGTGAGGCGCCCGAGAACACGATGCCCGCGTTCGAGCACGCCGTCCGGCTCGGCTACCGCTACGTCGAGACCGATGTGCACGTCACCGCCGACGGCGAGCTGCTCGCCTTCCACGACGACCACCTGGACCGCGTCACGGACCGCACCGGCGCCATCGCCGAGCTCCCGTGGGCGCGCGTGCGCGCCGCGCTCGTCGACGGACGAGAGCCGATCCCACGATTCGAGGATCTGCTCGCCGCTTGGCCCGACCTTCGCGTCAACGTCGACCCCAAACACGACGCGGCGGTCGAGCCGCTGGCCGAGGCCATTCGGCGAACGGGAGCGGCCGACCGCGTCTGCGTCGGTGCCTTCAGCGACAAGCGACTCGCCCGTCTCCAGGCACTCGTTGGCCCGGCGCTGTGCACCTCGATGGGACCTCGCCAGGTCGCGCGACTCGTGGCGGCGTCGCGCGGCGTTCCCAGCGGTGGCCAGCTCGCCGCCCCCTGCGCCCAGGTCCCGACCCGTCAGGGGCGCCTCCCGATGGTCACCGAGCGACTCGTCGCCGCTGCCCACCGGCGCGGCATCCAGGTGCACGTGTGGACGATCGATGACCGGGTGGAGATGACGCGATTGCTCGACCTCGGCGTCGACGGGATCATGACCGACCGCCCCCAGGTGCTGAAGGACGTCCTCACCGAGCGCGGTACGTGGTACGAGTGACCGGATCCTGATGGAGCTGCCCCTCACACCGCTCGACCTGCTCACGCGCGCTCGCCGGCTCTTCGCTGACCGCTACGGCGTGATCGAGGGCGACCAGCAGTGGACCTACGGGGCGTTCGCCGCTCGGGCAGACCGGTTGGCTCACGCCCTCGAGCGCGACCTCGGGGTGACGCCCGGCGACGTGGTGGCCTGGCTCGGCGGCAACACCCACGAGCTCCTCGAGGCCTACTACGGCGTGCTCCTCGCCGGCGCAGTGCTGCTCCCCCTCAACGTGCGCCTGGCTCCAGCCGAGATCCGGTCGATCCTCGACGCAAGCGGCGCGGTCGTGCTGTTCCGGCACCCGGACCAGGCCGACCCCGGGCACCCGATCCGCACGGTCGTGCTCGGCGACCCACACGAGGCACTGCTCGCCGCTCAACCGTCCACGCCCGTCGCCGTGCCGGCCGTGGACGAGCGGGCGCCCGCCGAGCTCTTCTACACGTCAGGGTCGACCGGCTCGCCCAAGGGAGCGCTGCTCACCCACCGAGGCCTCTACCTCCACGCGATCCACAGCGCCCTCACGATGGGCCTCACTGGTGACGACGTGATCCTGCACACGATCCCGCTGTTCCACGTCAACGGCTGGGGCACGCCGCACTACGTCACCGGCCTCGGCGCGGTGCACGTCATGCTGCCGCGCTTCGAGGCTGGTGAGGTCCTGCGAC
>JBQTKH010000106.1:0-14518 GCA_052386335.1 Microthrixaceae bacterium
TTGCCGGCCCGCCAGCGAGTCCAGCTGCCCGCGTCCCGGGCCTCCGTCTACCCGCACTGATGCGCCCGGCCTGGTTGGCGCGGGCAGCGTGCCGGGGGATGCCCCGGGCACGCTTCTACCCGCCACCAGGCGCCGCGACCGCGGCCGCGCTCGCGGTGTGCGCCCGGTGCCCGGTCAGGGGCGAGTGCGACCAGCACGCCGCCGCCACAGGCGAGGACCACGGCATCTGGGGTGGCCGCCCCGAGACCGACCGAGCTCGCGACCCGCGCCCACAGCCGGTCGCGGTGCTGCGCCGGTCGCCCGGGCCGCCGCCGGCGATCGACGACGACCACTTGATCGACCTGGTGCGCTCCCTCGACCCCGACGAGCCGGCCGCGCCGCAGCTCCTCGCCCGGCTCCGGGTCAGCGTCCCGACCGCCTACAAGTACCTGCACCGCGCGCTACGCCTCGGTGTCGTCGAGCGCCGAGGCCGCCACATCTACCCGTCCTGGTGACCGCGGTGTCGTGCCGTGACCGCTCCGGTCTGCCGCAGCGCGGGGGTGCCGTGGCCGACCCTGCGGGTCGGGTGCCGTGTGGCCGCCGCCCGGTCCGCCGTCAAGCCCCTCGCGAGCTCGGGGCCAGGCCCTTCGGGTTGACCGCGGCCCTCACGGCCGGCGGCCTGGGCGCCCCGTAGGGCGAAGCCCGGCACCACGCCGGGACCAGCCGACATCGGAGGACCGTCTCATGCTCACCGTCTGCTACTCGCCCAAGGGCGGCCAAGGTTGTACCACCGTCACCGCCGCACTCGCGCTCGCCCAGCGTGGCTCGCGGCTGATCGACACGACCGGCGACCTGCCCGCCGTGCTCGGCCTACCCGAGACGTCCGGACCGGGGATCTGTGACCTGCTCGCCGACGACCAAGCACTCGAGGTCGCCGCCATCGAGCGTCTTGCCGTCGACCCCAGTCTGATATCGCCCGTCATCGCTGGGTCCACGCCCGCGGCGGCGGTGCCCGAACATCGGTGGGCCGAGCTGGCCGCCACCCTCACCGCAGACCGGGGCGCATGGTTCCTCGACGCCGGCACCAACCCCGCCGCAGCCTCCGTTGCCGCGGACCGCAAGTTGCTGGTCGTACGGAACTGCTACCTCGCGCTGCGCCGCGCCGTCACCCATCCGGCGCGACCCGACGGTGTCGTGCTCGTCACCGAACCGGGCCGAGCGCTTGCCGCCGCCGACGTGGAAGCGGTGCTCACGGCACCGGTCGTCGCCGAGATCGCGATCGACCCGGCCGTCGCCCGCACGATCGACGCAGGACTCCTCGCCGCCCGCCTGCCCCGAACCTTGGCCCGCAGCCTCGGCGCCTTGACCCTCGGCGACGAGGTGGCCTCACGTGTCTGACCGGCTGACCACGATCACCGTCACCGTCGAAGCATCCGACCACCACGACCACGCGGCGACCGCGTGGGAACCGTCACCGACACGCGTCTACATCGTGAGCGGCGACGCTCCGCCGCTGTTGGTGGCCGAGGCGTCCGACATGTACACCGCGGTCGACCTGATCGTCGACCTGCTCACCGAACGGTTCCCCGTCACGGTCGACGCGGTGGTCGTCGTCTCGACCGCGGACGCCTGCGACCTGGTCACCGGCGACCACGTCGACCGCATCCGTGTCGCCTACGGCCTCACCACCCACCAGCGAGCCAGCGTGATCCGCCGACGCAGCACCCCCGACACGGCAACCGCCGTCGGGCCAGCAACCGGCGCGATCCCCGACGCCCTCGACGCTGCCCTCCGCTCCCGCCGCTGACCGCTTCCCGCCACCGGGCCAGCGCCGCTCCGGTCGGGAGGCGGCGTGTGGCGGGGTTGCCGTGACCCGCCCCTGCGGGCCGGGATGCCGTGTCGGCCGCCGCGCAGCCGCTGTCAAGCCCCTCGCGAGCTCGGGGCCAAGCCCTTCGGGTTGACAGCGGCTGCTGGGCCGGCGGCCTTGCCACGCCCGTAGGGCGAAGCCCCGGCCAGCCCGGACGGGACCCGAACCCCCACAGAGCGAGGTGCCCTTTGGACCAACCCACGGCCTGCCTGGTCAGCGTGCCACCCGGCGCGCAAGCAGCCCTGTTCCACCTGCCCGTCGACGGCGCTCCCGTCTACACGGTCCTCGACCGCGACGGACGTGTTCAGACCCGCACCACGTCGCTCGGCGTGGCCATGACCGCCGTCCGACACCTCGTCGCCGAGCACGGCGAAGCGTGGGTCCGAACGACCGACGACACGACCGCCCACATCGGCCCGGCCGGTGTCGCCAGCGACACCCCCGCCCACCCCTGGATCAGAACCCTCACCGCAACCCTGGAGACATCACCATGACCACCATCGACACGACCACCGACATCGATACGACTACCGACACCGATACGACTACCGACACCGATACGACCACCGACACCGATACGACCACCGACACCGACACGACCACCGACACCGACACCGACACCGCGAGCGCGACGCGCGGGGAGCTGTGCTGGCTGCCGCTCGACGTGCTCACCCCCCACCCGGAGAACCCGCGCGCCTCCCTTGGAGACCTCAGCGAACTCGTCCGCTCGATCCGCTCCCACGGCATCCTCGAACCTCTCGTCGTGCTCCCCGCCAACGACAACGGCGAGCACCTGCTCGTCGCCGGGCACCGCCGCCACGCCGCCGCCCAGCGCGCCGGCACCGTGACCACCGTCCCGGTCGTCGTCCGGGCCATGACCCCCGTCGAAGTCATCGAAGCGATGCTCTCCGAAAATACGAACCGGTCCGACCTGACGATCGGTGAGGAGGTCCGCGCCGTCGAACGACTCATGTCGCTCGAGGACGGGCTGACGCCCACCAAGTTGTGCCGCCGCATCGGCCGCTCACAGGCCTGGGTCCGTTCGCGGATGGCCGTCACCATCCTGCCCGCCCGGTGGCGCGCCGCCATCGACAGCGGCGACTTGTCCCTCGCCGCGGCCGAGGCCGCTGCCACGGCCGCTGACCTCGGCCCCGACCACCTCGACGCCGTGTGCGAACGGCTCGCGGGGGCCCGCTGGGGCGACCCGGCCCGCGCCGTCGCCTCCTACCGCGACGACCTGCGCCGCGACGCCGCCTACACCGCGGCGGTCGAGCGCGCCCAGGCCAAGTGGGCGACGGTGTGCACCACCGACGACCCGCCCCCGGAGCGGGCCAAGCGGCTGGGTGAGTTGTTCGACCCCGATGGCTGCAAGGCCCACCGCAGCGAGCCGTGCCACGCCGCCGCCGTGCGCCGCACGTCGTGGGGTGACGGGTTCGAGGTCCACGAGGTGTGCACCGACCCGCGCCGCCACCACCGGACCCGCGTGGAGAACGGCAACGGCAGCGAGCTCGCCAGCGACCACACCCGCCCGGCCGCGAACACCGACGACTCCCACGCCAAGCGCAAGGGTCGACTCGCCCGCCTCGACCACGCCGCCACCGTGTTCGCCAAGACCCGCGGGGGGATCAGCCAGCACGACCTCACCCGGCTCGCGCTGCGCGGCCTGATCAGCGAGGCAGGCCGAGAAGCCGTCGGCTACGCCGCCACCATCCTCGGCTACGACCAGCCCCGCGACGTCACCACCGCCGACCTGCTCGACGGCGCCGACACGCCCGCCGCGCTGGTCCGGGTCGCGGGAGCCGTCGCCGCGGGGCTGGCCGAGACGGCGATGTACTGGTCCTCGGGCAGCGAGCCGTGCCGGGACTACCTCGCCACCCTCACTTCCACCGGCTGGACCCCCGATGACTGGACCGCCACCGTCCTCGCCCGCCACACCGACGCCACCGTCGAGGACGCCTACGACGAGCAGGCCGACGCCGATGATGACGGTGGCGACGAGTCCGACGAGGGGGACGACGAGTCCGAAGAGGATGACATCGACAGCTGACAGACGATCCGCCGATTGACGGCCCGGCTCACCGCTCCCGGCACGTGGGCCGGGCCGTCACGCGTCCCGCCATCGGCCCGGCGCGTCACCGCGCCGGCGGCGACCCGACGGTCGAGTCCGGGCGACGTTCTCGCCGTTCGGGACGAACCTCGGGACCAACTCCGGGACCTCGTTGCGCTACCGCCCCGTCGCCCGATCCGTCCGGGCTTGCCGTGCCCGCCCGGCGGGCGGTTGCCGTGGCCCGGCCCTGCGGGCCGGGAGTGCCGTGGTGGGCCGCCGCGCGGGGCCTGTCAAGCCCCTCGCAAGCTCGGGGCCGGGCCTCCCTGCGGTCGGTTGACAGCCCCCGCTGATGCGGCGGCCAAGCAACGCCCCGTAGGGGCGAAGCCGCACCCACCGCTCACCGGAGGATCACCATGCACGCCAACGACCTGTTCGCCGAGATCACCGATCAACTCGTCGCCGACATCGAAGCCGGCGCCGGAACCTGGCGGATGCCCTGGCACACCCTCGCCGACGCCGGAACACCCCTCAGCATCGACCACCGCCCCTACCGGGGACTGAACGCCCTGTGGCTCCCGATGGTCGCCGCCTCCCAGGGTTGGACCTGCGGCGTGTGGGCCACCTACCGCGGCTGGCAACGCCACGACGCCCAGGTTCGCCGCGGCGAGAAGGGCACCCAAGTTGTGCTGTGGAAGCCGACGACCAGCAAGACCGACGCCGACGACAACGACGAGGGCAGCGGGCAGCGCCGCCGCCTGCTCGCCCGCGCCTACACCGTGTTCGCCGCCGAGCAGGTCGACGGCGCCGAGGAGATCATCGCCCGCCGCGCCCAGCAGCTCGACGCCCGGGACACACCCGAGCGGATCGAGGCCGCCGAAGCGTTCTTCGCCCAGGTCGGCGCGCACGTCGTCGAGGGCGGGGACCGTGCCTGCTACCAGCCCGCAACCGACACGATCCACCTGCCGTCGTTGTCCCAGTTCGACGAGGCCGCCCACTACTACGGCACCAGCGCACACGAACACGTCCACTGGACGGGCCACGCAGACCGCGTGGCCCGTGACCTCACCGGCCGGTTCGGCAGCGACGCCTACGCAGCCGAGGAACTTGTCGCCGAGCTCGGCGCCGCTATGTGGTGCGCACAGTTCGGCATCAGCGCCGTGACCCGCCCCGATCACGCCGCCTACCTCGCCGGCTGGCTCCGCGTGTTGCGGACCGACGCCCGCGCCCTGGTCACCGTGTCGAGCCGGGCCCAAGCCGCCGTCGACGACCTCACCGCCTGCGCCGGGATCACCGCCCACGCCCAGGAGGGCGACACCACCGAAGACAGCGAGGCCGCGTGATGCACGTCCCCTACCGCCGTTGCGACGAGATCGCCGCCTACATCTACCGGGCCGAGATCCTCTGCCCCGCCTGCACGATCGAGGCCCTGATCGCCGCCGGGGACGCCGCCCCCGCGGCGCGCGACATGCCCACCGAAGCCGTCCTCGATCAGTGCGCCGGAGCGCTCGCCGTCGACCGAGACGACGAGACGACCTTCGACAGCGACGAGTTCCCCAAGGTCGTCCACCTCGACCAGGTCGTTGCCGACGAGCAGTGCGGAGCCTGTCACCAGAAACTCTGAACCGTCGCCCGTCGCCGGTCCCGGTCCCGGTCGCGGGCGCAGGGGCCGGCCGGGTGTGCCGTGTCCGCCCTGCGGGCGGGTGCCGTAGCCCGTCGGGGGAACTGTAGAAATCGAACGTCGTAGCGTCGCGGCTATCCCGTCACCGAACGGAGGCCCCGCTGATGCGCCGACGACCGACACCCACCACCACCCCCGACCCCCCTCCCACGCCTGCCGTGGCCGACCCGGCGGCGCCCGCCTCGAGCTACGACTGGGCCCGCTTCGGCCGCCACCGCTTCCGCACCCCGGCGGCGGTCGTGGTCGACAGCCCGCTCCCGCCGGCCGCGGCGGGGTGGATGGCCACGGTGTGGCCCGACCAACTGGTCCCGGGCGGCTGGGGTCGGATGCTCTGGCAGCCCGACCCCGCCTACGGGCGGGGGTGGCTGATCCCTGACCGCCTCGCGCTCGGCGACGTGCTCGAGTTCGGCGCCCACGACCCCGCCGACGGTGGCCGCTGGTACGGCATCCTCGACTCCTACGAGGTCGCCGCCTGGCTGACCGTGCAAGGTCCCTACCCGGATCCGGCCGCCGCGCTCGCCGAGGCCGACCGGCTGCTGGCCGGCGAACGGTACCTACCCCCGCTCGACACCCAACCGCGACGTGAACCCACGCGACCGTGTGCGAGACACCCTCGACGCCGACATCGGCACCCGTAGACGACCAGCCGGACCGCCCGGTCATCGCAGCCGACCCCTCGCGCAGCCGGGAGTCAGCCGGGACCGGACCAGATTTCGTTCACAGATAGGCACCAAGAGGTGTGCACCGGGTTTTGTCGGGCTCGGGTCGTCGCCCGGGACCAACTCCGGGACCTCGGTTCGGTCTGCTGGTCGGGTGCTCAGCGTCGCCAAGCTCCGTGTCGGCCAGGAGGCCTACCAGCTCTCCGGGGTCGCGCAGTCCCTCGACGACTACTACACCGGTGCCGGCGAGGCCGCGGGACGCTGGGTAGGCGCCGGTGCCGACCGTCTCGGGCTCGCCGGTGAGGTCGTCCCGGATGATCTGCGGGCGGTGCTGGCCGGGATGGCGCCGGGTTCGGGGGGTCTCACTCCGAACGGGGAGACGATCCGTCCCCACCCTCGGCGGGTGCCGGGGTTCGACCTGACCTTCAAGACCCCCAAGTCGGTGTCGGTGCTCTACGCCGTGTCGGATGACCCGAGGGTGCAGGGCGCGATTATCGACGCCGGCGAGACCGCGGTCCGCGAAGCCCTGGGCTGGCTGGAGCGCGAAGCGATCCACGTTCGGCGGGGCACCGGGAACGAGGCGTTCCTCAACGACCTCGCCGCCCGCGACCCCGACGCCGCGGCCGCGGCCCGGATCCGGGCACTGCCCGGCCAGGGTGTCGTGGCTGCGACGTTCCGGCATCGCACCAGTCGGGCCGGTGACCCGTTGCTGCACTGGCACACCCTGGTCGCCAACCTCGTCGAAGGGCCCGACGGACGCTGGTCGGCGTTCCACTCGCCCCGCCTTTACCGGGCCGTCCGGGCCGCCGGTGAGGTGTTCCAGACCGTCCTGCGGGCCGAGCTCACCCAACGGCTCGGCCTCGAGTGGCGGCCCGGCCGTCACGTCCCCGAGATCGCCGGCGTACCCCAAGCCCTGTGCGACCTGTTCTCCAAGCGATCCCGCGAGATCGAGGACTGGCTGGAAGCAACCGGCACCCCCGACAATCCGGCCGGCCGCCAGGAAGCCGTGCTCGCCACGAGGCGCAACAAGCCCGAAGTCGAACACGAACGCTTCGACACCGCATGGAAGGCCGAGGCCCTCGACGCCGGCTGGGGACCCGACGCCGCCGAAGCCCTCCTCGCCACCCCCGGCGACGGCCAGGTTCCGGATGTCACCGATGTGTGGCGGCTCCCCGAACACGTCGAGACCCCGGCCGGAACCATCGTGGTCGACCGGGCGGTGGACCCCGAGGAGTGGGTGGCGCGCCTGTGCCGCGGGTTGACCGAGACCGACTCGACGTTCACCCGCCCCCAGCTGGTGCAGGCCGTCGCGGCCCGCATCGGCGAGGGAGCCACGATGGCCACCCTCGAGCGTGTCGTCGCCCGGGCCGTGGCCTCGCCCCTTGTGGTCCAGGTCGGCGACGACGGCGACCGGTGGACCTCGGTCGAGCTTCTTAGGGTCGAGCGCCGCTTCCTCCACACCGCGGACACCGCTCGGGCAACGAGGGCACCGATCGCGTCCCAGATCGTCGACAGGGTGATCGTTGGGACCCCGACGCTCGGCTCGGATCAGGCCGCGGCGGTGCGCGCGCTTGCCGGGACCACCGACGGGGTGTCGGTGCTGGTGGGCCCGGCCGGGACCGGCAAGACCTACACCCTCGACACGATCCGTACCGTCTACGAGGCCGCTGGCTACCGGGTCCAGGGCGCGGCACCGTCTGCCCGTGCCGCCCACGAACTCGCAGAAGGCGCCCACATGGCGTCGTCGACGATCCACCGGCTGCTGGGCTCGTGGTCCCGCGGGTTCGACCTGCCCGACGCCCGCACGCTCCTGGTCATCGACGAAGCCGCGATGGCCGGCATCCGCGACCTCGAAACCGTCGTCACCCGCACCATCGACGCCGGCGGACGGGTGCTGCTGGTCGGGGACCATCGCCAGCTCCCCGAGGTCACCGCCGGCGGCGGGTTCGCCGCCCTCGCCGTCGACCCGCGGGTGACCGTCGCCGAGCTCACCGTGAACCGCCGCCAGCACCATCGGTGGGAACGCGACGCCCTGGTCGAGCTACGCGACGGGCACGTCGCGACCGCCGTCGCCGCCTACCGGACCCACGATCGGGTCGTGGTCGCCGAGGACCGCCCCGCCATGCTCGCCGCTGCGGTCGACCGCTGGTTCGACGCCCAGGCAGCCGGGATGTCGCCAGTGCTCATCGCCGGAACCAACGACACCGTCAACGCCCTCAACCGCACCGTCCGCCTCGCCCTCGCCGACCGGGGACTGCTCGGCGAGACGGTCGGCACCTGGGTCGGACGAGACCTCGCGGTCGGCGAACGGGTCGTGCTGCGAATCAATGACTACACCGCCTCGACGACAGCCGGGGCACGAGCGTCGGTGCTCAACGGCCAGACCGCCACCATCACCGCCAGCACCGACAAGGGCGTGGTGGTGCGCCTCGACCACTACCACACCGAGATAACCCTCGGCGCCGACTACCTGAACGCCGGGGGCGTAGACCACGGGTACGCGCTCACCGCCCATCGTGCCCAAGGCGGGACGTGGGACCTGGCGATCTCCGTCGGCGCCGACGGCCTCTACCGCGAAGCCGCCTACCTTGTCCTGTCCCGAGGACGACACGAGAACTGGCTGGTCCTCACCGCACCCGACCTCGACGCCCTCGACGCCGAGGTCGCCCGCCACGACAGCCCCATCCCACTGCCCGGCGAAGCACCCGACATCGACGACGAACTCAACCGGAGGCTCAACACCTCACGGGCCAAGCTCCTCGCCCTCACCCGCGACCCCTACGCCGAACTCGTCGCCACCACCGCAGCCGCCCACGACCTCGCCACCCTGGAAGCCAGAGCCACCTGCGCCCGCCAGATCGAACACCGCGCCACCACGATCACCGGCATCGACCCCGCCGTCGCCGGCCCCCGACTCGAACGCGCCGTGCACACCGCGACCCACGCCGCCGTCGGCCAGACCGTCAAGGCCCTCGACCGGAACAACATCGGCACCATCGTCGCACTCGACGACACCGCCGGAACCCTCCGGGTCCTCTTCGTCGCCACCGACGGCCGCGAAGCGCAACGCGACATGCGCTGGGACGAAGCCCAGATCATGGACCGCGACGTCCAGCCGCGGTCGCTCACGCCCGAGGGCGAAGCGGCCCTGGACCGGACGGTCGCCCCAACCCAGGCGCGGATCGAACGTTGGCATGCCGTGCTCGCCGACCACGGCGTCGCCCCGGCCGACCGACACGTCTACGAACGAGCCGCCCGCGTCAGCGTCGACCGCGCCGCTGCCCGTCTCGCCGCCGCCCAACCCGACTGGCTGACCGAGCGCATCGGCACCCGCCCTGCCCGCCCCGCCGCAGCACAGGTATGGGACGACACCGTCCGCCACCTCGCCGGCCACCGGACCCGCCACGGCATCGACGACCCCCACAGCGCCATGGGTCCCGCACCCCTCGACTCGACACTCGCCCAGACGTGGGAGCACGGCAACCGGCTGGTCGCCGAGACGAGGATCTGGCTCGACACCCACACCCCAGGCCCAACACTCGCCCCCACACGTGTCCGTTCGCGGATCGAGCTCCAGGATCGCCGCGACATTCTCGACGCCGTCTTCGCCACCGCACCGGCCGACCACCGTGGCCTCATCGGCCAGCTCCAGGCCGGCGACACGTTGCCGTTCGACGACATCGCCCAACTCCTCACCGACGCGCTCGCCGCCCAAGGCGAACGCCGCCAATGGAACCTCGAGCACTGGCCCCACGTCGTCGAGTACGCCCAGATCACCGACGCCACCGACCGAGATCTCGCCGGACCCGACCTCACCAACGTTCTCGATGCGCTCACCGGCGACAGCAATCAGCACCTCGCCCGCGCCGCCAACGAACGGGAGCCGTGGCTGGTCACCCTCGCCTCACGGCTCACCGCCGCCGATCACGACACTCCGACCGCCGACGTGGCTCAACTACTCGGGGACGTCGCCGGCTACCGGCACCGCTGGGACATAACCCACCCCGACCCGCTCGGCACCGCCGCCCACGACCCCGCACAGGCCGCCGAGCGGACGCTGCTATCGCTCGCCATCGAGCACGTCCACCACCGCGGCCACCCCGACCTCACGCTCGGCGCGGACGCGGTCGACCGCGATCCCCTGACGCTCGCGGCCTTCGACCACGGGCTCAGCTGGTGACCCCTGGCCACAAGGCTCCGTGGGTCAGGCGGCAGCGTGGTGGCACAGCGCGCGCATTGTGTGACGCGGTTCCGTACGCGAGACGCGTAACGCCCACTTGGCGCGGTCGCCGGATACTTCAGCCAAAGCGTCTGGCGTATCAAGCGCAGCGAACCGCTGCCCGGCTCAATTGATCCGGCGATCGGCTGGTGTCAGGTCAGCTCGGCGACTCGGCTGAGGACACCTCGTAGATCGTGTACTCCGGGTCAGCAACGAGGGCTCCGCCGTCAAAGAGCTTCATCGCCTGCGCCACCTCGGGTAGCTGTTCTTGGCGATCGAGGGTTGCTCGATCCTCGAACACCTCAACCGCGAGCAGACAGGTTGGATCAACGACGTCGCGGGCGACATCGAAGTGAAGGACACCCGCCATCTTGCGGCTCGGTCCGACCACCTCGCCCATCGCCGCGGCCACCTCATCAGCCCGGTCAGGCTGGCATTGAACTCTGAAGCGAACGACGATCACACAACCACCCCCTGACACGGATTCGGAGGCGAACTCTACGCACCCCTGAACCCTGCTCGCTCGTGGACGAGCGCTGGGGACCACCAGCGGCGGCTCTCGGCCGGTCGGGTCACTCCGCTCGGAGGCGCATCTCGACGGCGAATGCCGGGAAGCTGCGGGCGAGCTGATCGAGGAGCTCGTTTCGCGTGACCGGTCGCCGCCTGCGTTTGGCGACGAGCGCGTCGATGACGGCGTCGATCCCGTCGGGTTGGTCGGCGAGGAGCTGCTGCGCGAACTCGTCACCGGTCACGGCCTGCAGGGGCTGGTCGAGTGCGTTGATCTCCCGTCGGAGGCGCCGGTCGTTGCTGACGACCAGGTCGGCGCCGTGCGCGAGCGCCGCGGCGGCGACGTGACGGTCCTTGCGGTTCAC
Organism: Microthrixaceae bacterium; assembly: GCA_052386335.1. GTDB lineage: Bacteria > Actinomycetota > Acidimicrobiia > Acidimicrobiales > VFJN01 > VFJN01. Next base: position 11,322 of record JBQTKH010000106.1, read on the forward strand.
GGTCGCCACCGCAACGCCCGTGACGTCGCCTGCGCCGTAGGTGTGAAGGGAGAGCGCGGCGGCAACCTGGGCGACACGGCTCCGCAGCGCGACCGGATCAAGATGGGTGAACGCGGCAATCAGGTTGCGCTCGACCTCGTCGAGGATCGTCGCGGTGACCACTGGGCGGTAGAGGTCAGCGTCGAAGGCCGACAGCAACAGGTCACAGGACAGGATCGGGACGAGCACGTCGGCGTCGAGCACCGCCACCAGGGTGGACATCGTGGTCAGTCGTAGAGCCCGAGGTCTTCGGCGTCGCGGGACATCTGATCGAGCGCCGCGCGGCGACGGGCGACCATGTCGTCGCGGTAGGCGAGCAGATCAGCGAGGTTGATGCGACGGTGAGAGCCGACCTTGCGCGACGGCAGGAGACCATCGTCGATGAGCTTCACGACCGTCGGACGGGAAACGTTCAGCACGGTCGCGGCCTGCTGGGTGGACACCTCCCGCGGTGTGCGGACCACGGTCGCGGTGTCACCCTCGGCGACGGCCTCGAGCATCTCGATCAACCCGTCGACTGCCGTCTTGGGGATCTGTACCGTCGCCCCGTTCGGGAGGATGAACCGCCTCGGGCGACGGCGCAACGCGACGAGTGCGTCGGACGCCAGGTCCCGATCTTGGAGTCGCTTCGTCATGCCCGACACTCTAGCATCGAACGCAGCAAACGAAAGCACCATCGGTTGAGTCAACTGATTGGGCCCTCGGGGAGCTCGCTGGCGAGCAGGGGTGGGGGGAACGACCGGCGCGGTGTCGGGTGGGGCCAGTGGTGGCCGTCGTTGTAGCGCGCAGCCATGGCCAGGACCCAGTGCCGCACGGCAATCTGTGCCTCCACGCTGGTGAGTCCGCTGGTCCGGTCGAGGAAACGACCGACGGTGCTGCGTAGGGGGTCGGGGTCGTCCCAGGCCGGTTCTGACGGCTCGTTCCCGTCGGCGGTGGGGGTGTGCCAACGGAGGGCCTCCTCGAGGGCGTCCCACACGGTGATGCCGGGGCGGATGCCGCGTCGGAGGTGGTCGACGGCGGCGACGAGGTCGAGGAGCCACGTGCCGCCCTCGTCGAGCGGCTCGTCGACGGGATCCTCGGGGATGAGTTCGTGGGTGGTCATGGGTGGACTGGCTCCAGGTGGGGAGACTCGACCCCGGTGAGGGTGTCGAGCAGGCGGGTGGGGTCGAGTTCGATCGATGGTCCGGGCGCAGGGAGCACGGCGAGCAGCGCAGCCGCGTTGTCGGCACCGATCGAGGCCGTGATCGACACGGCGGGTGCTGCCGGGGAGGGGTTGCGCCACGCGTCGATGGCGTCGTGGTCGATGCCGGCCCCGCCGGCGATGGTGAGGGCGGTGTCGGTGTCGTGGTCGCAGCGGGCGTTGAGGGTGTCGAGCACGAGCCCGGGTTGGGTGCCGGCGTCGACGAGGACGGTGGCGGACTCAGTTGGCGAGAGCCCGAAGGCCACGGAGGCTGCGGCGAGCTGGTCACCGGTGGCGCCGTGGCGGGCGGCCAAGGTCAGGCCGGTGGTGGGGTCGTCGATCCCGGCCGCGATTCCGGCCGCGAAGGCGTCGAGGGTGGGGGCGTGGGCGACGAGGTGCCCGGCGATGATGTTGGGGCCGTGTCCGGCGGCCATCGTCCCCGCTGCCAGCTCCCATAGGTGCGGATCCTCGGGCAGGGCACGCAGGATGTCCCGGGGTCGGGTGGCCATGATCTCGGTTGCGGTGCAGCCGGCGTCGCGCATCTCCGCCGCGGTGGCCCCGAGGGCAGCGGCGGCGTCGATGTTGGAGAGGTCCCAGTGTTGGTGCAGGACCCGGATGGCGTCGGGCATCGGGACGCCCGCGGTGGGGAGCAGCCCGGCAACGGTCTCCGGGTCGAGACGTTCGGCACGCAGGACAGCGACGGTCGCCGCCGGAGTGAGCCCGGCCGCGCCGAGCAGCTCGACGAGTTCGCCGGGCTCGGCGCCCTCGATGCGTTGGCGGTCGGGTTCGTCGAGGCGCTGACCGACCAGACGGGCGAGCTCGGAGCGGCTGTAGTCGTCGCTGGCGGCGAACGCGGCGACGGTGGTGTCGAGCCGGGCGGGGTCCGCGATGGCGAGGGTGCGGATGGCTCGGTGACCGGCGAGTTCGGCGGCGTCGCGGGCTTCGTCGAGGGTGCGGGTGGACGGGAGCCGTTCCATGACCCTGGTGGGGCCGGCGTGGACGGCGGGCATCCACCGGCCGCCAGGTCCGGGGATGGCGTAGAGGGTGACCTGGTCGTTGAGGTGGCGTAGCTGCGCTGAGCTTCGGCCTTCACCGGGCATCGGCTCCCATCCGCTCGCCGTCCCGCCCGGCGACGGTCCGGTCAGGTCGGCTGGGCCGGTGAGTGCCGGGTACCGGGACCGGACCGCGGTGACCGCGTCGGTCTGGGCTCGTTCGAGGGTGGGGGCGGTGCCGGTGGCGAGCAGGCCGTTGCCGGTGCGGGCGGCGACATCTTCGAGCCGCCAACCCGCGAGGTCGCCTCGTTCGACGGCGACGAGGTAGGCGGTCTTGTTCAGACGCAGGTAGGCGCCCTGGCCGGCGGCGTGCTCGCCCCGCGCCGCCCACTCCGCGGGCGTGTAGGGACCGACGGTCACCCACCGCCCGACCGGGAGCTGCTCGAGCGACGCGGCGGGGAGCCGGTGGCGTCGCCCGGCGGGAACGACCCGGTCGTCGACGACCTCCATCCGTGGCAACGGCGACGCGACCAGGTCGACCCCGACGACGACACCGAGCCCGGCGGTCAGCTTTCGGGCCGGTTCCAGCACGTCCTGGAGACGCTCCCAACGTTCGCGTGGCTTCAAGCCGGACGGGTCGAACCCGGCGGGACGGTCGGTCGAGGCGCGCCCGACACGGTCAGCGACCAACCACGCCGCCTGCTCCCGAAGGACCGGGGCCAGATCGGGACGTTTCGAGGACCGTTGCAGTCGTCCGGCGGCCTCGGCGAGCACCCGGTGGGGATCGTCGGACTTGGGGAGCCGTCCGCGCACGGTGGCCGTAGCGACCCGGCGGGCCGCCGCCAGAAACTCGATGTCGGCATGCGGACCGGTCAACGCGGCCGGAAGATCGGCGGGGGGCAGCGCGCCGGGCGCTGGTCGGCGGGCGAGCTGGTCGACGGCGAACACGGGCCGCCACTCCCACCGCTCCACCGCGGCCCGGGTCG
>JBQTKH010000107.1:0-7707 GCA_052386335.1 Microthrixaceae bacterium
GGGGGGGTCCACCGCTCTTTGGCGCGCCCGGCCGCCCCCCCCCCGTGTTTGTGGGGGGGTTTCGGGGTGCGCCTAGCCGTTTTTCCCCCCGCCCCACGACGGTTGGGGGTGTCAGTCGACGGTGAGGGCGCTGGCGAGGAGCTCGGCTTGTTCCTGGGCGTGGATGCTGTGCGAGCCCGTCGCGGGGCTGCTCGACTCGTAGCGGGAGACGCGCCGGATCTTGTGCGAATCGCCAAAGCGCTCGTACAGGCGGCCCCGCACGAAGCTCCAAGCGCCCATGTTCTCGGGCTCCTCCTGTAGCCACACGATGTCAGCTGCGTTCGGGTAGCGGGCGACGATCTCGTCGAGCTGGTCGAAGGGCCACGGGTAGAGCTGCTCGACGCGCACGACCGCGGCGGGCGCACGCTCCGCATCCCGGGCAGCCAGGGCCTCTTGGCCGACCTTGCCCGATGCCAGCACGATTCGGCGCACCGATGCCGGGTCGGTGACGCCGGGGTCGTCGATCGTCTCGCGGAACGAGCCCGACAGCAGCTCGTCGACCGACGAGCGGGTGGGCTTGGCCCGCAGCCCGGACTTCGGGGTGAAGATCACGAGGGGCTTGCGCACCGACCGCCGCACCTGGCGGCGGAGCAGGTGGAAGATCTGCGCGGCCTGGGTGCAGTTGGCGACCTGGATGTTGTCCTCCGCGCACAGCGTGAGGAACCGCTCGACCCGCGCTGAGGAGTGCTCGGGGCCCTGCCCCTCGTAGCCGTGGGGCAGGTAGAGCACGAGCCCGGACGTCTGGTTCCACTTGTCCTCGGCCGCCACGACGAACTGGTCGACGACGGTAGAGGCACCGTTCCAGAAGTCACCGAACTGCGCCTCCCACACCACCAAGGACTCCTTGGCCACCACGGAGTAGCCGTACTCGAAGCCGAGCCCGGCGTACTCCGACAGCAGCGAGTCGTAGATCCAGAACTTGCCCTGGTCGGCGCTGAGGTGGGCCAGTGGGGCGTGCTCGTCGCCGTTGGTGTGGTCGATGAGCACGGCGTGGCGGTGGCTGAACGTGCCGCGGCGCGTGTCCTGGCCCGCGATGCGCAGGTCGGTGCCCTCGAGCAGGAGCGAGCCATAGGCCATGGCCTCGGCGAGCGCCCAGTCGACCTCGCCCTTGGCCCACATCTCATCCCGGGCGTCGAACTGCTTCTGCAGCTTCGGATGCACCTGGAACCCGTCGGGAACCGACGACAGCGCTCCGTAGATCGTGTCGAGCACCTCACGGGTCACGCCCGTCTCCACCGCGGGGAGCACCCCGACCGCCGGATCGGGCGGGCGGGCCACCGCGTCGGTGGCGGGCGCGGACTGGCGGGTCTCGTCGAGCGCGGTCTGCAGGCGGGCATGGAAGTCGTCGAGGGCGCTCTCGGCCTCGTCGAGTGAGAGCTGACCCCGCTTCACGAGCGACTCGGTGAACAGCTTCCGGACCGACCGGCGCTCGTCGATCTTGGCGTACATCAGCGGCTGCGTGTAGCTCGGGTCGTCGCCCTCGTTGTGACCGTGGCGGCGGTAGCAGACCATGTCGATGACGACGTCCTTGCGGAAGCGCTGCCGGTACGCGAACGCCAGGCGGGCCACGCGCACGCATGCCTCGGGGTCGTCGCCGTTCACGTGAAAGATCGGCGCCTGGATGATCTTGGCGACGTCGGTTGAGTAGTAGCCGGTGCGGGCCGATTCCGGCGTGGTGGTGAAGCCGATCTGGTTGTTGACGACGACGTGGATCGTGCCGCCGACGCGGTAGCCCTTGATGTCGCTCATGTTGAGCGTCTCGGCCACCACGCCCTGGCCGGCGAAGGCCGCGTCGCCGTGCATGAGGATCGGGAGCACGGAGAACGTCTCGGGGTCGTTGATGGCGTCCTGCTTGGCCCTCACCATGCCGACCACCACTGGATCGACGGCCTCGAGGTGGCTGGGGTTCGCGGCGAGCTCGATCGCGATGTCCTTGCCGCTGCGAGCCACGAACTTGCCCGTCTGGCCGAGGTGGTACTTGACGTCACCCGAGCCCTGGATCGACTCGGGGTCGACCTTGCCCTCGAACTCCTTGAAGATCTGGTCGTAGCTCTTACCCACGATGTTCGTGAGGACGTTGAGCCGCCCGCGGTGGGGCATGCCGATCACCGCGCCGTCGAGCGCGGCATCGGCCGCCGCCTCGAGGATCGCGTCGAGGATCGGGATGGCCGACTCCGCGCCTTCCAGGCCGAAGCGCTTCTGCCCGAGGTACTTGGTGGCGAGGAACTTCTCGAAGGCTTCGGCCGCGTTGAGGCGCTCGAGGATGTGGCGCTGGTCGTCGATCGGGAGCTCGGGTGAGACGCCTTCCACCTGGTCCTGGATCCAGCGCTGCTCCACCGGGTCCTGGATGTGCATGTACTCGATGCCGATCGTGCGGCAGTAGGCGTCGCGAAGCACGTGGAGGATGTCGCCGAGGGCGAACCGCTCTCGGCCGGCGAGGCCGCCGGTGAGGAACTCACGGGCGAGGTCCCAGATCGTGAGGCCGTAGGTGGCGGGGTCGAGCTCCACCGGCATCACGGGCTCCTTCCAGCGGAGCGGGTCGAGGTCGGCGATGAGGTGCCCTCGCACACGGTGGAGCCGGATCAGATTGGCGACGGCCATCTGCTTCTCGAGCATCGCTTGCTCGCGGTCGATGGGGTTGACGTCACGCCGCCACTGCACGGCTTCGTAGGGCACCTCGAGCGCGCGGAACAGCTCGTCGTAGAAGCCGTCGGCCCCGAGCAGCAGCTCCTCGACGCGCTTCAGGAAGAGCCCAGACTCCGCGCCCTGGATGATGCGGTGGTCGTAGGTGGAGCTGATCGTGATCACCTTGGACACGCCGAGGTCGGCGAGGGTGACCGGATCGGCCGCCTTCCACTCGGCGGGGTAGTCCATGCTGCCGACGCCCACGATGAGGCCTTGGCCGGGCATGAGGCGCGGGACGGACTGCAGCGTGCCGATCGTGCCGGGGTTGGTGAGGCTGACCGTGATCCCCGAGAAGTCGTCGGGGCTCAGCTTGTTGGACCGCACCTTGCGGATGAGGTCCTCGTACGCGCCCCAGAACCCGCGGAAGTCGAGCGTGTCGGCGGCCTTCACGACGGGGACGAGCAGCGTGCGGCTGCCGTCGCTCTTTTCCATGTCGACGGCGATGCCCAACCCGATGTTCTCGTGGCGCACCACGCGCGGCTTGCCGTCGGCGCCCTCGAGGTACGCGCTGTTCATCACGGGGACGGTGTCGTGGATGGCTCGGACCACCGCGAAGCCGATGATGTGGGTGAAGCTGACCTTGCCGCCACGCGTGCGCCCGAGGTACCCGTTGATGACCCGGCGGTTCACCTCGAGGAGCTTGGCGGGGACGATCCGGAAGCTCGTCGCCGTGGGCACGCCCAGACTGGCCTCCATGTTGGCGACGATCCGAGCACCGGCCCCGCGGATCGGCTCCCCTTCTGCCTCGACCGCCGCCGGGGCCTTCGCAACCGCCGGAGCGGGCTCGGAGGCGACCGTGGGGGACGGCACGGCGGCGGGCGGCACCAGCGGCTCCGCGTCTCGCTTGTAGTCAGCGAAGAAGTCCCGCCAGCTCTCGCTCACCGAGGTGGGGTCGGCGAGGAACTGCTCGTGCATCTCGTCCACGAGCCAGGCGTTCGGTCCGAGCGAGCCCGGACGCAGATCAAGGGTTGAGTCGTCGGCCATCGGTGCCGATGGTAACGGGGTCGGCATCCACCACTGGAAGGTGGACGGGAAGTAAACCGGCGACAACCGAGCTCGACGGCAAGCGGAGGTGGCCCGTGGGCGCAGCGGAGGCACTGGACGGGGGCGGCGACGGTGTGACACTGCACGACCTGCGGATGCTGGTTGGGGCAGAGATCGCGGCGGAGACCGCCGGGGGTCTGATCGAGGGCACGTTGCTGTCGTGCACGTCTCGCTCAGCATGGATCGTGGTGGGTGACGTCGACCATGTGGTCGCGCTCCCCCACGTGCATCGCATCCACCGTCGCTGACGCGACGCCGGGTTCGGGTCGGGCCGACAGCGGCCACTACCGTCGACCGCCATGTCCACCAGCAATGCCCAGTTCATCTTCACCATGCACAAGGTGGGACGGTTCCACCCACCCGACCGTGAGGTGCTGAAGGACATCAGCCTGTCGTTCTACCCGGGCGCGAAGATCGGCGTGATCGGGTCCAACGGCTCGGGCAAGTCGTCGCTGCTGCGCATCATGGCGGGGCTCGACGACGGCTACACCGGCGAGGCTCGGCTCTCGCCCGGCTTCACCGTCGGCCTCCTCGAGCAGGAGCCGACGCTCGACGCCGCCAAGGACGTGAAGGGCAACGTGATGGATGGCGTGGCCGAGGTCGCGGGCCTGCTCGAGCGCTACGACGCGGTTTTGGCGATGTACGCCGACCCCGATGCCGACTACGAGAAGATCGGGGCGGAGCAAGCCGAGCTCGAGGCTAAGATCCAGGCCGCCGGGGCCGACGATCTCGATCGCAAGATCGAGATCGCCATGGACGCGCTGCGACTGCCCCCTGGCGACGCAGACGTCACCACGCTCTCGGGCGGCGAACGACGACGCGTCGCGCTGTGCCGGCTGCTGCTGTCTCATCCCGACCTGCTGCTCCTCGACGAGCCCACCAACCACCTCGACGCGGAGTCCGTGGCGTGGCTCGAGCGCACGCTGCGCGACTACCAGGGCACGGTCGTCGCCATCACGCACGATCGCTACTTCCTCGACAACGTGGCCCGCTGGATCCTCGAGCTGGATCGGGGCAAGGGCCACCCCTTCGAGGGCAACTACTCGAGCTGGCTCGAGCAGAAGCAGGCCCGGCTCGCCACCGAGGAGAAGTCGGACTCCACTCGCAAGCGCACACTCGAGCGCGAGCTCGAGTGGGTGCGGATGGCGCCGAAGGCTCGCCAGGCAAAGGGCAAGGCCCGCCTCGCGGCGTACGACAAGCTGCGGGCCGAGGCCGAGGAGGCCGAGCGCGGGGCCGACAAGCTCCAGATCCAGCTCCCGGCCGGTCGTCGCCTCGGTGGGATCGTGATCGAAGCCGACGACGTCTCCAAGGGCTACGGCGACCGGCTGCTGTTCGAAGGGCTCGAGTTCAAGCTCCCGCCCGCCGGGATCGTCGGCGTGATCGCCCCCAACGGCGACGGCAATACGACGCTCTACCGGATGATCACCGGCCAGGAGAAGCCCGACACCGGCTCCTTCACGGTCGGCGAGACGGTCGACCTCGCCTACGTCGACCAGAGCCGAGACAGCCTCGACCCCGACGCCACCGTGTACGAGGAGATCACGGGCAACGTCGAGTTCATGAAGATCGGCAACCGTGAGGTCAACGGGCGGGCCTACGTGTCGAACTTCAACTTCAAGGGATCAGACCAGCAGAAGAAGGTGGGCCTGCTCTCCGGTGGAGAGCGCAACCGCGTGCTGCTCGCCAAGATGCTGAAGAACAGCGCCAACGTGCTCCTGCTCGATGAGCCCACCAACGACCTCGACGTCGACACCCTGCGCGCCCTCGAGGACGCCCTCGAGGCCTTCGCGGGCTGCGCGGTTGTGATCAGCCACGACCGGTGGTTCCTCGATCGCATCGCCACCCACATCCTCGCCTTCGAGGGCGAGAGCCAGGTGCGCTGGTTCGAAGGGAACTTCTCCGAGTACGAGGAGTGGCGTCACAAGGAGCTCGGGGCCGAGGCCGACCAGCCTCACCGCATCAAGTACAAGCCGCTGCACCGGTAGTCCGGCGAGCGCGACCGCTCAGTCGAGCAGGGCGACGATGCGCTCGGCCATCGCGAGCTCGTCGCCATCGGAGGGCACGAGCACGAGCTCAGGCGACGTCGGCGGCTCGTAAGGGTCGTCAAGGCCAGTGAACCCTGTGATCTCTCCGGCGCGGGCCTTCTTGTACAGCCCCTTCGGATCGCGCTGCTCGCACAGCTCGATCGGCGTGTCGACGAAGACCTCGACGAAGGGCAGGCCAGCCACGGCGTGGGCTTCGCGCACACGGTCGCGATCGGCGCGGTAGGGGCTGATCAACGGCACGAGCGCGATCACGCCCGCATCAGCGAGCAGGCGAGCGACGTGGCCGACACGGCGAACGTTCTCGCTGCGGTCGGCGGCGGAGAAGCCGAGGTCGCCGTTCAGGCCGAGGCGCAGGTTGTCGCCATCGAGGACGTAGGCGGGTCGACCGACGTGCACGAGCAGCCGCTCACAGGCGGCGGCAACGCTGGACTTCCCCGAACCCGACAGGCCGGTGAGCCACACCGTGGCGCCCGCAAACGGACGCTCGCTGCGATCGACGAGGCCCGGATGCCAGGTGACGTCGTCCGTCACGGCTCGGAGGGACCGAGGATCATCCCGGCGCCGACGGTGGTCTGCGACGCCTCGTCGACGAGGATGAAGCTCCCCGTGGTGCGGTTCCGGCGGTACTCGTCGAACAGCAGCGGCTGGGTGATCCGAAGGGTGACCCGCCCGATCTCGTTCAGCGACAGCCCCACGGAGTCCTCGTAGCGGTGCAGGGTGTTGATGTCGAGCTGGTAGTGCAGGCTCTTGACGAGCGCCCGCGCCCACCGGGTGGTGTGCTTGATCGCCAGCTTGGCGCCCTCGCGCAGCCAGGTGTCGTCGGACATCCAGCAGATCATCGCGTCGACGTCTTGGCCCATGTGGGGCTGGTTCCGGACGCGGGTGATCATGTCGCCGCGGGAGACGTCGATGTTGTCGGCGAGTCGCAAGGTGACCGACATGGGGGCGTAGGCCTCGTCGATCGGACCGTCGGCCGTGTCGATCGACGCGATGGTGGAGGTGAAGCCCGACGGCAGCACCACGACCTCGTCACCGGGCTTGAGGACGCCGCCGGCCATCTGCCCGGCGTAGCCGCGATAGTCGTGGGTGGCGTGGTCGGTCTGGTTCTGTGGGCGGATGACGTACTGCACGGGGAAGCGCACATCGATCAGGTTGCGGTCGGACGCGATGTGCACCTCCTCGAGGTGGTGCAGGAGCGACGTGCCTTCGTACCAGGGCATGTTCTGCGAGCGGTCGACGACGTTGTCACCGTGCAGGGCCGAGACCGGGATGAAGGTGAGATCGTGGACGTCGAGCTTCATCGCGAAGCTGCGGAACTCGGCCTTGATCTCCTCGAAGCGCTCCTCGCTCCAGTCGACCAGGTCCATCTTGTTGATGCACAGGACCAGGTGCGGGATGCCGAGCAGCGATGACAGGAAGGCATGCCGGCGGGACTGCTCAAGGATGCCCTTGCGGGCATCGACGAGGATCAGCGCGAGGTCGGCCGTGGACGCCCCGGTGACCATGTTGCGCGTGTACTGCGTGTGGCCGGGGGTGTCGGCGATGATGAACTTGCGCTTCGGGGTGGCGAAGTACCGGTAGGCGACGTCGATGGTGATGCCCTGCTCGCGCTCGGCGCGCAGGCCGTCGGTGAGCAACGCCAGGTTGGTGTACTCATCGCCCCGCTCGCGCGAAGTGCGCTCGACCGCTTCGAGCTGGTCCTCGAAGATCGCCTTGGAGTCGTAGAGCAGGCGGCCGATGAGGGTGGACTTGCCGTCGTCGACCGAGCCCGCAGTGGCCAGGCGCAGCATCTCCATCAGAAGTACCCCTCGCGCTTGCGGTCTTCCATGCCGGCCTCGCTGATGCGGTCGTCGGCACGGGTGGCGCCGCGCTCGGTGAGTCGGGTGGCGGCCAC
>JBQTKH010000108.1:0-26988 GCA_052386335.1 Microthrixaceae bacterium
GGCTCGACGACGACTGACGCGTCGAGCTCGAGGCCCTTCACGAGGCTCACGGGCACGATGGTGATCTGGCTGTTCAGGCCGTTGCGGGCGGCGCGACCGAACTCCACACCGGCCTCCTCGAAGGCGGCGGAGACGGGGCCGAGCAACGAGTCGGGCACGATCACGGCCACGCTGCCCGGGTCGACGGCATCCCGCTCCTCGATCGCCGCTCGCAGCGCCGCGCGCCCGATCTCGCCGGGGGCGGCGGCCACGAACCGCGGCTCGTCACCGGTCTCGCGCACCGACGACGGTGGCTGGAGGTCGGGCGCAGCGAGGGCGAGCACCTTGGCGGCCAGCACCATGTTCGGCCCGGGGAGTCGGTAACCGATCGTGAGCTCGGCTCGGCGAGGGGGGCGACGGTCGGGGAGCTGGTCGAGCACCTCGTCCCAATCGGCGTGGGCCCACGCACCGGTGGCCTGGGCGATGTCGCCCACGATCGTCATCGACCCGTTGAGGGATCGGCGGGTGAGCATGCGGAGCTGCATCGGTGAGAGGTCCTGCGCCTCGTCGATCACGATGTGCCCGTACGTGCGGACGTCGTCGACCGCGCCTTGACCGCTCTGGCCGTTCTTGCGACGGCGGGGCTTCGGGCCGAGCAGGGCGCGGGCCTCGTCGAGCAGCGGCACGTCGTCGACCGTCCAGGTGGCGTCGTCGACCGTGGCCCCTCGCTTGCGGTACAGGGCGGCGCGCTCGCCCTCGTCCAGGAGCCGGCCCGCCGCGAGGTCGATGAGGGCGTGCGAGCCGTAGAGGTCGTGGAGCAGATCGGCCGGGGTGAGCACCGGCCACATGCGCTCGAGGGCTTCGACGATCTCGGGGGCGTGACGCAGGCGCTCCCGCACCTCGTGGGCCTCGATCGGCACCCGCGCGCTGTCGGCGAGGGTGGCGAAGAGGCTCGCCTCCACATGACGTCGGCCGGCGTTGTGGTAGCGGAACCGGCGCTTGGCGTCGGCGACGATGGCCTTGCTCTGGCCGACGGTGAGGCTGAGGGTCTGCAACCCGTAGCCCACGCGCATCGTGCGCGGAAGGGGCCGCTGGCGATCGTGCACCGCCCGCGCCAGCACCTTGGCCATGCGGAGGTCGCCCTTGATCCGGGCCGGCTCGGGCAGGTCGCGACCCTCGAAGGTGAGCGTGCCGGCACCCTCGAGCAGGTCGGCGAGCACGGCGAGCTCCACACCTGCCTCGCCGAGGCTCGGGAGCACCTGCTCGATGTAGCCGAGGAAGAGCCGGTTCGGACCGACGACGAGCAGTCCCTGGCCCTCGAGCGGGAACCGATGCGTGTAGAGCAGGTAGGCGGCCCGGTGCAATGCCACCACCGTCTTGCCGGTACCCGGCCCTCCCTGCACCACGAGCACGCCCGGCAGCTCGGAGCGGATGATCTCGTCCTGCTCACCCTGGATCGTGGCGACGATGTCGGTGAGCCGACCGGTGCGCACCTCCTCCAGCGCGTGGATGAGCGTGCTGCGCCCACGGATCTCACGGCCCTCGTCGATGATCGACAGCTCGCCACCGAGCAGACCCGCGGATTCGCCGAAGAGCTCGTCTTCGATCGCGAGCAGCTGGCGGCCCCGGGTAGCGAAGTGACGGCGCCGGACCAGACCCATCGGCGAGCGCCCGGTGGCCCGGTAGAAGGGTTCGGCCACCGGCGCCCGCCAGTCGACCACGAGGGGCTCCCGATGCTCGTCGGCCACCGCGAGCCGGCCGATGTGGAAGCTGTCGCCGCCCTCGCTGCGCGTGCGGTCGATGCGCCCGAACACGAGGCTGGCGTCGCCCAGCTGCAGGGACGCGAGCCGGTTGGCGATGCTCCCCTCGATCATCTCCCGCTCCCAGCGGGCCTGCTCCGTGCCGCCCTTGCCGACCTCCACCATCAAACGCAGCCGCGTGGCATCGATGCGCGTGCGCTCCAGGCTCTCGTAGGCACGATCGATGTGGGCCTGCTCAGCAGCAAGGTCCGGATGAGATGTCATCGTCCTCCCCAGGCAGAAAAGAGGGATCGGCCATTCTATCTGTCGCGGCACCCGATGCGCCGCTGGGCCATGCTGGCGCGATGACCGATTTGCACGGTGCCTTCGGCCCCCTCCTCGACACCCGGATTCGGGTGCTGTCCTGGAACCTCTGGTGGCAGTTCGGCCCGTGGGAAGCGCGACGCCCGTCCATCGCCGCGACGGTGGCCCGACTCGACGCCGACGTGCTCTGCCTCCAGGAGGTGTGGGACGACGGCACCACCAACTTCGCCGCCGAGCTCGCCGACGGGCTCGGCTTCCACCACGTCTACGGCAGCCGCATCGACCTCGACGGCGTGAAGTTCGGCAACGCCGTGCTGTCGCGCTGGCCGATCACCGACCACGAGGTGCTCCCCCTCCCCGCCCCGTCCGACGCGGACGAGCTGCGCACCTGCGTGCGCGCCGACATCGACGGCCCCCGCGGCGCGCTCCAGGTGTACTCGACGCACCTCAACTGGCGGTTCGACCAGAGCCACGTCCGCCAGGACCAGGTGCGGGCCATCTGCGCGTTCATCGAGCGGTCGCGATCGGGGGGCGGCCACCCCTTCCCGCCAGTGCTCTGCGGCGACATGAACGCGGTGCCCGACAGCGAGGAGATGCGCATGCTCACCGGCCGCACCACCACACCGGAGCCCAAGCTCGTCTTCCACGACGCGTGGGAGGTGGCCGGCGGGGATGGGCCCGGCATGACGTGGACGAACACGAACCCCTATGCCCGCCTGGACCTCGAGCCCGACCGTCGCATCGACTACGTGCTGGCCGGCTGGCCCAAGGCGGGGGGTGCCGGCCACATCACCTCGTGCGAGGTCGTGGGCGCCGAGCCCGTCGACGGCGTGGTCCCCAGCGACCACCTCGGCGTCCTCGCCGAGCTCCGCTACTGACCCGCGGTTCTCTGCACCCGCACCTCCGGCATCCGGCGCTGGGTGTGCACAGAACGGAGGGTTGGCGCGTCAGTCGCCGGGGTGTTCGCCGACCTCGCGGAGGGCGTCTCGCAAAGCAACCCGGAGGCGGCGGGCGAGCGGCGGTGACAGATGGGCGATCAGGCCGGCACCGGCCTTGCCGACCTCCTCCATCGTGAGGACGATGCGAGGCTCGGCGTCGTCGTAGTCGTCGCTGATGGCGACCGCCCACGACACCTGTTGCACGTCGTCGTCCGTGGGCGGGAGATCCTCCGGGGCGAACGGGTGGTCATCGATGGAGCGGCGCACGTCCCCATCTGACCACGACTTCGCCCGCCCTCGGGGCGGGTCGTAGGTTGAGGAGGCCATGGGCCTTGCCGACACCCCCCTGCTGCGGGCCGCTCGCGGCCTTCCTGCCTCCCGCGTTCCCGTGTGGTTCATGCGCCAGGCAGGCCGCTCCCTCCCCGAGTACCGAGCGCTGCGCGGCGACGGGAGCATCCTCGACGCGATCCACGACCCCGCCACTGCCGCGGAGATCACGCTGCAGCCGGTGCGTCGCTACGACGTCGACGCCGCCATCCTCTTCAGCGACATCGTGGTGCCGGCCGCCGCCATCGGCTTCGGCGTGGACGTGGCGCCCGGCGTCGGTCCGGTCGTCACCGAGCCCTTCCGCACCAAGGCTGACCTCGCCCGGCTCCGGCCCTATGAACCCGCCGTCGACGCACCCTACGTGCAGCAGACGGTGCGCCTCGTCGCCCAGGAGCTCGGCGACACCACGCCGGTCATCGGCTTCGCCGGCGCCCCCTTCACCGTCGCCAGCTACCTCATCGAGGGGCGGCCGTCGCGCACGTACGGACTCACCAAGGCGATGATGCACGGCGACTCGGACCTGTGGCGGGAGCTGCTCGACCGGCTGGCCGACATGGCCATCGCGTCGCTGCTCGCCCAGATCGAGGCCGGCGCCAGCGCCATCCAGCTCTTCGACTCGTGGGCGGGCGCGCTCTCCCCCGACGTGTACGAAGACCTCGTCATGCCCGCCAGCGCCAAGGTGTTCGCGGCCATCGAGGCCACAGGCGTGCCCCGCATCCACTTCGGTGTGGGCACCGGCGAGCTGCTCACGCTCATGGGCGACGCCGGCGCCGACGTGGTGGGCGTCGACTGGCGGGTGCCGCTCGACGTGGCTCGCGGGCGCGTCCCCGGCAAGGCCGTGCAGGGGAACCTCGATCCGGCCGTGTGCCTGGCGCCATGGGAGGTCGTGGCTGACCGGACGCGCGACGTGCTGCGCCGCAACGGCGGCCGTCCAGGTCACATCTTCAACCTCGGCCACGGCGTCACCCCCGACCTCGATCCCGATGTGCTGAAGCGCATCGTCGAGCTCGTCCACGACGAGGGACGCAGCGATGGCTGACCTCGGCGTGGTGGTGATGGCCTACGGCACCCCGGCCACGCCCGCCGACATCGAGGCGTACTACACGCACATCCGGCGAGGGAACGCCCCCAGCCCCCAGCAGCTCGCCGAGCTCACGGCGCGCTACGACGCCATCGGCGGCGTCTCGCCACTGGCCGCACGCACCGAAGCGCAGCGCGCCGAGCTCGAGCGTGCGCTCGAGGGGCGCTCACCAGGTCGGTGTCGTGTGGTGCTGGGCCAGAAGCACGCCAGCCCATTCATCGAGGACGCGGTGGCCGCCCTGGCCGACGACGAGACCGACCAGATCGTGGGCCTCGTCCTGGCTCCCCACTTCTCCGCCTTCTCCGTCGGGCAGTACCAGGAGCGCCTCCAGACGGCGGCCGCCGCACTCGGCATCCGAACGGCGGCCATCGACAGCTGGCACCTCGAGCCGACCTACCTCGCCTTCCTCGTCACCGCCGTGCGGGAGGCCCTCGCATCGCTCCCCAGGCGAACGAAGGTGCTGTTCACCGCGCACTCGCTGCCCGAGCGCGTCCTCGTCGAGGATCCCTATCCTGATCAGCTGCGCGAAGGCGCCGCGGCGGTGGCCGAGCAGGTGGGCCTCGACCGATGGGCGGGCTGGTCGATCGCGTGGCAGTCGGCAGGGCGCACCCCGGAGCCATGGCGCGGCCCCGACATCCTCGAGGTGATCCGCGAGCTGGCCGACACCGGCGCCGCCGGCGGCGTGCTCGTCTGCCCACACGGGTTCGTGAGCGACCACCTCGAGGTGGTCTACGACCTCGACATCGAGGCGCAGCGGGTGGCCGACGACGTGGGTCTCGCCTTTGCTCGCACGCGCGTGCTCAACGCCGACGCCGCTGTGCTCGGCGCGCTGGCCGACCAGGTGCTGGCGGTCGCTCCGACGTGAGCGCGATGCCCAACCTCGTGGTGATCGGTGGCGGGGTCACCGGGCTCACGACGGCACGTGACCTCGTGATCGCGGGCGCGACGGTGACGCTGGTCGAACCCGATCGTCCCGGCGGCAAGCTCCGGACGTCGTCGTTCGCCGGCGGCGCGCTCGACGAGGCGGCCGATGCCTTCCTCGCACATGTGCCCGAAGGGATCGAGCTGTGCAAGGAGCTCGGCATCGACGGCGACCTCGTCTCCCCCGCCGCTCGACGCGCCTACGTGTGGAGCCACGGCGCGCTTCGTCTGCTGCCACAGGCGCAGGTGCTCGGCGTGCCGACCGACCTGGACGAGCTGGCCGCGTCGGAGATCCTGTCCGCTGACGGTCTCGCACGAGCGCGCATCGAGCTCACGATGCCTATGGCGCCGCTCACCGACGACGTCACGATCGGCTCGCTGATGCGAGCCCGGCTGGGTGACGAGGTGGCGGAGCGGCTCGTGGATCCACTGGTGGGCGGCATCAACGCCGGCGACACCGACCAGCTGAGCCTCGCGGCCACGGTGCCGCAGCTCGACGCCGCCGCCCGCAGCGGCGCGTCGTCGCTCATCGAAGCCTGTCGAGTGCAGCGGGCTGCCGTCAGCGACCCCGACGCACCCGTGTTCTTCGCGCCTCGCGGCGGAATGGGCGCGCTCGCGGACGCCCTACTGGCCGATGCCACCGCTCTCGGCCTCGACGTCGTCGCCGATCTCGCCGCCGGACTCGATCGCGACGGTGGTCGATGGCGCATCGCACTGAACGGTGGACGCTCGCTCATGGCCGATGGTGTGGTGATCGCCACCCCCGCCGGGGTGGCTGCGCGCCTCCTGCGGCCTCACGCTGCGCGCGCGAGCAGCCTGCTCGACACCGTCCCGTTCGCGTCCGTGGCGATCGTGTCGATCGCGGCGGACGCGTCCGCCATCGACCGCGAGCTCGACGGGAGCGGCTACCTCGTGACTCGTGTGGAGGGTCGCGTGATCAGCGCCTGCTCGTGGGCCACGTCGAAGTGGCCTCACCTGACGGACGGGAGCACCGTCTGGCTCAGAGCATCGGTGGGCCGCGATGGCGACGACCGAGCGCTGGCCTTGGACGACGAGTCGCTGGTGGCGGCGGTGCTGGCCGACCTCGCCGACACGATGGCGCTCCGGGGACCCGTCGACGAGGTGCGGGTGACCCGGTGGCCGGGGTCGTTCCCACAGTACCGCCCAGGGCACCTCGACCGAGTCGCCGCGATCGAGGCCGACCTCGCGGCGGCCGCACCCACTGTCGCCGTGGCTGGCGCGGCCCTGCGCGGCCTCGGTGTGCCTGCCTGCATCCGTCAGGGCCGAGCCGCCGCCGGTCGCGTCCTCGCCGCCCTCGACCCCACCCGGTGACCGAGCCCCGAGGCAATGGGTTCCGATCCCCGACGCTCGAGGCAATCGGTTCCGCATCCGGAACTCATCGCCTCGAGTCCTACGAAACGGAACTCATCACCTCGAGCCGCCGTAGGGTGGGCGGGTGACCAAGGACCCGGAGCGCATCAAGCGCCGCGCCGAGGCGGCCGCCAAGCTCGGCCTCACCGAGGACGAGCTGCGCCAGAAGCGGGCGGCTGACGACGCGCTGCACCTCGAGCGCAAGGCGTCGGAAGCCGGGGTTCCGGTGGAGCGCTACCTCGAAGAGAAGCGCCGGGGTCGTAATCAGGTCAACCGCGCCAAGCGGGCCGCCAAGAAGAAGTAGGCCTGGTCACCTCGAGGGCGCTCGAGGGGCCATCATCTCCCGATGCCCGTCCTGCCCCATCGCCTCACCCGTGCCGCGGGCTGCATCGGATCGGGCCTGCTGCTGTGCCTGTCGCTCCCGCCGTTCGGCTTCTGGCCGCTCGCGTTCGTCGGGCTCCTCGGGCTCGACCGACTGATCGCTGACCAACCGGTCCGCAGTCGCTTCCGCCGTGGCTGGCTGGTGGCCATGGGGTGCTTTGTTCCGTCGCTCAGCTGGATGACGGCGCTGACCGCACCGGGCTACGTCGTGGCCTGCGTGGCCTACGCCGGCATGATCGGCATCGGCGTGGCCGCTGCCCCGCCCGGGGAAGGGCGGTGGACAGCCCTGGTCGGCACGTGGACGCTCGCCGAGCTCGTCCGCTGGTCGTGGCCCTTTGGTGGGGTGCCGCTCGCCAACCTCGCAATCGGCCAGGTGGCCGGCCCACTGGCGCCCGTGCTCCGGGTTGGCGGGGCGCTGCTGCTGCTCCTGCTGACACTGATCCTGGGGCAGGCCGTGGCGGCGGCGTTCCGACGAGCCTGGCGTCCGGCCATCGCGCTGGCGGGGCTCACGCTGCTCGTCGTCGGGAGCTCGATGGCCGCACCCGACGGGCACGACGTGGGAACCGCCGAGGTGGCGCTCGTGCAAGGCGGGGGCCCTCAGGGCACCCGCGCCACCGATACCGGGATCGTGAAGGTGTTCGAACGTCATGTCGCCGCGACGGCAGGCGTCGAGCCGCCAGTCGATCTCGTCGTGTGGCCCGAAGACGTCATCGACACCAGCGGTCCGTTCGTCGACGATCCCTGGGCTCGCGTCGTCGGCGGGCTGGCCCGGGGGCTGCGCGCGCCGATGGTGGTCGGGACGGTCGAGGATGCCGGGCCCGACCACTTCACGAACAGCGCCGTGCTGGTCGACGACACCGGCTCCGTGGTCGACCACTACGACAAGGTGCACCGCGTGCCCTTCGGTGAGTACGTGCCCTTCCGGTCGCTGCTCGAGAAGCTGGCCGGCGACGCGCTGCCCGACGATGACGCGCTCGTTGGTCAGGGACCCGGACGCCTCGACGTGCCCGGCAGGGTCGGTCGGGTGGCCGTGCCGATCTCGTGGGAGATCTTCTTCGCGGATCGCACCCGCGAAGGCGTGGGCGACGGTGCCCGGCTCGTGCTCAACCCCACCAATGGCGCGTCCTTCACGGGGACGATCGTGCAGACCCAGCAGGTGGCGTCGTCTCGGATGCGTGCCATCGAGAGCGGCCGATGGGTGGCGCAGGTCGCCCCCACCGGCTTCAGCGCCGTGGTGGACCATCGCGGCAAGGTCGTCGAACGCTCAGCGGTGAGCGAGGAGCGCGTGATCCAGCGCGAGGTGCAGCTCCGCGAAGGGCTGACGATCTACACGCGCTGGGGCAACGCACCCGCGCTCTTGCTCGCGCTCGCGCTCATCGCCCTCGGCTGGGCCACCCAGCTGGATCTCTGGAAGCGCACGCACGGATAGCGCGCGTCAGCTACCAGAGAACGGGGTTTGGTCACGCCAGGTCGATCGTGCGGGTGACCTTGACGGCGTCGAGGAACGTGCGGTCGTGGGTGACGAGCAGGAGGCTCCCATCGAAGCCTTCGAGGGCCGACTCGAGCTGCTCGATCGCTTCGAGGTCGAGGTGGTTGGTGGGCTCGTCGAGCACGAGGCAGTTCACGCCCTGCGCCATCAGCTCGGCGAGCAGCGCACGAGTTCGCTCGCCCGGTGACAGGTGGGCGCCCGCACGGTCGATGTGCTCGGCCCCCAAGCCGAACTTAGCCAGCAGCGATCGCGCCTCGGACCGGTCGAAGCCGGTGGTTCCCATGAACGACCGCAGCAGGGTCGTGTCGCCGCCGTAGCGGAGTCGGCGCTGGTCGAGCAGGCCGACCTTCACGCCCGGGCCCATCCAGCGATGGCCCGAGGTGAGCGGCACCTCGCCGAGGATGGCGCGTAGCAGCGTGGTCTTGCCCGACCCGTTAGGTCCGAGGATCGCCACTCGGTCCTGCCATGCCACCTCGAGGTCGACCGGTCCGAGCCGGAACGAGCCGAGATCGACCACAGCGTGGTCGAGCCTCGCCACCACGTCGCCTGCTCGCGTCGCTGCCTTCAGCTGGAGCTGCAGCTGCCAGGGCTCCCACGGCTTGTCGACCACCTGCAGGCGCTCGATGGCCTTCTCGGTGGCCTTCACCTTGCCGGCCATCTTCTCGGATCTCTCCGAGCGGAAGTGCGCAACGGCCTTGTCGCCGTCGGTCTTCTTGGCCTTGGCGTTCTTCACGCCGGTGACCGCCCAGTCACGCTGCGTCTGCTGACGCGACTGGAGTCGGTCGCGCTCGGCGGTGAACTTCTCGTAGCCCTGCTGCTGCTGTCGCCGGAGCAGCTCGCGCGACTCGACGAAGTCGGACCAGCCGCCCGCGTGCTCCACCGCGTCGTGGTCGGGCAACCGCAGCTCGAGGATGCGCGTGACGACCCGATCGAGGAAGGCGCGATCGTGCGACACGGTGACGATCGCCGACTGCGTCGACGCGACGAACCGCTCCAGGAGCGCGAGCCCGGCGAAGTCGAGGTCGTTCGTGGGCTCGTCGAGCAGCAGCACGTCTTGGCGCGAGAGCAGGATCGCGGCGAGCGCGGCGCGGGCGGCCTGCCCACCTGAGAGGTGGCCGATCTCCACGTCGAGGCGATCCGCGGGAAGGCCCACCTGGGCGAGCACCGCGCCGGTGCGGGCGTCGAGGTCGTCGCCGCCGATGGCCAGGAAGTGCTCGAGCGCGTGCGTGTACGCGTCGATCGACATGGCGTCACCACCCATGGCGGCGGTGGCCGTGTCGAGCGCGTCGCTGGCGTCTGTCACACCCGTACGACGTGACAGGTACGAGCGCAGCGTTTCGCCGGGGTGCGCATCCGGCTCCTGGGGCAACCAGCCCACCGTGGTGGTGGCTGGCGAGCGGGCCACCGACCCGCCGTCGGGGGCTTCGGCGCCGACGAGGATCCGCAGCAGCGTCGACTTGCCGATCCCGTTGGGCCCCACGACGCCAAGCCGCGTGCCCGCGGTGACCGACAGGGAGACGCCGCCCAGCACCACCTGCGCGCCGTGGTGGCGGACGAGATCCTTGGCGACGAGCACCGCTCGACGCTATCGGCGCCCCACGCCGTTCTCGGGCGGTTTACCGCGCCCAGCGCCCCCATCAAAGCGCCCGAGAACGCACGGGGCGCGTCAGCTGATCCAGTAGCGGCGCACCCGGTTGCGCTCGGCGCCGACCACGATCGACTCGAGCTGGCCGCCGCAGCGCTCGATGACCCTCGCCGAACCGGCGTTGTCATCGTCACAGGTGACCAGCACGCGGTCGACCCCCTCCTCGCGAGCGATCCGCAGGCTCTGGCGCAGGATCTCCGTGGCGTACCCGCGGCGCCGATGTGCCGCCAGCACGCCGTATCCGATGTGCCCACCCTCGTGGGCGAGGAAGTCGTTCAGCTCGAACCGGATCGAGCTCCGCCCAACGATCACACCATCGACCTCGGCGAGCAGGAACGATGACCTCACCCAGTGCGACCACCGCCCAGGTGGGTCGACGCCGTATTGGGCCTCGAGGGCGCCGACATACGCCGCGAACGACTCGCCCCGCTCGTACCCCAACCCGAACGTGAACCCCTCGAGAGCCATCTCGTCGTGCGCGGCGATGAAGGCGGCCTCGTCGTCGAGTCGAAGCGGCCGGAGCGTCAGCGCGGACGGCCCAGAGCTCTCCATCCGTGCACTCTGCCCGATCCGTCCACGGCCTCGCACCAAGGTCTGGGACCGTGCCGGTCTGGATGCGCTCGAGCGCGCGATCTCCACCACAGCGCCCGAATGGGACGGGCCGGCAGAGGGTGGTGCTGGCATCACCGCCCAGTGGCGCGATGGCCCCCTTGGCGCTTGCGCAACGGCATCTCATGATCAACACCATGAGCACAACCACCACATCCAGCAACGGCATCGCAACAGGTCGAGCGGGCACATCACGGTGGTCCCGCCTGGCATCGCTCGGTCTCGCCATGGAGGGCTCGGCCTCGATCCTGATGCTCGCGGCGGGCGCGATCTGGGGACTCGACATCGGCGACTCCCTCGGCTTCTTCCTGCTGCCGGCCATCGCCGGGATCGGCGGCTCCCTCCTCGTGCGTCGCGACCGCACGGTGTGGAAGGTCGTGGCCATCGTGCTCGGCGCGTTCGCCGCGTTCATGCTGTTCTGGACGGCCTTCGGCCTCGCCGAACCGGGGAGCTTCTTCGACTTCCTGCCCGGCGTGCTCATCGTCGGGGGGCTACTCATCACCCTGATCGCTGGCGTCGGCTCGATCCGCAGCCGCAAGCGAGGCGCCATCGACTCTGTCGATGCCGGGGAGGGGCGAGCCATCCGCACCGTGCTCACCGCACTCGGTGCCCTGGTCGTGCTGTCCGCCGTGCTGTCCATCACCGGGCGCGACACCGTGAGCACAGCGGAGGCTCGCAGCGCCGACCTGGTGGTCGACCTGAAGGACTTCGAGTTCGACAAGGAGAGCTACGCCATCGAGGGCGGTAGCACGATCCTCGTGAGGAACTCCGACCCGTTCCTGCACACGTTCACGATCGATGCGCTCGACATCGACGTGAAGCTCACGGTGGGGAGCGAGAAGCTCGTCACGATCCCGGACGAGGCCGGCACCTTCGTCCTGTACTGCCAGCCCCACACCTCCGACGCCGAGGACCCAGGGGACCACGACATGGCCGCCACGCTCGCGGTGGGGTGATCAGCCGGGCGTCAGCCGCAACGTGAGGGCGGGTGTCTCTGCGGGACGGGCCGGCAACGTCACTCGGCACCCAGCCTCGATTGGCTGCCAAGCAAGGGCCGCGTCGTGACCCAGGAGCCGCACCTCACCGTCAGCCGCGGGAGACACATCCAGCTCCACCTCGTCCGAGGTCGGCGTGCCCATCACGATCGCAAAGAGCGCGTCGCCCACGGTCGTGAAGCGCACATCGTGCCCCTCAGCGGTCAGGCCGGTGGGTCGGTCCGCCGGGCGGCTTCCGTAGATCGCCTCTCCGTTGGTGCGCAACCACCAGCCGAGCGCGAGCAGGCGCTGGGCCTGAGCCCACGGGATCGTGCCGTCGGCGTTCGGACCGACGTTGAGCAGCAGGTTTCCCCCGTGCGCTACGACATCGACGAACATGCGGACGAGCTCATCCGGGCTCAGGTACGTCGCGTCGGACTCCTGCCGGTTGAAGCCGAACGACGTGCCGATGCCACGGGTGCTCTCCCACTTCCGGGCGGGGTCACCCTTGGTGGAGTACTCGGGCGTGACGAAGTCGCAGTGCTTGGCTCCGGCGGTCTGGGCCAACCAGTCGAACCGGTTGTTCACCACACCCTCGGGCACCGCCGCGTAGTAGTCGGCGAAGAGGCCATCGAGGTCGGCCGCTGCCGGGTACCCGATGTCGTTCCAGAGCACGTCGGGTTGGTAGCGGTCGATCAGCTCGCGCCAGTGCGCATCCGCGTAGGCGAGGTACTCGGGCGTCTGTGGGATTGCGTTGAACATCGCCTGGAAGTCGGTCATGGGCAGGCCCCCGAAGGTCCAGTCGAGCCCCCCGGAGTAGTACGCGCCGAAGCGCATGTCCCGGGCTCGCACAGAGGCGGCAAGATCGCCGACCAGATCGCGCTCCGACGCCCATCGCTCCTTGTTGGGATTGGGCGTGTTGCTCGGCCAGAGCAGCACGCCGTCGTGGTGCTTGGTGACGAGCACGACGTAGCGAGCGCCCGCAGCCTCGAACAGGTCGGCCCAGGGCTCGGGCTGCCAGCCCGCGTGCCCGGCGAGGAACTGCGCCACGAAGTCGTCATAGGGCAGATCGCCGTAGTGCTCGGCGTGGTGGAGCGCGGCCGGACTGCCCTCGATCGATATGGAGTTCTGGTACCACTCGACGTAGGGGGAGCAGCGCATCGCCTCCTTCCAGCCGCCGCCCCCGGCGGCCAGGTCGAACGGCGAGTCCATGATCGGCGCGTACGCGGGGACGGCCGCAGCCGTCCAGTGCACGAAGATCCCGAGCTTGGCGTCGTCGAACCACGCCGGCAGCGCTCTCGTCCCTGGTTCCATCAGACCTCCACGATCAACGTCACCGGACCATCGTTGACGAGCTCCACCGCCATGTCGGTGCGGAAGCGACCCGTTGCGACGGTGGCACCGTTCTCGACCAGCCGCGCCGCGACAGCCTCGACAAGCGGCTCGGCGTGCTCTGGTCGAGCGGCCGCCAACCATGACGGGCGCCGGCCCTTGGCCGTGTCGCCGTAGAGCGTGAACTGACTGATGACGAGCACCGGAGCACCGGCCTCACTGGCCGACACGTTCATCACACCGTCGGCATCGGGGAGAACCCTGAGGTTCCACACCTTGTCCGCGAGCTTGGCTGCGACTCCAGCATCGTCGTCATGCGTGACGCCGACCAGCACGCAGAGGCCCGCGCCGATCGAGCCGACCACCTCGTCGCCGACCGTCACCGACGCCCGGCTCACCCGCTGCACCACGGCACGCACGACGAGCGACGCTAGTGCGACCACCGTCCCGTTAGCGTGGGTCGGTGCCCACGCTCGTCGCCGGACCGTCGTCGCTGCGCGTCGACCGGGCCCGTGGCGGCCGGATCTCATCCCTCGTGGCCCACGGCCACGAGCTGCTTGTACCTCGCCCAGGCGGCCGTGCGCCGGATCCGCTCGTGTGGGGCTGCTACCCGATGGTCCCCTTCGCCGGACGCGTGCGCGGTGGGCGCTTCCGTTGGGGTGGCGCCGTGCACCAGATCGAGCCGAACCATGCCGGGCACGCGATGCACGGCACGCTGTTCGACGAGCGCTGGCTGATCGAGCAGGCCGACGGCGGCTACCTCCGTCTGCGAGCCCGGCTCGACCCGCGTTGGCCGTTCCCGGGGTGGGCGATCCAGGAGATCGCACTGTCTCCCGACGGGCTCGACCTGCGCCTCGAGGTCCACACCGCGGGCGCGCCCTTCCCAGCCACCGCTGGGTGGCACCCGTGGTTCCGTCGACGCCTCGCCGTCGGCGGACGCCTCGTCGTCGACCTCGACGCGGCGCGCTGGTACCCGAAGGGCAGCGACGGACTTCCCCTCGGCTCGGTCGCGCCGCCACCGGAGCACGGCCCCTGGGACGACTGCTTCACGGCGATCACCTGGCCGGTGACGTTGACGTGGCCGGGCGCACTCGAGCTTGCCCTCACCTCCACCTGCGATCACGTCGTGCTCTACGACCAGCAACCGAGCGCGACCTGCATCGAGCCGCAGTCCGGCCCCCCAGACGCGGTGAACCTCGATCTGGCCCGCGTCGTCCGCCGTCACGATCCGCTCGTCGTCGAGGCATCGCTGGCCTGGCGCGTCCCGTAGCTCGGCCGGGCCTAAAGTCCCCACCCATGGAGCAGGTGGGCACGGTCGCCGAGCTGTGGCGCTACCCGGTGAAGTCCTTCCAGGGTGAGCGAGTCGACGCGCTCGAGCTCGCACCCGGGGGCGCTGTGGGGGATCGAACCCTTGCGGTGATCGACCCGGCGGCCGGCAAGGTGCTCTCCGCCAAGCGCTACCCCGACCTGCTCATGGCCGCGGCGCGCCTCGACGTGGATCGGGTGGTCATCACCCTCCCCGACGGATCTGTGCACGATGCCTCCGATCCCGCCATCCACGCCGTGCTCTCGAGCTGGCTCGACCTCGAGGTGCGCCTGAGCGCCCCGCCGGACGATGCCGTGCTCCCGATGGAGATGCACACCGGGATGTCCGACGACACCACCCCGATCTTCGACTGGCCGGGCCCGCAGGGCACCTGGCTGGATCTCGCCGACGCGCACTGGCTCACCACGGCCAGCCTCGCGTCGATCGCGGCGTTGCACCCCGCGGGCTCGTGGGACGTGCGCCGCTTCCGCCCGACCGCCCTCATCGACGGCGCCGCAGCGGGATGGCCCGAGGATGCGTGGACGCAGGTCGACATCGGTGGCGTGCGGTCCGACGTGCTCATGCCCACCCCGCGCTGCACCATGCCGTCACGAGCCCAACCCGGCCTCGAGCGGGACAAGGCCATCGGCACCACGATCCGAGATGAGCACGAGAACAACCTCGGCGTGTACGCCACCGTCAGCCTTGGTGGTGCGCTGCGCGTGGGCGATACCGTGTACGCCAGCTAGCGCCCTGCTAGCCCTGGTTCCCGGTGGTCGCTGCGCGTTGGCTTGACCGATGGGTCAATCGCCCGAAAGGCTTGTCGGACCATGCCCAGCGACGCCCCTCTCCGCATCGCGCTCCTCGCCTACCGGGGCAAGCCCCACGTAGGTGGTCAGGGCGTGTACACCCGACACCTCGCCAAGGCCCTCGTCGACCTCGGCCACCACGTCGAGGTGCTGGGCGGACAGCCCTATCCGATCCTCGATGAGCGGGTTCCGCTGGTCGAGCTGCCCAGTCTCGACATCTACAACGACCACTTCCCGATGCGGATGCCCGGTCTCTGGGAGCTCAAGCACTGGACCGACTTCGTAGAGGTCACGGCGTTCTCGGCCGGCACGTTCCCCGAGCCGCTCGCCTTCTCGCTGCGAGCCTGGGACCACCTGCGCAACCGCAAGGACGACTTCGACATCGTCCAGGACAACCAGTGCCTCGGTTATGGCCTGCTCCTCATCGAGCGCCAGCTCGGCATCCCCGTGCTCGGCACGATCCACCATCCCATCACCGTCGACCGACGCCTGGAGATCGAAGCGGCCAGCAGCTGGTACAAGCGGCTCACGCTTCGGCGCTGGTACGCCTTCGTCGACATGCAGACCCAGGTCGCCCGTCGGCTGCAGCGGATCATCACGGTGTCGGAGAACTCCTTCAAGGACATCGTCACCGATCACAAGGTCGATCCCGACCGCATGGCCGTCGTACCGGTCGGCGTCGACGTCGACCTGTTCAAGCCACTGCCCGACGTGGCCGTCGTGCCGGGTCGCCTCGTCACCACCGCCTCGGCCGACGTCGCGATGAAGGGCCTGAAGTTCCTGCTCGAGGCAGTCGCCAAGCTCCGCACCGAGCGCGACGACCTGCACCTCGTGGTCATCGGCAAGCGCAAGCCCGGCGGCGCCAGCGACGAGACGATCAAGCGCCTCGGCCTCGAGGACCACGTGGAGTTCGTCACCGGCGTCGCCGAGCAGCGCATCATCGAGCTCTACTCGGAAGCGGAGATGGCCGTCGTGCCGTCACTCTACGAGGGCTTCTCGCTCCCGGCCATCGAGGCGATGGCCTGCGGCACGCCCCTCGTGGGCACCACCGGCGGCGCCGTGCCCGAGGTGATCGGCAAGGACGGCGACACCGCGATGGTCGTCCCGCCCGGCGACAGCGAAGCACTCGCCGCCAAGATCCGGTGGGGTCTGGAGCAGGACGACCTGCGGGGCACGATCGGCACCCGCGGCCGACAGCGCATCATGGATCGCTGGAGCTGGAAGCACACCGCCGTGAAGACGGTGGAGCAGTACCGCATCCGTCTTGAAGCGGAGCGCCCGTAGGCATGCTCACCGTCCGCTTCGACGAGCTGGGCGTCCGCACGGGCGACCTTCTGCTCGACATGGGCTGTGGCGCCGGTCGTCACGCGTTCGAGAGCTTCCGCGTCGGCGCTCGCGTCGTCGCGTTCGACTACTCCGCGGCTGAGCTGAAGGACGTCGGGGGCCTCTTCGCCGCCATGCGCGAGGCGGGCGAGGCTGGCACCGAGCCCGGCGCGATGGCTGTCACCACCAACGGCGACGCGCTTCGCCTCCCCTTCCCCGACGACACCTTCGACCGGATCATCGCCTCAGAGGTGCTCGAGCACGTCAGCGACGACCAGGTCGCGCTCGACGAGATCCTCCGCGTCCTCAAGCCCGGCGGCACGTTGGCCGCCACGGTGCCGGCGTGGTTCCCAGAGCAGATCTGCTGGGCACTCTCCGAGGAGTACCACGCTCCGTTCGTCGAGGGCGGCCACGTCCGCATCTACACCGAGGCGCGGCTGCGGTCCCGCATGCGGGCGGCGGGCCTGAAGCCCGGCGCCGCCCATCGCGCCCATGCGCTCCACTCACCGTACTGGTGGCTCAAGTGCGCGGTCGGGCCCACGAACGACGACAACCCCCTCGTGAAGGCGTACCTGCAGGTGCTGATCTGGGACATCGCCCAGACGCAGCCCATGGGAACGATCACGAGATGGACCGAGCGGCTGCTCAACCCCGTCCTCGGCAAGAGCGTCGTGGTCTACGCGAGCAAGCCGCACGGGAAGGGATAGCGCATGCCGACCGACGTCCCGGGGCTCGTCTCGGCCACCGACCTCCACGCCACCGTCGACGGCATCGCCGAGTGGCAGCTGCCCTCCGGCATGATCCCGTGGTTCCCTGGCGGCCACAGCGACCCGTGGAACCACGTCGAGGCCGCCATGGCCCTCGACCTCGGCGGCCGCCACGCTGAGGCCGACCGCGCCTACGAGTGGCTCGCCGACCTCCAGCGCGCTGACGGGTCGTGGCACCAGTACTACATCGCCGGTGACGACGGCAGCACGCAGGTGGAGCAGGACAAGCTCGATGCCAACGTGTGCGCCTACGTCGCCGCCGGGGTGTGGCACCGCTGGCTGCTCACCGCCGACAAGGGCTTCGTCGAGACGATGTGGCCGGTGGTCGAACGGGCCATCGACTTCGTGCTCGAGTTGCAGACGCCTCGCGGCGAGATCCTGTGGGCTCGGCACGCTGACGGCACGCCCTGGAGCTTTGCCCTCCTCACGGGCTCGTCGTCGATCTGCCACAGCCTGCGCTGCGCGATCGGCATCGCCGAGCTGCTCGGCCACGAGCGGCCCGACTGGGAGCTGTCGGCGGCCCGGCTCGCTGCGGTGATCCGTGATGTTCCCGAGGCGTTCGCCCCCAAGCACCGCTGGGCCATGGACTGGTACTACCCGGTGCTCGGCGGTGTCGTGCTCGGCGACGCGGGTCGTCGTCGCCTCGACGAGCGCCACGACACCTTCGTGATGGACGGACGGGGTGTGCGGTGCGTGTCCGACCGACCGTGGATCACCGTCGCCGAGACCTGCGAGTGCGCGCTCGCCTACCTGGCTGTCGGCGATCGGCAGACCGCGGAGATGCTCTACGGCTGGGCCCAGCAGTTCCGGCACGACGACGGCCGCTACTGGACCGGAACCGTCTTCCCGGACGAGGCCCGCTTCCCCGGCGGGGAGCGCTCCACCTACACCGCGGCATCGATCGTCCTCGCGGCCGACGCGCTCGCCGGTGGCACCCCCGCCAGCGCCCTCTTCGTCGAGACCGCCGGCGTCCTCCCCCCCTTGATGGATTTGTAACCACCGCTTCTCTGCACCCTCACCACCGCCATCCGGGGCTGAGCGTGCACAGAACGGGTGGGGTTGGCTCAGATCCGCCTGAGGACCCTCAAGCTGCCGATGGCGCGGACCTCCTCGAACCGGCCTGACTCGATCGCTGGTCGGTAGATCTGGTCGTGGGGGGCCTGGCCACCATCGGCCGGGTCCGGGAACACGTCGTGGATGCAGAAGGTGCCACCGGGCAGGACATGGGGGGTCCATCGCACGTAGTCGACGCGAGCCGGGTCCTCGCCGTGGCCGCCGTCGATGAACAAGAACGCGAGCGGGGTGGCCCACGCCGATGCCACGGTGGGCGAGTCGCCCACGACCGCGATCACCGTGCCCTCGAGGCCGGCGTCGTGGATCGTCTTGCGGAAGTGCGGCAGCGTGTCCATCTTGCCGACCGCGGGATCGACGAGATCCGGCTCGTGCCACTCCCAACCTGGTTGGTTCTCCTCAGACCCGCGATGGTGGTCGACCGTGAACAGCACCCGACCCCGCTCGCGCGCCGCCGCGCCGAGGTACACGGAGGACTTGCCGCAGTAGGTGCCCACCTCGAGCAGCGGACCGTCGACCGAGACCGACACCGCCGCGTCATAGAGCGCCTCGCCCTCGTCGGCGGGCATGAACCCGCGTGCCGCCTCCGCGTGTCGCTGAAGGTCTGGGTCCATCACCAACCGTCGTGGTGGATGATGCGGTCGAGGTCGCGCCGCGGGCCTGGCTTGAACTCGGTGCCCAGCGTGTGCGCGACCGGGATGAGCGCGCCCTGCATCACGTGCGGGGGCAGCCCCAGGAGCTCGGCCGCCTGCTGCTCGAAGATCAGGTGCAGCGTCGTGAAGCAGGTGCCCAGCCCGCGCGAGCGAGCCGCGAGCTGGAAGCTCCACGCGGCGGGGAGCAGCGAGCCCCAGATGCCTGCTTGGAGCGCGATCGGCGCGTTGTTGTCCGTGCGGCCTTCGATCACCGGGATGACGTGCACGGGCACCTCGCCCATGTGGTCGGCGAGGTACTGCGCCGAGCTGATGACGCGCTTGGTGGTGGCCACGTACGCCGGGTCGTCGGCGGGCAGGTTGGCCACCACCGCATCGGGGTTGCCGTACATCATCGCGAAGCCCTGTGCGTACCAGTCGCCGAGCTGCCGGCGCTTGTCGGCATCGGTGACCACGATGAAGTGCCAGCCCTGGTTGTTCCCTCCGGTGGGCGCCTGTGCGGCGAGCTCGATGCACTCGCGCAGCAGCTCGGGTTCGACCGGTCGGGTCAGGTCGAGGCGCTTGCGCACCGATCGCGTGGTGGACAGGAGCGCATCGGGGTCGAGATCCAGGATCGGCGGCATCCGGCGACGCTACCCCCGCTCCGCGCAGGCTACCGGCCGGTCAGGCTGCGGGCGCGTCCTGGCTGAGGACCTCGTCGCGCCCAGAGTGCCCGAACATGACCTGGTCGAGGAACAGGAACTTCGCCACCCAGAGCACGCCGAAGCCCGCCAAGTTGGCCGCATTCACGAGCACCTGCGAATCAGACAGCGAGTTGGCGACGGCCACGAGCCCAGTCGACAGGAGCAGGCCGGCGAGCGTGAACACCCAGAACGGCAAGACCTCACGGCGGAAGCTGATCTTGCCGTCTGCGCTCCACACCCAGTGCTTGTTGAGGAAGAACACCGGGATGGCCGTCACGCTGACCGCGACGACGTTGGAAGCCACCGGGTGTCGGTCGAGGATGCCGACGAACAGCACCAGGAGTACCTGGGTCATCGTGACACCGACGACGGACACCATCGAGTACTTGACGGCGAGCGCGCCGCGCCCACCGGTGACGCGGTCGAGCACGGCCGTCGGGGACATGGTCATTGCATCGGAGGATACGGGGTCGGGCTTGAGTCGGGAGACTTGGGGCGATGCCTCAGTCGACGAGCGCGTTGGCCTGGGCCACCCGCCCGAGCCACCGTGCGCTCTCCTTGGGCGAGCGAACGAAGGTGGTGCGGTCGCAGTCCACGAGACCGAAGCGGGGCCCATACCCGTAGGCCCACTCGAAGTTGTCGAGCAGGCTCCAGTAGGTGTAGCCCCGCACGTCGATCCCGTCCGAGATGCACGACAGCACGCCCTCGAGGGCGGACCGGACATAGGCGATCCGCTGCGCGTCGTCGTCGGTCCCGATGCCGTTCTCCGTCACCAGGATGGGCACCTCGCCGTGGGTGCGATGCCACGCCCGACGGATCGTCGCCTCCAGCGCCTGTGGGTAGTACTCGTAGTTCATGATCAGCGTCGGCACGCCCTCCTCCGGGCCGACGACGCCGTCGGGGCCGACGCGGCTGCGCGAGTAGGTCTGCACGCCGATGAAGTCGTCGCCACCGGTGGCGTCGAGGAAGACGTCCTCCATCCCGCGGCGGATCTGCTCGAGCTTCGACTCGCCCCCGTCGATGGCCTGGTAGTCGCTCATCGACAGGGTGAGGCCGACCGGCACCCCCGGCGCCGCGGACCGGATGGCGTCGACGGCGCGGCGGTGCGCGTCGACGAAGACCTCGTTCGCTTGGCGGCGAGCGATCGCGTCGCGCTGGCCGGGGGGGAAGGCGCCGGCGAGATACCCGATGGTGGCCACGATGTTCGGCTCGTTGATGGTGCAGGCCCGCCGCATCACGCCGTTGAGCCGCGCAGCCGCCACCTCGCAGAACGCAGCGAACCGCTCGGCGGTCTCCGGTGCGGACCACCCACCGCGGTCCGCCAGCCAGAGGGGCGTGGTGAAGTGGTGGAAGGTGACGACTGGGTCGATGCCAGCCTCGAGCAGGGCGTCACAGAGCCGCACGTAGTGGTCGAGGGCCACGGTGGAGAACTCGCCGTCGGCCGGCTCGATCCTGCTCCACTCCAGCGAGAAGCGGTAGTTGTCGAACCCGAGATCCGCGAGCAGCGCGACATCCTCGGGCCACCGATGCCAGCTGTCGCACGCGTCACCGCTCGACTCCTTGCACCCCGATTCCGGGTTGTGCTCCCAGGCCCACCAGTCGTTGTTGGTGTTGCCACCCTCGATCTGGTGGGCGGCTGTGGCCGTGCCCCAGGTGAACCCGGCGGGGAAGGTGCGTGACGCGTCGGACATGGGGCGGGACCGTACCGGACACGACGTCGGCCATGATTGTCGCCATGTCACAGGACGCCGTCGACGCGCTCGTCGAGCTCATGGATCTCGAGCCGATCGAGGTGAACCTCTTCCGGGGCGTGTCTCCAGACGAGGATCGCCAGCGCGTCTTCGGTGGCCAGGTCGCTGGCCAGGCGCTCGTCGCCGCGGCCCGAACGGTCGGACCCGACCGGTCGATCCACTCGCTCCACGCCTACTTCCTCCGACCGGGCGACCCCACGGTGCCGATCGTGTACGAGGTCGACCGCATCCGCGATGGCCGTTCCTTCACGACGCGTCGCGTCGTGGCCATCCAGCACGGCCGGGCGATCTTCAACCTCCAGTCCAGCTTCCAGGTGTTCGAGGAGGGCCTCGAGCACCAGGACCCCATGCCCGACGCCGCGCCGCCTGAGGAGCTGCCCGACTTCAAGGAGCGCATGGCCCCCTACGCGGAGGCGATGGGCGACTGGTACGAGCGCCCGAGGCCGATCGACATGCGCCACATCGACTGGAGCCCCCCGGATCGACGCACTCCGTTGCCCCCGCACCAGCGCGTGTGGTTGCGGGCGGACGGCCGGCTGCCTGATGACCCGGTGCTGCACGCGTGCGTCGTCACCTACGCCAGTGACATGACGTTGCTGGACACGGCGCTGCTGCCCCACAGCGGGAGCTGGCAGCACCCGAGCACCTTCATGGCGAGCCTGGATCACGCCATGTGGTTCCATCGCCCGTTTCGTGCCGACGAGTGGCTCCTCCACAGCCAGGACACGCCGTCGGCCTCTGCGGGCCGCGGGCTCGGGCGCGGCCGCATCTTCACGATTCACGGCGACCTCGCGGTGACCGTCGTCCAGGAAGGGCTCATCAGGGTGAACCGGCCATGACTCCGCCCCGGCCTGGCTGGCGGGGGCTGCTCCTCGTCACCAGCGCCCTCGTCCTCGCGGCCTGCAGCAGCGGAGGCAACGACACGGCGGTCACCACGACCGCGCCCGGGGACCCGGACGAGGTCACCACCACCACGCCGCGGGTGGAGGGCTCGCTCGACGAGGTCACGCTGGACACGCTCGAGGTCGCGGAGCTCCGGCAGCCCACGGCCATGGCCAGCCGTCCGAGCAGCCCCGACCTCTACGTCGCGGAGCGGTCCGGCACCGTTCGGCTCATCAAGGTCACCGAACCGCCCTCGGGCACCGGGCCGACGCGCTATCTGCTGCAGACCACGCCGGTGCTCGACCTCACCAAGGACGTCCTCGCTGATGGCGGCGAGCAGGGGCTGCTCGGCCTGGCGTTCTCGAGTGACGGCCGCAAGCTGTACGTCGACTTCACGGCGCGGCCCGACGGTCGCACGAAGGTCGTGGAGTACGTGCTGGGCGACCGGGCCACCGTGGACACGTCGTCGCGCCGCGAGCTCCTCACCGTGGACCAGCCCGCGCCGAACCACAATGGCGGCCAGCTCGTGATCGGCCCCGACGGCTACCTCTACGTGGGGCTGGGTGACGGTGGGGGCAGCGGCGACCCGAAGGGCCGCGCACAAGACCGCCAGGATCTGCTCGGCTCGATCCTCCGCATCGATCCTGAGGGTGGCGATCCGGACGGTGAACCCGCCTACGGCATCCCGGCCGGCAACCCGTTCGCCGACGGGGAGGAGGGCGCCCCGGAGATCTGGCTCTACGGCGTTCGGAACCCGTGGCGGTTCTCCTTCGATCCGCAGACCGGCGACCTCTGGGTCGGCGATGTCGGTCAGAACTCGTGGGAAGAGGTCGACCGATTGCCGGCCGTTGGCGGCGTCGACGCCGGCCGCGGTGCCAACCTCGGGTGGGATCGCCTCGAGGGGTCGCACTCCTTCGAAGGCGACAACCCACCGGGTGGGGTGCTCCCCTTCTACGAGTACTCCCACGACGATGGCTGCTCCATCACGGGCGGATTCATGTACCGAGGCAGCGCCATCGAGGCGCTGCAGGGGACCTACCTGTTCTCCGACTACTGCTCGGGTGGCATCCACGGGCTCCAAGTCGCCGACGGCGTGCTCATCGATGAGCGCCGGTGGCTCCCCGAGGTCGAGGGAGTGCTGTCCTTCGGCGAGGACAACGACGGGGAGCTGTTCGTCCTGCTGGAGTCTGGCGCGGTGCACAAGCTCATCGCCCCGTCGAGAACCCGCTGACGCCGCTCGGCATCGCCGATCACGAGGAGCGGCGCAGCACCGGGGCCACCCATCCCTCCTCGACGCCCCGCTCCACCTCGGTGAACATCGGGAAGGCAGCCACCACCTCGTCGGCCTGGGCCGCCAGCAGACCCGACAGGACCAGCCATCCGCCCGGTCGCACGCAGCGCGCGAGGTCGCTCGCGAGCTCACGCAGCACGCGCGCACCGATGTTGGCGACCACGAGATCAAAGGCCTGACCGATCTCCGAGAGCGGGGTCGCCTTGACGGTGACGACGTGGCCGACGCCGTTCGCCGTGGCGTTCTCGAGAGTCGCGGCGAGGGCCGCCGGGTCCGTGTCGATGGCGAGCGCGAACGCTGCCCCCAGCCGACCGGCGACGACGGCAAGGACGCCGCTGCCGCAACCGACGTCGAGCACATCGCCGCCCGGCACGAGTCGGTCCTCGAGCGCGGCGACCGCGAGGCGGGTGGACGGGTGGGAGCCCGACCCGAAGGCCCGTCCGGGATCGAGGACGAGCGCAAGGTCATCGTCGGCGATCGTCGGCGCCGACTGCCAGGCAGGGACGAGAACCACCCGTCGCCCGGCGCGCACCGGAGCCGCCCAGGCGCGCCACGCGTCGAGATGACCCTCGCCGTCAACCTCCACGAACGACGTCTGAGCGTCGGCAGGCAGCTCGGTGAGCGGCGTCAGATCGAGCAGGTCGGCGGTGAGGCACACGCTCCCATCGGGTCGTTCATCCACTCGCACAGCCGATGGGTCGCCACGCCACAGGACGTCGGTCACGAGGTCCACGAGCGCCGAGGGGACCTCCACCTGCACCACCTGCCGGGTCCCCGTCACCACCGTCAACCTACTGAGGTGGCGTTCCCGGCCCGTCCCGTACCCTGGATGGCTCATGTCACGGTCCTGTCACGCTCCGCTCGCGGTGCTCCTCACCGGAGCGCTGACGCTCGCTGCTTGCGCTCGCCAGGCTGAGGGGTCGCCCGTCGCCGCACCGCGTCCCACCACCACGACGAGCACCACCGCGCCGACCACCACCACGGTCGTCCCCACCACCACCACCACTACCGCGCCCTTCGATGCGTTCGCGCTCCGGCCCCCCGCGCCCGCCGGCGATCCCTCGGGGCTGGCTGCCCAGCTCACGGCGGCCGAAGCGGCGCTGCGAGATCCTGCATCGAGCATCGAGGCGAGGGCTGCGGCGGCACTCGCCCAGCAGGTGGCCTACCGGCAGCTGGGCTTGCACCCCGATTGGGACGCTGCCGTCCAAGCCGGGCTCCCCGAGCATCTGCGCCGACCAGCCGAGCTGCACGCCGCGGCGCGCCGGGAGTTCCGAGCCATGCACACGAAGCCCGCCACCGAGATGCCTGCCTGGCACATCGTCGCACCCGCGCCAGCCGACACCCTGCTGGCGGCCTACCGCGAGGCTGAGGCCGCCTTTGGCATCCCGTGGCGTTACCTCGCGGCGATCAACCTCGTCGAGACGGGACTCGGACGGATCCGAGGCACATCGAGCGCCGGGGCACAGGGGCCGATGCAGTTCATGCCGGCGACGTGGGCGGCCTACGGGGCCGGTGGCGACATCAACGACACCCATGACGCGATCATGGGTGCAGCCCGGTACCTCGCCGCGAACAACGGCGCCGCCGACATCGATGGCGCGCTCTACCGCTACAACCACAGCAACCACTACGTGCTCGGCGTGCGCCTGTATGCCGAGCTCATCGCCGAGCACGCCACGGCGTTCGACGCGTTCTACCACTGGGGGGTCTGGTACGCGACCGACCACGGTGACGTGTACCTCCCGGTGGGCTACCGGGAGGCGGCACGCGTGCCGGTTGTCGACTACCTGGCGCGCGGCTGACCCACAGCTCAGCTTCGGCTCGCGAGGTCCTCGGCACGATCGCGCAGGTCGGCGACGACCGACGACGTGCGGTCGACGACGTCGTCCTTGAGCGCCTCGGCGCGATCCTTGGTGGCCTCGATCCGCGGCGCGAGCGCGGCCTCCATGGCGCG
Organism: Microthrixaceae bacterium; assembly: GCA_052386335.1. Classification (GTDB taxonomy): domain Bacteria; phylum Actinomycetota; class Acidimicrobiia; order Acidimicrobiales; family VFJN01; genus VFJN01. The sequence goes on from JBQTKH010000108.1 coordinate 25,598, forward strand.
CATCCGCTTGCGCGCTCGTCGCCCGCGTCGACCAGCCTGGTCCTGGGCCTGAGCGGCCGCCTTGCGGGTCGCCTTCCCCGCCTTGCGGGCACGGCGACCGGCCGCGTCGGCGGTGTCCGCCACCACGGGCTGCGCGGCGGTGACGAGCTCGTCGAGCCTGCCCTTGGCCGCAGCCAGCTGGGAGCCCTTCCGTCCGGGACGACCACGGCGCCGGGACGACCGGCTGCCGCGCGCTCCTGACCCCTTGGCAGCCGACCTCGCCTCTCGCAGCGCGGCCAGCTCCGCCAAGCGCACCCGCCGCTCGGCCTCCGCCACTCTCCGGTCAGCCTCGGAGCGGGCGGTCTGCTCTCGGTCGAGCTCCGCCTCGGCCTGGCGCCGTGCTTTCTCCGCCCGTCGCAACAGCTCCTTGTTCGAGCGGAACGACACGATCCCAAGTGTCGAGATGGAAAGGGTCTTGCGAATGATGCCCATCGGGCCTCCTCAGCCGTCGGCGGTGCCCACACCCACTCTCGCGCTCCAGATCGCTCGGCGCTCGCCGCCTACGCTCCGCTCGTGACCGAGCCGCAGTCCTACCGTCAGCCCCGATTCCAAGCGCCGCCGGGTGCAACCGAGCTGATCCTGGTGCGCCATGGCGAGTCGCAGCCCGCCATCGACGGTCAGCCGTTCGAGCTCCTCGACGGGCACGGCGACCCGGATCTCTCGCCGGAGGGCTGGGAGCAGGCCTCACGGGTGTGCGCCCGCCTCGCCACCGAGCGCATCGACGCGATCTACGTCACGAACCTTCGACGCACCGCGCAGACGGCGGCCGCGCTGGCCAGCGTGCTCGGCCTCACCCCCATCGTGGAACCTGATCTTCGCGAGGTGTACCTCGGGGAGTGGGAGGGAGGTCACTTCCGCAAGCGCGTGGCTGAGCAGGACCCCATCGCGGTGCGAATGGTCGAGGAGGAGCGCTGGGACGTCATCCCGGGCGCCGAGCCGAGCGGCGAGTTCGCGGCGCGCGTCCGACGTGGTGTCGAGCGGATCGCGGCCGCCCATCCCGACCAGCGGATCGCGGTGTTCGCGCACGGCGGAACGATCGGCGAGATCCTTGCCCAAGCGGCTCGATCGCGTGCCTGGGCCTTCAGCTCGGCAGACAACGCATCCATCTCTCATCTCGTCGTCATCGGGGATCGCTGGAGCGTCCGTCGGTTCAACGACACGTCCCACCTGGAGTCGGCGCTCACCACGGCTGCCGAGCCGCCCACGTAGTGCCGTGATCCGGCACCCCGCCGGAGCGTGATCGGGCCGACCCTGGGACAGGGGTGACGCGTCCGCGTCACCCCGGATCGTGCGTAGCGCGCTGCCCGAGGCGACTCCGGTCTTGGATACTCGGAAGGCGATGATCGCTCCGC
>JBQTKH010000109.1:0-11864 GCA_052386335.1 Microthrixaceae bacterium
CCACGGGCTCGCTGGTGACCTTGTTCCACTCGTCGATCGTGAGGATCGTGGCCGCACTACCCGCGACGATCGGCACCGTCGACTCGTCGGCCACGACGAGCACGTCGTCGTGCGCGGCGAGCAACGAGCGCAGCGCGCCCTCGCCGAGCCGGTAGTTCAGCGGGATGAACGGCACGCCGGCCCACGCCGCGGCGAACAGGGCCACGGGGAAGGCTTCGTCGCTCGACCCGACGTAAGCAAGGTGACGGGCGCCGTGGGCGCGCAGCACCTCGGCGCCGGCGCCAGCCCGAGCGTGGAGCTGCCGGTAGGTGAGGCCGTGAGCGACGGTACCGATGCCGAGCCGGTCGCCGAAGGCCGACGCGATCATCTCGAGGAGCATGAGCAGCGTCATCGGCTCAGCCCTCCCGTGTGAGGAGCATCGCGCCCGCGATGGGTCCCCCACCGTTGGCGACGGCGGCGACCTCCACGTTGCCCGGCACCTGGCGATCGCCACCGGCGCCGCGCAGCTGCAGGCAGGCCTCGTGGATGAACCCGAAGCCGTGCAATCGCCCTGCGGAGAGCTGGCCGCCGTGGGTGTTCAGGGGGAGCTCACCGTCGAGCGCGATGCGCTTGCCACCCTCGATGAACGGGCCGGACTCGCCCTTGCCGCAGAACCCGAGGGCTTCGAGCCATGTCATCGTGAGGAAGCTGAAGCCGTCGTAGAGCTCGGCGATGTCGACATCGGCGGGGGTGAGGTCGGTGCGGGTCCACAGGTGCGCCCCCGCGTCGCGTGCCGCCATGGTGGTGCCGTCGTCGAACTGGTCCCACGACGGGCGGCCCCGCAGCGCGGTGCCCACGGCCTCCACCCGGGCCACAGGGTGATCCACGTTCGGGGCGTGCTCGGCCGCCGAGACGATGACGGCGGTGGAGCCGTCGACCGGCGCGTCGCAGTCGAAGAGGCGGAACGGCGTGGTGATCATGCGCGCCGCGAAGTAGTCATCGAGCGTCATCGGGTCGCGGTACACCGCCTTGGGGTTGAGCCCCGCGTTGCGGCGCGCGTTGATCGGGATCATCGCCATCTGCTCCGCGGTGGTGCCAAACTCGTGGAAGTGGCGCTGCGCGACCAGCGCCAGCCAGTTGGCGGCCGAGTAGGCGCGGAAGGGGATGCTCCACTGGAACTGCCCACCCATCTTGGGCGCCTTCCCGCCGCCCCCGCCGCTGGGCGCGCCGATGCCCTGCCGGCCGCCGTCCCCCTGGGCGGAGGCCTCAGTGACGGTGCGGTAGACGAGCACGTGACGGGCCAGCCCCGCACCGACGGCCATGACCGCGTTGATCACCGCGGCAAGCTGCGCGGCACCCTCGAGCCCGCCGGTGTGCCAGTTCACCTTCAGCCGCAGGGCGTCCTGCACCTCTGGGGTCCCCGGCCCGGAGAACGCTTCGCCGATGCCGCCCGAGCCTGGGTAGGTGGCGATGCCATCGATGTCGTCGGTGGTGAGCCCCGCGTCGGCGATCGCTTCCAGCGCGGCCTCGAGGGTGAGGTCGAGGCCGGTGCGGTAGAGCCGCCGACCGATCGCGGACTGGCCGATGCCCGAGATGATCGAGCGACGTTCGAAGTCGGTCATGCCGGCACCAGTTCGAAGAGCGGGAACCACACGTCGTCGCGCTGCTCGAACGCGACCTGCACGGACATGCCGATGTGCACGTCTTCCGGAGGGCAGCCGACGACGTTCGTGGTGAGCCGCAGACCGTCCTGCTCGGGGAGCGCGACGAGCACGATGGCGTACGGCTCGGTGCCCCCGTCCCACGACTGGTGGTTCACCGTGACCGAGTACACCTCGCCGCGCCCGCTCACGGCCTCAGGTGCGAGCTCACGGCTGCCGCAGGACGGGCAGCGCGGGAGCGGCGGGTGCAGGTAGTAGCCACAGCTCTGGCAACGGAGGAACCGAAGCTGGCCGTCCGCTCCGGAGGTCCAGAAGAACCGGTTGGTGTCGTCGAGGGCGGGCAGCACCCGGAAGGGCGCGTCGGTCACCCCTTGCCCATCCGCTGGGCGAGGGTCATCGCGGTGACGATGCCCTCTTCCTGGAACTTGCCGGTGCCATAGCTGACCGGGGTGGTGTCGACGTCGGTGGCCTGGGCCCGCAGCGCGCCGACGGTGGCCTGCTCGCGCGGGATGTGGGCGAACGGGTCGTAGTTGAAGTTCCGCATGGCGTTGAGGTGGGTGATCTTGTTGACCTCGTCGTCGGGCACGCCGCTGAGGTACTTCATCGCCATCTCCGGCGCGTTGGGCCACGTGGAGTCGGAGTGGGGGTAGTCGCACTCCCAGTGGATGTTGTCGCCGTTGAGGTGGTGCCGCACCTCCATGCCCACCGCGTCGTCGATGAAGCAGGTGAGGATGTTCTCGTTGAACACCTGGCTCGGGAGCTTGTCGCCGAAGTCCTGGTTCGTCCACGCCTTGTGGTGGTGGTACACGTAGTCGATCCGCTCGAGGAAGTACGGCACCCAGCCGATGCCACCCTCGGAGAGCGCGATGCGCAGGTTGGGGAACTTGCGGAACATCGGCGACCACACGAGGTCGGCGGCGCACTGCACGATGTTCATCGGCTGCAGCGTGATCAGCGTGTCGAACGGTGCATCGAACGACGTGATGACCGTCTCCGATGACGAGCCGATGTGCAGGCAGATCACCGTGCCCGTCTCCTCGCAGGCGGCGAGGAAGGGATCCCAGTGGTCGGTGTGGTAGCTGGGCATCTTCAGCTTCGAGGGGTTCTCGGAGAAGGTGACGGCGCGGCAGCCCTTGTCGGCCATGCGCCGCACCTCGGCGGCCATCAGCTCCGGGTCCCAGATGGGGGGCACGGCCAGCGGGATCATCCGCCCGGGGTGGGTGCCGCACCAGTCCTCGACGTGCCAGTCGTTGTAGGCCTGCAGGAGCTCGAGGGCGATCTCCTTGTCGTCGCACGTGGAGAAGAGCTGCCCGCAGAAGCCGGCCAGGCTCGGGAAGTTGAGCGAGCCGAGCACGCCGTTGACGTTCATGTCACGGATGCGCTCGTTGATGTCGTAGCAACCGGGCCGCATCTGCTCGAAGGCGAGCGGGTCGAGCCCGTACTCCTCCGGCACGCGACCGGCGACGGCGTTGAGCCCCACGTTGGGAAGGGCGTGGCCCTCGAACATCCACACCTCACGCCCGTTCTCGAGCTTCTCGATGAACGGGGCTCGGGCGGCGGCCTTGGTCGACAGGCGACCCTCGAACAGGTTCGGCGGCTCGACGACGTGGTCGTCGACGCTCACCAGGATCAGATCCTCGACCTGCATGGGTCCCCCTCCAGAGCCGGATGTGACCGCGCTGTTAGATTAGTCGACGGGTCCGAGGGTGCACCCAGGCGGGCAGAGGGGGTGTGATGGCAATCGAGCTGGCGGGCCAGCGGATCCTCGTCGTCGGCGCGTCCTCAGGCATCGGCGCCGCCATCGCCCGCGCCGCGGCTCAGGCCGGAGCCCACGTCGCCGCCACCGCCCGACGCGTCGACCGACTCGACGCGCTGGCCTCGTCGTGCACCGGGGTGGTTGCGCTGCCCGCCGACGTCACCGACGAGCCCGCCATCCGCTCCGCCGTCGACAGCGCTGCTCACTCCCTTGGCGGGCTCGACGCCGTGATCTTCGCGGCTGCCACCTCTCCCCTCCTCCCCATGGCGCGGGCATCGCAGGCCGACTGGCGGGCCGTGCTCGACACGAACCTCGTCGGCGCCGCGCTCGTCGCCGCGGCGGCCGCACCGCACCTCATCCGCAGGGGCGGACGCCTGGTCATCCTGTCGTCCAAGTCGGTCCAACAGCCCTTCGCCGACCTCGGCCTCTATGCCACCTCGAAGGCCGCCCTCGAGGGCCTCGTGCGGTGCCTGCCCGTCGAGTTCCCCGGCCTGCTCGTCACACGGGTGGTGATCGGGAACACCCACGGAACCGACTTCGCCTCCTCCTGGGACGGCGCCGCGCTGCACGATGCCATGGAGCGCTGGGCCGCCGCCGGCACACTGGGCGCCACCAGCACGATGCACCCCGAGGAGGTGGCCGACGCCGTGCTCCAGGTGCTCACCTCGAGCGTGCACATCGGGGATCTGGCCGTGCTCGACTCGCCTGCACTGGTTGCCGAGCCCGCTGAGGGCGGCGAGTAGCGTGGCCCAGATGGACGGCACCAGCATCGTGCGGCGCCCGCCCTTCGGCACCAACCCGCTCGTTGGGGAGCGGGGCACCGACACGCAACGTCGCATCCTCAACGCAGCACTCGCGGTCTTCGCCGAGGTGGGGTACAACGACACTCGCGTCGAGCTCATCACCGAGCGAGCGGGATGCTCGCGGCCCGCGTTCTACCAGTACTTCTCCAGCAAGGACGACGTCTTCTGGAAGCTGGCCGGTCAGCTCGGCCACGAGATGGTCGACCTCGGCCACCAGCTCGGCACGATCACCCCCGATGCCGAGGGCGTCGCGAGGCTTGCTAGCTGGATCGACGCGTTCACCACGCTCTATCGCGTGTACGCCCCCGTGTTCGAGGCCTTCCAGGCCGCGAGCCGCGACCACCAGCCGCTGGCACAGGGCTCGAGCACGATCAGCAGCCGCCTCGGCGCCGATCTGCTCCGCTCGTTCGGGGCCACCGACGGGACCGACAGCGCGGCGCTGGCGACCGCGCTCGTCGCTGTGCTCATCCGCTGCGCGTTCTACTGGGAGTACATGGCCGACGCGCTGCCGCGCGACCGGGTGATCGAAGGGCTCGCCCAGATCGTGCATCGCCTCTTCGCCGGCCCGATCCCGGGCGTCAACATGGAGCGAGATGGCTCGTCGCGCACGCGGCCGACCGCCGCCACCCCCGCACCGTCGCCCAGCTCCGACGATGGCAGCCGGGCCCTGCGACCTCGTGGGGAGCGCACCCGCCAGCGCCTCCTCGATGCGGGCGCCAAGGTGCTGCCCGAGCGGGGCTACCACGACGCGCGTGTCGACGACATCGTCGAGGTGGCCGGGGTCTCCCACGGCAGCTTCTACCGCTACTTCGACAACAAGGACGACTTCTTCCGCGCCCTCGCCGAAGGAGCGAGCGCCCGGATGATCGAGCTGCTCGACGCGTTCCCCACCCAAGCCGACCCCGACGGGCTCCACGAGTGGTTCGAGGAGTGGTTCGAGGCCTACCGCAGCAACGGCGGCGTGATCAGCACCTGGCAGGAGATGCAGTCCGCCGATCCTGACCTGGTCAGCTTCTCGCAGAAGGTGGGCGCCTCCGTGATCGCCCAGCTCACCGAGGTGCTCGACGAGCGCGACTTCGGCGACGCCACCGTCGACGCGCTCGCCCTGCTCGCGCTGATCGAGCGGTTGCCGTACAGCGTGTTCACCCTGCGCTTCACGAAGCAGGCCGATGCCATCGACGCGATGGTCACGATCTTCCGGCGGGGCTTCATGGGCCTCGCCGCCACCGCGTAGTGGACTTCGAGTTCACCCAGGACCAGCTCGACCTGCGGGAGAACGCTCGCCAGGTGCTCGCCGGGAGCTGTCCTCCCTCGCTCGTGCGGGCGGTGTACGACGGCCACGGCAACGGTGACGACCTGTGGGCGTCGCTCGTGGGCCTCGACTGGCCTGCCATCGGGCTGCCCGAAGCGCACGGCGGGATGGGCTTCGGGTTCCTCGAGGTGGGGATCGTCGTCGAGGAGCTCGGTCGGGTGGCGGCCCCCACGCCGTTCCTGGCCACCATCACGCAGCTCACGCCGATGGTGCGAGAGGCCGGCGGGGTGGATCACCTCCCCGCGATCGCGTCAGGCACGCTCACGGGCACGATGGCGCTCGCGGAGGGCGGCCGGTGGGAGCTCGACGCGGTTGCCACCACCGCTCGGCCCACCTCGGACGGCTGGGTGCTCGACGGCGTGAAGTCCCAGGTGCTCGACGGGGCGTCGGCCACCGAGATCGCGGTGGTCGCTCGTCTCGAGGGCACCTCAGCCGACGCTGGTGTTGGCGTGTTCCTGGTGCCCGGGTCGTCGGTGGTCGCGCGGCCGACGACGGTGATCGACCCCACGATGCCCGTCGCCACCGTGGTGCTCGAGGCGACCGAGGTGAGCACCGACCGGACGCTGGTCGAGCCGGGCGACCCCGCCGCTCCGGATGCGATCAACCGCGCGCTCCACGAAGCCACGGCCGCCATGGCGCTGTCCACCACGGCCACCTGCCGCGCCATCTTCGAGACCACGCTGCAGTACGCCAAGGACCGCGAGCAGTTCGGTCGACCCATCGGCTCCTTCCAGGCGCTCAAGCACCGTCTGGCCGACCTGTACCTCGCGGTGGAGCGAGCCGCGTCCCTCGCCTACTTCGCCGCGCTGACGATCGCGGAGGACGACGACCGTCGGGCCGTGGCCACCTCGATGGCCAAGGCGGCCGCCGGCGACTGCCAGCGGCTGCTCGCGGGCGATGGTCTCCAGCTCCACGGCGGCATCGGGTTCACCTGGGAGCACGACCTGCACTTCCTGCTGAAGCGAGCCAAGACGGGCGAGCTCCTCCTCGGAACCTCCGCGTTCCACCGCGCTCGTCTCGCCCATCTCCTGGGGCTGGCCGCATGAGGCTCCGCTTCGACGACGCCGTCGAGACCTTCCGCGCCGAGCTGCTGGAGTGGCTGGCCGCGAACCGGCCCTCACCCGAGGAGATGGCCGCCGATCCGTCGGTGTCCACGGGGCACGCGCCCGACTGGGCCCGACGCTGGACGCGCACGATGTTCGACGCCGGCTGGCTCGTGCCCGGCTGGCCACCCGAGCTCGGCGGTCGCAACGCGGGCCCCATCGAGACCCTCGTCTACATCGAGGAGCTGGCCAAGGCGCACGTGCCGCGCACCACCAACGTGCAGGGCCTCGGCATCGTCGCGCCGTCGATCCTCGACTATGGCAGCGACGACCAGATCCGCGACTACGCCATGCCCATCCTGCGCGGCGAGGTCACCGCCTGCCTCGGGATGAGCGAGCCGGGCGCGGGCAGCGATCTGGCGTCGCTGAGCACGCGGGCCGTGCGCGACGGCGACAACTTCGTGATCAACGGTCAGAAGGTGTGGACGTCGGGCGCCAACTACGCCGACTTCTGCTTCCTCTTCTGTCGCACCGACACCACCGTGCCCAAGCACAAGGGCATCAGCATCATCCTCGTCGACATGCACACGCCGGGGATCACCGTGCGACCGCTGCCCGAGATCATCCGACCGGAGCACCCCGATCTCAACGAGGTGTTCCTCGACGACGTGGTGGTGCCCGCCACGAACCTCGTCGGCGAGCTGAACAACGGGTGGGCGATGGCCAACGGCTCGCTCGCCCACGAGCGCGGGATGGTGTGGGTCAGCGCGGTCATGGGGCTCGAGGAGGCGATGGAGCAGCTGCTCCGAGACGCGCCGCAGCTCACTGCTCGGATGGGCGAGGCCGAGCGCGCTGTTGCCGTCGACCAGATCGTGGGCCTCGCCATCGACACGGCCGCCGCCCGGTGCCTCGGGTACCGCGGCTTCGCCAAGCTGGCCCGTGGCGGGAGCGCTCCGGAGCAGGCGCTCATGAAGGTGTTCGCCAGCGAGGCACGCCAGCGCGTGGCCCTGGTGGCCGCCGAGATCCAGGGTGCGGATGCCATGGAGGTCGGCACGATCGACCCCGACGGCCACCAGAGCATCGACGAGCCGCAAGGCACCTGGCTCGAGCAGTACTTCCACTCGTTCGCCAACACGATCTCGGCGGGCGCGTCGGAGATCCAGCGCAACATCATCGCCGAGCGCGTGCTCGGCCTCCCCCGGAGCTGACGGTCATGGCCGCCACCCCAGAATCTGGCGTTGCTGGAGCCCGCTCAGCGAGCTCGGACAACGCCGGAATCGGGGGGACGATCGCCGAGCTGTTTGCGGCGCGGGCCGACGATGACAACCCCGCGCTGCTCGCCGGCGACGCGAGGTGGTCGTGGCGCGAGGTGGTGGCCGAGAGCGCGGCGCGTGCCGCGCTGTTCGCCGAGATGGCAGGCGACACCCCGCTGCACATCGGCGTGCTGCTCGAGAACGTGCCGGAGTACGTGTTCGTGCTCGGCGGGGCCGCCCTGTCAGGTGCGGTGGTCGTGGGGATCAACCCCACCCGCCGCGGTGACGAGCTGGCCACGGACATCCGGCACACCGACTGTCGCGTCGTGCTCACCGACCAGAGCCAGCGCCAGTTGCTCGGCGGGCTCGACCTCGGCGCTTGCGAGGTGATCGAGGTCGACCAGCCCGCCTGGGCGACTCGGGTGGGCGAGCACGCAGGGGCCGCGCTGCCTTCGGCCCTCCCTGCGCCCGACGCTCTGTACCTGCTCATGTTCACATCGGGATCCACGGGCGCCCCGAAGGCGGTGCGGATGACCCAGGGTCGGGCGGCGCGCACGGCCGCGGCGTCGGCCGTGGCCTTCACCAGCGACGACGTCCTCTACTGCGCGATGCCGCTCTTCCACGGCAACGCGCTGCTGGCCAACCTGTTCCCCGCCGCGGTCAAGGGCGCGTCCGTCGTGCTGCGGTCTCGCTTCTCCGCCTCGACGTTCCTGCCCGATGTGCGGCGCTACGGCTGCACCTACTTCAACTACGTCGGACGGGCGTTGTCGTACATCCTCGCCCAGCCCACCGCACCCGACGACGCCGACAACCCCCTGAAGTGGGGCCTCGGCTCAGAGGCATCACCGCGCGACGTGGAGGAGTTCCGGCGTCGGTTCCGGTGCTACGTCGTGGAGGGGTACGGCTCGAGCGAGGGCGCGGTCGTGATCCAGCCCTTCCCCGGCATGCCGCTCGAAGCGCTCGGGCGCCCGAAGGAGGGCCTCGACGTCGCCGTCCACGACCCCGACACGGGTGAGGAATGCCCGCGCGCGATCTTCGACGACGGTCGACGTCTGCTGAACGCCGCCGAGGCCACCGGGGAGATCGTCGGGCGCGACGGGCTGTCGTCGTTCGAGGGGTACTACGCGAACCCCGACGCGGACGCGGAGCGCTCCCGCAACGGCTGGTACTGGACGGGCGACCTCGGCTACCGCGATGCCGAGGGCACCTTCTACTTCGCTGGTCGCACCGCCGACTGGCTGCGGGTCGACGGGGAGAACTTCGCCGCCGCGCCCGTCGAGCGCATCCTCGGGCGCTTTCCGGGGGTGGCCGCCGTGGTCGTCTACGCCGTGCCCGATCCTCGGACGGCCGACCAGGTGATGGCGGCGCTCGAGCTCGACGAGGGTGTGACGTTCGACCCGGCCGCGTTCGCGAGCTTCCTGCCCGAGCAGGTCGATCTCGGCACGAAGTGGGCGCCGCGCTTCGTGCGCATCGTCTCGTCGCTTCCGCTCACCGCCACCCGCAAGATCGACCGGAAGCCGTTGCGTCGCGAACGCTGGCTCACGGACGACCCGGTGTGGTGGCGCCCCACCGCCACCGACCCGTACCGCTTGCTCGAGACGGCCGACGTCGCCGCGCTCCACAAGGCCTTCGCTGACGCCGGGCGCGCGGGGATGCTCACATGAGGTTCGCGATCACCTACCCGCTGGTGACGCACCCGTACCACCCCGACTTCGTGACCGGCGCCGGCATCGCGCAGGTCGCCACCGCCGCCGAGCGGGCCGGGTTCGACGGCATCGGGTTCACCGATCACCCGGCGCCGTCGCAGCGCTGGCTCGACGGTGGCGGCCACGACGCTCTCGACCCGTTCGTGGCGCTGGCCTTCTGCGCGGCGGCCACCGAGCGGATCCGCCTGATCCCCAACATCGTCGTCCTGCCCTACCGGAACCCGTTCGTGGTGGCGAAGGCCGCGTCCACGCTCGACGTGCTGTCCGGCGGTCGCTTCACGCTCGCCGTGGGCGCCGGGTACCTGAAGGGCGAGTTCGCGGCGCTCGGCGTCGACCACAGCGAGCGCAACGAGCTGTTCGACGAAGCGATCGACACGATCAAGGCGATCTGGACGAGCGACGACGTCACGATCGAGGGCCGCCACTTCGACGCTCGTGGTGTCACCGCCCACCCGCGACCGGTCAGCGAGCCGCACCCGCCGATCTGGATCGGCGGCAACAGCGCTCAGGCTCGTCAGCGCGTGGCGGATCGGGCCGACGGGTGGGCGCCCTTCGCCGCGCCGGCCGGGCTCGCGCGCACGGCCCGCACGGCCGCCCTCGACACGGTCGACGAGCTCGCCGTGCTCGTCGACGACCTGCGCGCGCGCCTCGTCGCGGTCGGGCGCGACCCCGACGACGTCGACGTGTCCTTCGCCTGCCCTGCGGGAGGCGACCCCGCGTCCGCGGGCTTCGATGCCGACGCTCACCTCGCCGGCCTCGCCGAGCTCGCCGCCATCGGCGTCACGTGGGTGCAGGTCGGCATCCCCGGCGACGACATCGGGCGCACGCTCGACACCCTCGCCCGCTACGGCGAGCAGGTCATCGCCCGAAGCTGACCCCTGGCTGAACCTCACGCGGGGTTGTTGAGCGGATGCGTCGCGAAGACCGCTCCCGATCCACTCAGGACCGAGGCGATGGCAGGATCTGGCATGGAACGGGTGTCGGTGGTGGGCAACGCCGGGTCGGGGAAGACCACACTGGGTCGTCGGCTGGCGGCCCAGCTTGCCGTGCCGTTCGTCGAGCTCGACGCGATCTTCCACCAGCCCGGATGGCGGGAGCTCCCGCGTGACGAGTTCCGTCGGTCCGTCGGCGAGATCGTCGCGACCGACGCCTGGGTGGTGGACGGCAACTACTCGGCCGTGCGCGACCTCGTCTGGGCTCGTGCCGAGACCGTCGTGTGGATCGACCTGCCGCGCGCGGCGGTGATGCGTCAGGTCATCGGCCGCACACTCCGGCGAGCGGTCCGGCGAGAGGAGCTGTGGAACGGGAACCGCGAGCCGCTTCGGAACCTGTACCGCTGGGACCCCACCAAGAACATCATCCGCTGGGCGTGGACCCGACACGGTGTCTACGCCGATCGGTTCGCCACCGCGCAGGGCGACCCGGCCTACGCGCACCTGTCGTTCGTGCGCCTCCGATCACGGCAGGACATCGACTCCCTGCTTGGCTGAGCGCCTCAGCCTGAGCGCGCCGTGCCCAGCGCCTACCGCACGTAGACGGTGCCGTCGCGCTCGGTGACCTCGCCCCGACCGAGCGGGAGCACCCGGGTGAGGAGGCGGAAGGTGAGGTCGAGCCCTGGGATCTTGGCGAAGACGCCCTGGGGGCCACGCGTCATCTGGCCGCTGGTGACGTCGTACTTGGCGCCGTGCCAGGGGCACACCAGGCAGCCGTCGTTGTCGATCGTGCCGTCGGCCAGGTCGGCACGCAGGTGGCGACACCGGCGAGTGACGGCGAACAGGTCGCCGGCGACGTTGCCCACCGCGTACTGGCCGGCGCCTCGGACCTCCCCGGGTGTGAGCGCTGTTGCCGGTCCGACCTCGTGCTCTGTGGCCATGGGGCGCCTCCCTGCGTCGTGTGCGCTCCGAACCTACCGGCCGCGGTCGCTCCCGTTCTCGGGCGGCTGTGGGCGCCACGCCCATCAGACCGCCCGAGAACGACGGTGGGGCGCGGCTACGTTCGCCGGATGCCGCTCGATCCCAGCGCCGTCATGCTCACCGACCAGGTCGCCGTGGTGACGGGCGGGGGCTCGGGCATCGGCCGCGGCATCGCCGCTGGGTTCGTCGCCTTCGGGGCGCGCGTGGCCATCTGGGAGCAAGACGCCGACACCTGTGCGGCTGCGGCAGCAGAGGTGGGCGGGCTCGGCATCGTCACCGATGTGCGCGACGCCACGCAGGTCGACTCAGCACTGGCGCAGACGACCGCCGAGCTCGGCGTGCCGTCGATCCTCGTGAACAACGCGGGTGGCGTGTTCTGGAAGCCGCTGCTCGATGGCACGGAGAACGGCTGGGACGCGCTCTACCGGGCCAACCTCA
>JBQTKH010000110.1:0-6893 GCA_052386335.1 Microthrixaceae bacterium
TGGCCAGCTCCAGGCGAGCGCGCTGCACGAGGGGGTCCCACGAATCGCCGCGCCGTGCCGCGCGCGGTGCCGCTGGCGTGGGCGACTCCGTGCCGAGGATGTCGGCGTGGAGCGTCTCGGTGTCGACACTCGGCGACACGCCGAGATCGTCGCCGAGCCGGGTGCGCACCTCGGCGTAGGCAGCGAGTGCCGACGCCGGGCGACCGAGCGCGACGTGCGCCCGCATCATCGCCCGCAAGGCAGCCTCGTCGTAAGGATCGTGATCAAGACCGGCGGCAGCCGCGGCGAGGGCGCCCAGCGCGTCGCCGGACTGCAATGCCGCCTCGGCCGCCACGAGACCGACGGCCGCGACCGTGCGGCCCACCGCCTCGCGGGGTCCGTCGACCCACTCGCCGTCCTCCTCGGGCAGCAGCGGTCCTCGCACGAGATCCAGGGCCATGCTCGAGGCGAGGCGCGCCGCCAGCCAGTCGCGCGCCTGCAAGCGTGCCTGTGCGTCGAGGGTGCGCGCATCGAGCTCGTCGAGATCGAGCCAGTCGGTGCGCAGCGCATAGCCAGCGTCGTTGCGCACGATCCGGTCCGATCCCAGCGCGCCGCGCAGCCGGCTGACGAGCACGCCGACCTGGTCGGACGGTCGCGACGGTTGCTCGTGTCCCCACAGCATCTCTGCGAGGGCGTCCGCCGGCGCAGGGCGACCTCGCCGCACGGCCAGCGCCGCCAACAACGTGCGCGCCTTCCGACTGCCCACCGCGGTCGGTGCGAGCCCATCGACCGCGAGGCCGCCGAGGAGTCGACCGCGCAGGTCGGCCACGGCGGGAAGCGTACGGCCGGCGGCGACCTCAGGTGATCGTCCAGGGCTCCCGCGGCAGTCGGTCAGGGTCGAACCGGTCGAGCAGCAACGCCATCGGGGCGGGCTCGCCCGGCGCGGTGAGACCGAGGCTCACGGCGAGCGTGGCCCGCACGAGGTCCGGTCCCTCGCCCCCCGCCGCGAGATCCGCAAGGGTCACCGACCCATGGCGCTTGGCCAGGCGCTCGCCGTCGGAACCGAGCGCGAGGGGCACGTGGGCCCAGGTCGGCCGACGACGACCCAACAGGTCGAGCAGGTGGGCCTGGCTGGGCGTCGCGGAGAGCAGGTCGTCGCCGCGCACGACCTCCTCGATCCCCTGGTCGTCGTCGTCCACGACCACCGCGAGGTGGTAGGCGGGCACGCCGTCGTTGCGTCGCAGCACGATGTCGTCGGCCGCGCCGCGCACCTCGCCGTGCAGTCTGTCGAGCACCACCACGGTCTCCCCCGACGCTCGCAGCCGGAGCGCGGCCGGGCGGCCGCGGGCCTCACGGGCCCTGGCCTCGTCGGGCGTGAGGTCGCGGCAGGTGCCGGGGTAGCGGCCGGCCTCGGCGTGGGGCGCTGCCGCGGCCTCTCGGATCTCCCGGCGACTGCAGAAGCAGGGGAAGGTCAACCCTCGCTCGATGAGGACGGCGAGCGCGGCCTCGTGCTCGGCGCGCCGGGCCGACTGGCGAACGACGGGCGGATCCCAATCGAGGCCCAGCGCGGACAGGTCGGCGAGCTGACGGACCTCATGGGCCCTGCTGCTGGTGAGCGGGTCGAGATCCTCGATGCGCATGCGGAACGCGCTGCCGGCCGAGCGAGCGAACAGCCACGCGACCAGGGCGGTCCGCAGGTTGCCGAGGTGGAGCTCGCCCGTCGGGCTGGGGGCGAACCGTCCCGTTGCCATTTCGCTGATCCTCGCAGACGAGGGCGCCCTACTGTGGCGATCATGGACATCGCGATCCTGCTCTTCGACCGCCTCACCGCCCTCGACGCCGTGGGCCCCTACGAGGTGCTGTCACGTCTCCCGGGGGCGAAGGTGACCTTCGTGGCCACCGAGCCTGGGCTCAAGCGCACCGACACGGGGTTCCTCGGGCTGAGCGCCGACGCGGCGCTCGGCGATCTCCCTCACCCCGACATCCTCCTCGTGCCGGGCGGCCCCGGTCAGGTGGATGCCGAGAAGGACGAGGCCGTGCTCGACTGGCTCCGGACGGCACACGAGACCACCACGTGGACCACCTCCGTCTGCACCGGGTCGTTGGTGCTCGGCGCGGCAGGCCTCCTGGCCGGCAAACGGGCCACCACCTACTGGCTGGCCCTCGAGCAGCTGGCCAGCCACGGCGCCATCCCCACCGATGAGCGGGTCGTCACCGACGGCAAGGTGGTCACCGCGGCCGGGGTGTCCTCGGGGATCGACATGGCCCTCACGCTCGCGGCGCACATCGGTGGCGACGACCTCTCCCAGATGCTCCAGCTCGGGATCGAGTACGACCCGCAGCCCCCGTTCGACGCCGGCTCCGAGGCCAAGGCGCCGGCCCACATCAGCCAGTTCTTCCGGGACAACAGCCGCTTCGTCCTCGAGGGCTGAGGCGCCGGGGGAGATCAGCGGTCAGCCCGTAGCGGCGCCGGCCTGCGCCATGATGCGGCCGACGTTGTCCGGGGCGAAGAACGTTGCTGGCGACACCGTGCCCGCGGTGAGACTGACGAAGTCGTCCATCGCACCTTGGTTGCCGCACACCGCTCCAATGAGCTGCTGCATCTCGGGCGGCGGCGGTTCCATGGTGGCGAGTTCAGTGGTGAACTCGTAGAGCGGCATGACTGCCGCGTCGCGCCGGCCCTGGTATGCCCCCATCGCCGCATCGAAGGGCGACGCTCCGCTGAGCCAGGAGTGGAGCGCCTCGGAGCACGCCTCTGCGTCACGGAAGGCGTCGCTGATCCCCTGGGCGGTGATCGGATCCTTGTTGTAGCCAGCGTCACCGACCAGCGCCCAGCCCGGGCCGAACGGCTCACGGAAGAAGTTGGGCACGGCTCCTCCGTGGAAACGGTCCTCCCGCTGCGCGGCCCGCACCCGCGTCGCGAAGTCCGGCGCCAGCTCGAGGGTCGCGAGAAAGTTCCCCTCCACGTCAGCCTTGTAGGCCGCCGCCTCGGCGATGGGCCACCCGACCACGAGCATCGTGAGGCCATCGTTGGTGGGGACTGCGGCCCAGCCCCGGTTCGGTCGGTCGACGATCTCCATGCCGTCGACGGGCAGACCGCTGAAATAGCTGTAGTAGCTCCACTGAAGCTCGGGCTTCTCGTTGTAGGCGGGCGGCTGCACGGCCTTGGCGACGCGCGAGCTCCGCCCGTCGGCGCCAACCACGACCTTGGCGCGCTCGGTCACCGTCTGTCCGCCTTCGGCATGCCCGCGGATCCCCACCACAACGCCGTCCTCCATCAGGACGTCCGCCACCGCGAACCCCTCACGCACCTCCACCCCAGCCGCCGCGGCGGCGTCCACCAGGATCTTGTCGAGCACGGTCCGACGTGGTGCGTAGCCGGTGGTCACGCCTCCAGCGGCAGGGCGGGGCCTCCCCGTGATCTTGATGGGTCCGAAGTCGAAGCTGTACTGGTCGATCGGCGGGCATCCGGTGTCGACGACCGCGTCCAGCACCCCCCATCGCTTCAACGCAGCAACTCCCGGGGCATGGATCACATGCGTCGACAGCGTGTCGCTCGGGAACGTGGCGCGGTCGACCAGCAGGACGCGATGTCCTTGCTGGGCGAGCAGCATCGCCGTTGGTGCACCAGCACAGCGTGCTCCCACCACGATCGCGTCGTATCCGTTGCCGTTGATGTGCTTGCTCACGTCGTTCCTCCAGCTCGGTCCTGGTTTGCACCATGACCCTCGGGACGACGCATCCACATCGGGGAGGTCCCCTACTCAGTCCCCTGTTTTCGCCCGTGTGGCGTGGGCGGCCGCCTCGGCTCGGCTCCGCAGTCCCAGCTTCGACAGCACGTTTCCCACGTGGTGCTCGACGGTCTTGCGACTGATGAACAGACGTTCCGCGATCTCCGGGTTGGACAACCCGTGGCTGAGCAGGTCGAGCACCTCGCTCTCTCGCTTGGTCAGGACGCCGCCACTTCTCGCCGCCCCGACCGGCGCGCCGAGTGACCGCAGCAACGCGGTGGCGGCGTCGATGTCGCGCGAGGCCTGCAACCGTTCGAACGCCTCGAGGGCGGCGCGCGCCTCGACGATGGCCACCTCAGGACGATCGGCCCGCATCGCCCGTGCCAAGTCGAGCCTCGTGCGCGCCAACTCCATCGGCATCTGTGTGCGCTCGAACCCGTCCACGGCCTCCCGGAGACAGCCGAGGGGGTCTCCTTCGCCCATTGCCATGCAGAGCCGTCCACGGATCAGCGCCGCCGTGGCCCGCAGGTAGCCGCTGGGGTGCCGCTCTGCCGACTCCACCACGCGTAGGACGGTCTGCTCGGCCTCTGCCAGCTCGCTGGCAGCAAGGTGCACCTCCACGAGCAGCACCAGCAGGGGCACGGTCGCCACCGCGAGCGGCTCGGCGTTGGCAAGTGCCCGTTCGAGCACATCTCGCGCGAGCGACGACTCGCCGCGGGCCAGGAGGATGGCGGCTCGCGAAGAGGCGGCGTCGTTCGGGTCGAGTCCCTCCAACAGCTGGTGCGCCTCTTCGTAGCGCCCCTGGCGCACCCGTAGGTCGGCCATCCGTAGAAGCGCGCCGCCACGAAGCCCCGATTGCCCACTGAGACTCCAGAGCCGAACCGCCTCTGCCAAGGTCACCTCCGCTTCGGCCCAACGTCCCGCCGCGGTGAGGACCGCCCCATAGTGCGTTCGGCAGAACGCCGCTACCGAGGGCAGGTTGCGTCGCCTCGCGATCGTCTCGCCCACACGGATCCATTGGTCGGCCCGGTTGACGTCGTGCGCGTGCTCGCACGCGGAGAACAGCTGGCAGAAGATCTCCTCGAGGATCCCGAAGTCGTTCACCTCGTGGCCCGCGACTGCCGCTAAGGCCTCGTCGAGCAGCGACATGCCCTCCTCGGTCCGGTCTGCGTGGACGAGGCTCGCCCCCAGATAGGCCAGGGCGACGAACTCGAGGTCGGTGTCACCGAGTCGTCGCGCCAGATCGAGCGCAGTCCGGAACCGATGCTCCTTGGTGGGTCGATCCGGCTCGAACATGCCGAGGTTCAGGGCGACCCACCCAGCCTCCACGGACTCAGGGTCATCCAGGAGAAGGGTCTGCGCCCGGGCGATCCAGCCGCTTCCAACCGCCCAGTCACCGACGACCGATCCGTACATGTAGGCCAAGGTGCGCGCGACCCGGATCGCCGAGTTCTGGTCGCCGCTGCCCCGGTAGGCGGCATACGCCAGCTCCCACTGCTCGATGGCCCGCAAGTGGTCGATGGCCAGGTACGCAGCCTGTGCCAGCCCCTCCAGCGCCGTCCCGGTTGGCGAGTCGGCGACGGCTCGTTCGAAGACGTCGACCGCTCGGACGGCGTCTCCAACCCGCACGGCGGCCGCCCCCTCCGCAATCAGCGCTGCATGCGCCCCCCTGGCCACGCGCGCATCATCGCACGCAGCGTCAGGTCAGTCTCGGGCGGGCTCGTCATCGGCCAGCATCTTCAGACCGTCGCCGGTGTGATCATCGAGCGCCTCGTCGGGCCCGTGGCCGTCGGGTCGATCCAGCTTGATCGACGCCACGATGGCCACGGCCAGCACCGTGGCGATGACGCCCAGGGAGATGAACGTGGGGATGTGGAACCACTCGGCCAGGATCATCTTGGCGCCGACGAAGGCAAGGATCACCGCGAGGCCAGGCTGGAGGTAGTCGAACTTGTCGCGCAGGTCGGCGAGCAGGAAGTAGAGCGCCCGCAGACCGAGGATCGCGAAGGCGTTGGAGCTGAACACGATGAACGTGTGGCGACTCACCGCGAGGATGGCCGGGATCGAGTCGACCGCGAAGATGACATCGCTCGTCTCGATGACCACCAAGACAGCGAAGAGCGGGGTCGCGAGCTTCTTCCCGTCGATCTTCGTGAACATCGCCTGGCCGTGGTACTCGCTCGTCGACGGAACCACCTTGCGGACCATCCGGAGCACGGGGTTGTGCTCAGGATGGATCTCCTCGTCGTCGTGTCGGAGCAGGCGCACCGCGGTGAAGATGAGGAAGCCGCCGAACACGAACAGCATCCACTCGAAGCGGTTCAGCAACCCCACCCCGGCGAAGATGAACGCGAATCGGAGCACCAGCGCGCCGAAGACGCCCCAGAACAGCACCCGGAACTGGTACTCGCGCGGCACCGCGAAGTAGCTCATGATGATCGCCCACACGAAGACGTTGTCGACCGAGAGGCTCTTTTCGATCAGGTAGCCGGAGATGTACTCACCGGCGGCCTGACCACCCCAGGCGCTCCACACCACGAACGTGAAGGCCAGCCCGATCGAGATCCAGATGGCGGACTCGATGGCCGCCTCCCTTGTGGAGATCACGTGGGCCGTCTTGTGGACGAGCAGCAGGTCGGCCACCAGCAGCACCACGACGACCGCGAGGAACACCCCCCAGACCCAGAGATCGACATCGAAGTCGGCGAAGTTGTCCTTCGTGCTCTCAGAGGCGCTGACAGCGATCGACGTGGCGGTGGCGAGCAACGGGGGTCCTTCGGTCCGCTAGCGGGTGCTGGATGTCCGGGCATCGTGGGACGCCTTCGCCTCACGGATGGCCTGCGCGGCCGCCAGCCGGGCAATCGGCACCCGATACGGCGAGCAGGACACGTAGTCGAGGCCGATGTGCTCGAAGAGGCGGATCGATGCTGGGTCACCGCCGTGCTCGCCGCACACGCCGAGCTTCAGCCCCGGCTTCACCGAGCGGCCCCGCTCGGCCGCCAGTGCCACGAGCTCGCCGACGCCCGCCTGGTCGACGGTGTCGAAGGGGTTGGCCCGGAGCAGTCCCTGTTCGAGGTAGGCGGGCATCATGCGGGCCTCGACGTCGTCACGGCTGAAGCCGAAGGTCATCTGGGTGAGGTCGTTGGTGCCGAAGGAGAAGAAGTCAGCCTCCTCGGCCAGGTC
>JBQTKH010000111.1:0-2403 GCA_052386335.1 Microthrixaceae bacterium
GCAACGAGGAGCTGCGGCGCGAGCTGGCGGAGATCTTCAGAGGCCGCACCACGGCGGCGTGGGTCGCGCTGGGCAACGACGCCAACACGCCGATCGCTCCGGTCAACACGCCCAAGACCCTGGCTGACGACCCGCAGTTCCAGGACCGCCTCCCGTGGATCCCGCAGGAGCGGGTGGGCAACGACCAGGTGCCCTCACCGATCAAGATCATCGGCGAGGACCTGCCGCTGCCCACCAAGGCGCCCAGCACGGGGGAGCACACCGACGAGGTGCTCCGCGAGGTGCTCGGCTACGACGACGGGAAGATCGCGGCGCTCCGCCGTGGTGGCGCGCTGGGCTGAAGCCGCAGCCGCTCCGCTCGGTGCACGGCGCGCCGTCGCTCCCGGTCAGCGTCGGTGGGTTCCCCAGGTGACGGCTCGACCCACGCTTCGTCGCCGAGATCCCACGCCGCCGCCACCACGTCGGGCGCCGCGCGCTGCAGCACGGCGGCGGCCTGGATGCACGCGCCGGCGGCGGCGACCGATGCGCCTGCGGCGGCCCGCACCGGCCGGCCCGACAGGTCGGCCAGCATCTGAGCGTGCACCTCGACGTTGGGGGTGGGTGCGGCAAGTCGCAGCGGCTCGTCGTCGTCCCAGCTGCCTCCGGCCGCCAGCACGAGCTCCAACGTGTCGAGTGCGGCGCAGGCGATGCCCTCGAAGGTGGCTCTTGCCAGGTCGGCCCGCCGCGCCCCGGATGCGATGCCGGTGAGCACGCCACCGGGACGACCGTCGAGCTCGGGCAGCAGCACGAGGGTGCCCAGCGCGTCGTCGTGCAGCGCGAGGTCGCCCAGCTCCGTGTCGCTCACGCCGAGCAGGTCGCGGACGGCCTCGACGAGCGCGGCTCCACCGCCGGCCGTGGCGACGGCGAGGTGACGTCCGGTGGCGTCAGCGCGGCTGCGCACGCGCCCGGTCCCCTCGATCGGATCGTCGAGCCCGGCGAGCACGGTCGTGTCGGCGCCCAGCGACACGCCCACGCGCCCCGCTCCGAGTCCGAGGGCCAAGGCCACTGCCATCGCGTCGCCCGTGCCCGGCGCCACGAGCGGGCGGCCGCGCAGGCCGAGCAGCTCGTACACGGGCGCGTCGAGCCAGTCGGCTCGATCGGATGGACCGAGCACGGTCGGAAGGCGGCCCTGCCACCAGCCGCGCGCGCCGCCGGGCGCGAGGTCGCGCAGCACATCCGGCAGCCATCCCTCAGACCTTGGCGACCAGGCGCCCGTGAGCGAGGCGCCGCCGCGGTCGGTGACGATGCGCCCGCACAGCCGGTAGGTGAGCCAGTCGTGCGGGAGGAGCGCGGCCCCGATCCGCTCGAAGGTGCTCGGGTCGGTGCGGCGCAGCCAAGCGAGCCGACTGACCACCGTGGCCGGTTCGGGCAGGGCTGCCCCGGGGTCGGTCCACGGCTGCATGGGTCGGAGCACCGCCCCTGCGCCGTCGAGCAGCACGAGGCCCGGGTGGCTGCCGCACACCGAGATGGCGGCGATCTCCCGCTCATCGGTCTGGCTGACCGCGCTGGCGAGCGACCGCCACCAGCTCGTGGGGTCGTCGGCGTCGGGGCCCATCTCTGCATGGTGGGCGGCCGCGGTGGCGACGAGCTCGCCCGTGTCGGCGTCACGCACCTCCACGTCTGTCGAGCTCGGGCCGAAGGCGGCCCCCACCACGAGTGCCATCGTCAGCCCCTGGGCGACGGGAGGGTGAGGACGGGTCCGCGCACGGCGGGAGCATACGAGGCCGCCGCGCGCGGCGAGCACCCGTCAGGCCAGGCCAGCCTCGAGCACGTCCGTGAGACACGCCGCGAGCGACGGCTCGAGCACCCCCGACAGGTCGCGGGCGAGGGTGACGGGCGACGGGAACGCGCCGAGCGCCCAGCGCGCGTAGAACCCGTCGTCCATCCACCCGGTGATGCGCCGGGACAGGTCGCCATCGGGGAGTGGCAGGCGCTCCGGCTCCGCGCGCAGGCGTGCCCAACACCAGTGAGCGGCGTGGCAGCGCGCGAGCTCCACCAGGTGCTCTGGTTGCGCGAGCGTCCTCCCCGCTGCGAGCTCGGCGGCGGGGTGGAGGCGTGCGACCTGCTCCCAGGTGGTGAGCGGCTCGGCGCTCGCGTCCGGCTCGGCCCACGCCTGCAGGATGCGGTCGAGCCACACCACGGTCCACAGCAGCGCGGTGGTGCGCGGCGCCGGCGCGGTGGGGAGCCCGAGCACTCGTCGACACGCGTCGGGCAACGTGCCCGCCGCCGGCCCGGTCAGCACGGTGAGGTCGTCACCAGTCCGCAGCAACGAGCGCTCCTCACCGGACCGGTGCAGGAGGTAGGTGGTGGCGATGGGCTCGGACCGCCGGTCGCCGTCGAGGTGATGGGCCGTGCCGTGGGCGC
>JBQTKH010000112.1:0-15656 GCA_052386335.1 Microthrixaceae bacterium
GGGCCGAACCAGGTGTACAGCAGGAGGCCAGCCACCGCGATCGCGGCCGGGATGTAGAGGTCGCCCTGGCCCCGTCGGTAGGTCGGGTAGAGCGCGATCGCGGAGAGGAGGACGGTCCAGGCCCACAGGATGAGCACGCTGCGCCGCTGACCGTGACCGAGGCGCATGAGTCGATGGTGCAGGTGGTCCTTGTCGGCGACCGTCACGCTCGACCCGCGTCGGGCACGTCGCACGATGGAGAAGGCCGTGTCGACGATCGGCACGCCGAGGATCACGAGCGGGATGAACAGCGGAGCGAAGAAGAAGAAGGTCTGGCCGGAGAACTGGGCGTCGGTGTTGCCCCCGACCACGATCGTGGCGGCCGCCATGAGCAGCCCGAGCAGGAGCGCGCCGGCATCGCCCATGAAGATCTTCGCCGGATGGAAGTTGTGCGGGAGGAAGCCGATGCAAGAGCCGAACACCGCCGCGGCGATGATCGGACCGGCGTTGTCCTGCCCGATGGCCCCCACGCCCGCGAGGCGCTCGCAGTAGAGGAGCAGCGCGGCCGCACCAATGGCGACGATGCCGGCCGCGAGCCCGTCGAGGCCGTCGACGTAGTTGATGGCCGTGGACATCCCGATGACCCAGACGACGGTGAGCAACGCCGACATGTCGGGCGAGAGCGACAGCAGCCCCACGAAGGGGATGCGGAAGAACAGGATGCTCACGCCTGCGATCGACAGCACGCTGCCGGCGAGCACGGTTCCCGCGATCTTCGCGGGCGGGGACACCTCTCTGAGGTCGTCGACCTGACCGACGGTGAAGATCACCAGAGCCGCCAGTGCGACGCCCAGAGGCACCGTGCTCGCCTGGAACACCTCCTGGAAGCGGTCCAGGCGCCATGCCACGGCGAGACCTGCGAGCACGCCGAGCAGGATCGCCGCACCCCCCAGAAGGGCCGTCGGTTCGGTGTGCACCCGCCGCTCATCCGGCCGCTGGACGGCCCCGATCGCGAACGAAAGCCGTCGGAACAGCGGCGTCGCCACGAGCGTGACGACCGTGGCACCCGCGATGATCGGCATCAGCTGCCACAGGTACGCCCTCACGTCCCCAGCCTCGCGCGGCAACCGCGGCGCGCTGGACCAGGGCGTGTCACCGAGGAGCGGGCAGATCCACCGTGTGGGCGCGCGCGTCGTTCCACCTGTCGCCGCCGTAGGTCCATCGCGTGGCAAACGGTCGGGCGCTCGGCTCGATGGTCATCGTCGTCATGGCGGCGGGCAGTCGGAACCGAGCCACCATCTCCGTGGACCCATCGCTCCTGACGCGCACCCACGCGGCGATCGTTCGGTTGGCGCCGTCACCGCCGGCGACCGCGAGCGAGTCGACGCCCTCGAAGCCCGCATCGGTCGCTCCCGCTGGCAGGTTCACGGTGAGGAGCCCGAGGTACTCGCCCCGCTCGAGCCCGCTCCCCTCGTACGGCCCCACGACGTAGGTCGGCTCGGCGCCCTCGGGGGCGGGGTTGGTCACGGTCACCCGCAGCTCGCCGGCGTAGCCGCTGTCGTCGCGCTCGATGCGAAGGTCAGCGGTGGTGCGGAGGAACCAGTCGAGCTTGTTGCCCGATCGGTTGACGACGGACACGAGTGCCGAGCTCGGGCCGATCTGACCGTCGATGCCCGCCGCCTCCCACCCCGCCTGGACCGCCGGGTCCGCAGACCATCCGAGGAGGTGCCGCCCGCCAGCGGCACGGGCCAGGTGGTTGAGGAAGTCCGACCCCGCCGAGCTCACCTTCTCGAAGTTCCTCACCGCGGCCTTGGCCACTTCGCCAAGCTGATCGCGGCGCCCGTAGTACGCCTGGTCCCTGCCCTGCTCGTCGAGGTACCCGCGGTACTGGTCGTGGAGCGCGAAGCGGACGATCTCCTTCGCGCTGACCTCTCGGTACCGGGTCGGCACCGGGCCGCTCGCCTCGAGGATCACCTGGAGGAGGAACGGGTCGACCGCGAGGACCCCATCGACGGGCTCCCCGCCACCGGCAACCCACAGGTCGGCCGCCGTCTGGGCCGTCACGGGGAACCGGTGGGAGAGCCCGAGGTGCCGGAAGTCGCCGTTGGGGTCGAGCCAGCCCCACCGCGCGGCCAGGTCGGGTTCGAGCGCGACCGACGGGCTCGCCGGCGGGATGTCGGTGGTCGGTCGCATCGACTCCAGCTCGAGGCGACCGGCCTCGACGTGCAGCAGGCCACCGGAGAGGAACATGCCCTGGCCGTTCTGCATCTGGGCGTTGTTGGCAGCGAGGAGGAGGTAATCCCCTGGGCCCTCGAAGAAGGCTGCCAACCCATCACTGACCTCCGCCGCCCGATCCAGCGACTCGAGCGCGGCACGGCGTGCGTCGTCGAGCCGGGCCCGAGAGTCGGCGAGCTGGCCGACCAGCGCGTCGTCCGTGCCGAGCTCGATCTCCTCGAAGGCGGGGCGACCCGCCCGCGCGATGGAGGCAACCTCGCGGAGCGCCACGATCCGCTCGGGCCCCGTGCGGACTCCAGCGTCGACGAGCCCTCGCAGCTGGTCGCTGAGGTCGGCCGCAGCGCTCAGCCCCGCACTCGCGCCCTCGGCCTGGTCCGCGACCGCCGACAGCTGACGGCCGAGGACCGGCACCACCCTGAGTGGCGCGAGGAGGGGCGAGTCGAGCCGCCCCGCGATGTGGTCGAACCGACTGGCGGTCGCGTTGATCGACGCCACGCCGTCACCAGCGAGCAAGGACCCGACATCCAGGTCGTTGCGCAACGAGGTGAGCTCGCGATCAGCGGAGCTCACCTCGTTGCGAACAGAGAGAACGGTCCAGACCGCCCAGGCGACCCAGACGACGGCGAGGGTCTGACCCGCGCGGATCAGGGCGCGCCGGAACCTCCGGGGAGACGGAGCGTGGCGGGTCAGGCTGTGGCGCGCACGGCGCGGCGGCGCGAACCGACCACGACGGTGGAGCCGACGGCGACGGCGCCGAGGCCGAGTGCGGCAAGACCGACGAGGTCAGAGCCGGTGATCGGAAGGGCCGCCGGAGCGGCCTGCGGCTGCTGGCGCAGCGTCTCGCCGAGCACCCGAGCGCCGGGATCGGTGGAGGTGTTCGTCGGTGGGGTGCCGCCGGAGTGCTGGTCTTCCGCGGATGCCGTGGTTGCCCCGGCGAAGGTCAGCGCGGCGGCCGTGACGCCCGCAACTGCGAACTTCACGAGTCGGGACTTCTTGGTGGTGGTGCGCACGGTACGGCTCTCCCTCGGATCGTTCCTGGGTCAGAGTATCGCTCAGCGTGGCCAACCGCACCAGAGGAAAAGGCTCAGGTCACGTTGGGTGCTGGTGTCCGCGCGCTCGGCGGATGTATCCTTCGCAGGCGTTCACGAACGAGCGGGCGAACTCGTGGTGAAGTTCCGCAAACCACCTATCGCTCGGATCTCACTCTCTGTAGGGTGATGGCGACGCAAGGAAGGCGCGGCGGGATGCGAGCAACCGGACCGATGTGGGAACCTTCTGGGCAGGCGGCTTCGACCCCAACCGAACAGGTGTCGGACATGCCAGCCGAACTGCGGGGCCAGGCGGGTGCCTCGCGCAGTCGAGTCGCGGGACTCGACCTGATGCTGTTCGTCACCGACGCGCTGGTGCTCGCCGTGGCCGCGCACACGGCCTCCGCCCCTGCTCGTGCTGCCTTCGTGGTCACCTGCCTCGTGCTGATCGGCGGTCAGGCCGGCTACCGACATCGTCTGTCGCTCAACTGGGAGCGTGAGTTCCCTCGCCTGGTCGTCGGCGTCGCCGCAGCGGCCGCCCTCATCGGCGCGACCCAACCGGGGACGGCGGACTCCGCGGGGGTGCTGCAGGCCATCCTTCCCGCGATCGTCGGGACCACGGCGACCCGAACGGTCTTCACGGGCCTGCTCAAGCTCCGCCGCTCGCGCGGCCATGACACCCACCCCACGATCG
Organism: Microthrixaceae bacterium; assembly: GCA_052386335.1. Taxonomy (GTDB): domain Bacteria; phylum Actinomycetota; class Acidimicrobiia; order Acidimicrobiales; family VFJN01; genus VFJN01. The sequence continues at coordinate 3,937 of JBQTKH010000112.1, forward strand.
TGGTCGGCGCTGGTCTTGTCGGGCAGCGCATCGTGCGCCACCTGCAGGAGCACCCCGAGTACGGCCTTCGCCCAGTCGGGTTCATGGACGATGCCATCGACGAGGGCGACGGGCTGCCCGTGCTCGGGCGCGTCGCGGACCTCGGTGACGCGCTCGCCCGATTCGATGTCACCAAGGTGATCGTCGCGTTCGGTGTCACCCGCGAGGGCCCGGTCGTCGACGCGCTGCGCTCGTGTGCGCACCACCGCGACGTCGACGTGTTCGCGGTGCCGAGGTTCTTCGAGGTCGGTCTCACCGGCGGTGGGTACGACGACGAGATCTGGGGCCTGCCCCTCGTGCGCATGCGACGCCCCGTGCTCGGGACCGCACAATGGCGGCTCAAGCGACTCTTCGACACCGTTGCCGCCGCCGTCGGCCTCGTGATCCTCAGTCCGTTGCTGCTCCTCATCGCGGTCGCCATCAAGGCCACGAGCCCCGGTCCCGTGTTCTTCCGGCAGCCCCGGGTGGGCCAGCGGGGCGTTCCGGTCGACGTGCTGAAGTTCCGCACGATGCTGGTCAACGACGATGGCGAGACCACGTGGAGCGTCACGTCCGATCGCCGCGTCACGCGGATCGGTCGAGTGCTCCGGGCCACCAGCGCCGACGAGCTGCCCCAGCTGATCAACGTCGTCCGCGGCGACATGTCGCTCGTCGGGCCTCGACCAGAGCGACCGTTCTTCGTCGAGGCCTTCTCCAAGGAGATCCCGCGGTACGGCGACCGGCACCGTGTTCCGGTCGGCATGACGGGGTTGGCGCAGGTGAACGGACTGCGCGGCGACACCTCGATCGAAGAGCGACTGGTGTTCGACAACCTCTACATCGAGAACTGGTCGCTGTGGTCCGACATCGTGATCCTCCTTCGCACCGTTCGGGTCGTGCTGCACCCGCCGCGCAGCGTGCGGATGGCCCACCATCCGGCCATCGCCTCCGGCTCGTGGGGGGCTCGCCTTCGTCGGCTGGGCGGCCACCGAACGATCGACCTGACCGACGGCGCCGCCGAGCGCGCTGCCGCATCCGACAACCCGAACGGCTCGTCATCGGGTCGTCAGGTCATCCCCCACATGGCCACCGCAGGCGGGCCGAGCCCGCGCCGTTCCTCGAACGACGGCGCTCCGGTCGTGCGAGGCCCCGGTCACGCCTCGGCGACTCCGCTGATGCGTGGCCCTCGGAGGAAGTCCCGCTCCGAGCGCAGCCGGCGCGGCTGACTCCGGCTCGGCTCACGGCGCCACGAACACGACGTCGACCCAGTAGTTGCTGGCGAGGCGCGCCCCGTTCGCGGGGAACCTTGGGGTGGCCCCGTAGGCGTAGACGCCGTTCAGCCCGTCGAAGCCACTGCGCAGCGCCGTGAGGTGCCCGCTGCGCACGTTGCTCGTGAAGGTCTGCGGATCATCCGCGACGCGGCCTCGTGTCGAGTGGTACGACGCCACGTAGGTCGTTCCGGGCTCGATGTCGACCGGCGTGGGGAACAGCACCTGCTGCCACCCGGACTCGCTCTCGGCGAGGAAGGGGACCTGCGCGAGGAGGGTGCCGTTCCTCCGCCAGAGGCTGGCCACGTGCGGCCCTCCGTTGGCTGAGCTCTTGAAGAAGCGGATGCCGAGGATCGACCCCGCCGCGTCGGTCCGGAACTTCACCCCGACCTCGATCGGGCGGGTGTCGGCCGAGATCCGTTGGGGAGCCGCAGTCGGTGCCCAGATCGTCAGGGCGCTCGAGGGCACCGACGCGGCCGGGTCGCTCGGTGGAGCAGGGACGGCTGGCGATGTAGGGGGCGACGGAGGTGGGGGCGCGCTGGGTGCGGTGGTGCTGGTGGTGGCGATGGCCTCGTCTGCGATCGTCGGCACGGCGTTCGTACCGATCGCGGGCAGGGCCGTGGACGGCACGATCGTGGTCGAAGGCTGCGGCGGCGTCGAGGTGCCGTCGGCTGCCGGTCCATCGTTCACGAGATCGCGGAAGCGTGCGCTCGACGCCGGGAACTGCCCGGTCATCAACCGGTGCGACCCATCAGCGGCGTCGACTTCGAAGTAGCTCGCGTAGAGCATCGCGTTGCTGTGGATCCACTCCCACATCCGGGAGATGTAGAAGGGGTTGTCACCTCCGCCGAGGTCGTCGTTCGGGCGGACCATCACCCCCCACTCCGGAAACGACATCGGCTTGCCGTGCGCCCTCGCGAAGTCGCGATGCCAGGCCAGCCCGTATCGACGCGTGACCTGATCGTTCCACCGGGCCTCCCGGTTCGCGGCTGACACCGTCGAGATGTCATACGCGTCGAGACCCACGATGTCCACGAACGCATCACCCGGATACGCCGCCTCGACGTCCGCACCGGCGTTCCCCGCCAGCGGCGTCCAGTCGAACAGGAACCGCTGGTTCGGCACCGTGCGCAACGTCGCGACGATCCGACGCCAGTACGCCACGAACTCGGCCTCCTTGCCGCCCGCCGCCCACGGGTAGAACTTGCCGTTGAACTCCCAGCCCAGTCGCAGGATCGTCGCCTCGCAGCCCTGGTCGACCAACGTCCGGCCAAAGCTGCGCCAGTGAGCGTCGTACTCACCACGAGCCCCCGCCGCCAGCGAGAAGTTCGAGTTCGGCAGCATCGCCGTCGACAGCGACAAGATGGAGGTCCGCGACGACCAGCGTCGGCACCACCACCCCGGGTTGTCGATGTCGGCCCACGGCGACGAGCTCGCCTGTGGCGACCGCCCGATGAAGTCCACCGTGTAGCCGACAGGTCGACCGAGCCAGGCCTCGTACTCCTGGACCAGATCGGCGCGACCTGACCCCCGGAACACACCCAAGGGGTTGGCGATCGGCGCGGCCCTCGTCAGCGCAATCGGCACGACGCCCGCGAGGAGCGCAAGCAGCAGGACCACGACGAGGGATGTACGACGAGCGAGCATGGTGCGTAGGACCCTTCGATGAGGCACGGTCCATGGTTCCGCCACGGTCCGCACGAGCGGCTACGGCTAGGAACTACGACGCCCGTTCGGCACCTCCTCTACGGAATCTCTGCGCGATCACCGCTAGCGACACGAACCGACCGAAAGAATCGGCTGATCCCACTCAGGGTGCTCGACGGGTCCCCCGCGTTCGCCACGGAGGGTGGCGTCGACCGCATCGCGCCCGCCACCGGCACACCGCTGGGCTCAGCGGGTGATCTCGACCGAGGACACAACCGGCAGAGGTGAGTCGGTCGTGATCAGCACACCGTCGCCAACGATCGGGGGCGTCGTCGCCAGACCCGTGACCAGACGGCGGAACTCCTCGCTCGCACGCGGGAACTGGCTGGTCATCAGCCGGTGCGCGCCATCCGAGGCGTCAACTTCGAAGTACGCGGCGTAGATGTAGTTGTTGCGCTCGATCCAGTCGAGCATGCGGGCGATGTACGCAGGGTTGTCACCGCCGGCGCTCGCCCGGGACTCATCCCAGACACCCCACTCGGGGATCGACATCGGCTTGCCGCGGGCCCCCGCGAAGCTGCGCTGCCAGGCGAGCCCGTACGGCCGGTTCACCTGGTCGCTCCACCGGGCAGCCGCGTCGTCCGGCGAGACGGCAGACAGGTCGTAGGCGTCGAGCCCGATGATGTCGACGTAACCATCGCCGGGATAGGCCGCCTCGACGTTCGCGTTCGTGTTCCCGGCGAGCGGTGCCCAGTCGAACAGGAACTGCTGGTTCGGCACGGCGCGGAGCGTGTCGACGATGCGACGCCAGTAGGCGACGAAGGAAGCCTCCTTGCCGCCTGCTGCCCACGGGTAGAACTTCCCGTTGAACTCCCAACCCAGTCGCAGGATCGTGCCCTCACAACCGTTGGCGACCAACGTCTCGCCGAAGCTCCGCCAGTGGGCGTCGTAGTCACCGCGAGCCCCCGCCGCCAACGTGAAGTCGCTGTTGGGGAGGATCGCAGTCGACAGGGAGAGCGTCGAGGAGCGCGACGACCATCGCTTGCACCACCACGACGGATCATCGATGGCAGTCCATGGTGCAGGATCGGTGGTCGGCGCCCTGCCCACGAAGTCGACCGTGAAGCTCACCGGCTCTCCGAGCCAGGCTTCATACTCGCCGACGAGATCGGCTCGGCCGGAACCCCGGAACACGCCCAACCGATTGGGAGCCGCCGCCGCGTTGGTCACCGTGATCGGGATCGCGACCGCGACCACGATGGCAGCGGCCAAGGCCGCAAGCAGCAAGCGACGGAGGAACATCGGAGACGGGGTCCTTGGTGAGGCGCATCGGAGGGGAACCGGGGCGCACGAGGTTGCGTGGCGTGAGATTCGGCCGGTTTGGCCGTCACCTTGAGCCACATCTCCCGCCCGGTCAGAGCGTTGCCCCGCCCACCGCCGTGCGGAATGCGGCGCTCGAGCGTGGGAACTGGCTGGTCATGAGCCGATGGGCGCCATCGGAGGCGTCGACCTCGAAGTAGCTGGCGTAGAGGAAGGGGTTGCTTCGGATCCACTCCACCATCCGGGTGATGTACTCCGGGTTGTCCCCGCCGCCGCCGGCCTGGGTCCGGTCCCAGACGCCCCACTCGGGCAATGACATGGCCTTCCCGTGCCCGAGGGCGAACGTGCGCTGCCAGGCGAGCCCGTAGCGGCGGCTGACCTGATCGTTCCAGCGAGCGGCTGGCTTCGATGTCGAGATGTTGGAGGTGTCGTAGGCGTCGAGGCCGATGATGTCGACGTAGGCATCGCCGGGATAGGCCGCCTCGACGTTCGCGTTGGCGTTGCCCGCCAACGGCGTCCAGTCGAACAGGAACCGCTGGTTCGGCACGGCGCGGAGCGTGGTGACGATCCGACGCCAGTAGGCCGCGAAGGAAGCCTCCTTGCCGCCTGCTGCCCACGGGTAGAACTTCCCGTTGAACTCCCAGCCCAGCCGCAGGATCGCATCACCGCAGCCGCCGGCCACCATCGCCTGGCCGAACTTCTTCCAGTGGGCGTCGTAGTCGCCACGGGCACCGGCCGCCAGCGAGAAGTTCGAGTTCGGCAGGATCGCGGTGGAGAGAACCAGCGTCGAGGGTCGGGCGACCCAGCGCTTGCACCACCACGAGGGGTTGTCGAGGGCGGCCCAGGGTGCGGGATCGCTCGTTGAGGTGCGCCCGATGAAGTCAACGGTGTAGCCCACCGGTTGTCCGATCCACGTCTCGTACTGCCCGACGAGATCGGCGCGGCCCGAGCCGCGGAACACGCCGACACGACTGGGTGAGACGGTGGCCCCGGAGGAGGGGACCACGGTGAGCAACGTGGCCAGGGCGAGGACGGCGATGAGGGTGCGACGGAGGCGGGGGGAGGTCATACCCTGTGCGTCGACCGATTGCAAGCCCCGGCTTGAGGGGATTGTTGCCCCCTACCGGAAGATCAGCTCGAACAGGTCGATCGACGGCCCGCACGATGCGACATCATCGAGAATCCAGCAGAACTCCCCCCACCGAACGGGGCATGACTGTCACCGTCACTCGTCCGGGATCGTCAGCTGCCGTGGATCGTGCGGTACTCGTCGTAGCGAACGCCGACGAGTCCGCTGGCGAGCCCGAAGCCATACGCGACCTGCGCGGCCCCCGCAGCTGCGCACGCACGACCACGGATCACCGCCGCGAGGAGTCGACCGATCCCGGCGGCGACGTGGAACCCGGCGGCCGCTGTGCGACGCGCTCGGTTCGGCCAGGTGTCCCGAAGGTCGCGGAGGCACAGGCTCAAGGTGTTCCCACGCCGGTAGGCACGGCGTGTCACCCAGCGGACCGACACCCGCGACGGCGGGACGACCTCGCTGACCACAGCCTCGTCGGCCCAAGCGATGTGCGCGCCCGCGAGCCGCACCCGCATGAAGAAGTGGGTGTCGTCGCCGCCGTTGAGGCCGAAGCGGACGTCGAAGGGGGCGGGCGGGCTGGTGAGCAGCGCTGCCGAGATGAGGACGTTGCTCGTGCGCGCGTAGGTGAGGCGCGTCCCCGTGGTGAAGCGGGGGCGCTCGAAGAACGCTCCCTGCACGGCCCAGGCCGGGGGGGGTTCCTCGAACACGGGAAGGACGGGGCCCGTGACGACGTCGGCATGGACCTGTGCCTGGACGCGCACGAGCTCGACCAGCCACCTCGCGTCTGGAACCTCGTCGTCGTCGATGAAGGCGACGAAGTCGTTGCCCGACTCGAGGGCCACCTCCACGGCGCGGTTTCGCGCCGGCGCGATCCCGCGCTCCGGTTCCACGAAGTAGCGCAGTGGGAGCGGAAACGATCCAGACGCAGCGACGACGGCGTCCTCGGCCGAGCGCTCCTCGTCGTTGTCCACGATGACCACCTCGACGCGCACGTCCTCGGGCACCTCGAGCCGAGCGATCCCCTCCAGGAGGGCGCGCAGCCCGGCCGGCCGGTGAAACGTCAGAGCACAGATTGCGACGCGCATCGACCCGTCCTCCTAGCATGGCGCCATGCGGTATGGCAGGTGAGCCCGGAGATCAGTGTGGTGATCTGCACGCTCGACCGGCCCGAGCAGGTGCGGATGGCGGTGGACAGCCTGCGCCACCAGACGATCGAGGCACCCCGGTTCGAGGTGATCGTAGTAGACAACGGCTCCGGTGCCGTGGCCGCCGAGCTCGATGATCTCAGATCCACGATCAGCAACCTCCGCCTGCTCCACGAGCCCGTCATGGGTCTCTCGCACGCGCGCAACCGAGGCGCCCACGAGGCCTGCGGCGAGGTCGTGCTGTTCATGGATGACGATGCGGTCGCGGAGCCGGATCTGCTGGCCGCTCACCTGCGCCAGCTCAACGCCCCGCATCGGCCCGTGGCCACCGGCGGGCGCATCTACCTGCGCTGGCCGGTGCCGCGACCGGGATGGGTACCTGCAGCCCTCGAGGCCTACTACTCCGGCCTCGATCTCGGTGACACGACGCGCGCCATGACGTTCCCGGAGTACCCCTACGGGGCCAACATGGCCGTTCGCCGGGCCGTGCTGCTCGACATCGGCGGCTTCGACGTGGAGCTCGGGCGCTGTGGCGGAAACCTGATCTCCGGCGAGGAGAAGGATCTGTTCCTCCGCGTGCACCGTGCCGGCGGGCATGTCGACTACGTCGCTGACGCGGTCGTCCACCACTGCGTGCTCCCCGAGCGCACCCACCGAGCCTGGCTGCTCCGCCGATCGTGGGCGCAGGGCCGCTCGGACATCTCCATGGGCCTGATCGCGCGCGGTCCCCTCCCAGCGCGGCGACTCCTCGCCCGAGCAGGACTCCATGCCGGCCGTGCTGCCACGCACGCGTTGGGGCTGCTCGCCGCGATCGTGACCCGTCGCACCAAAGCCGACCGCATGCATCGGGCCAGCCAGACCTTTCGATGGCTCGGCGCCGCCTTCGAGGGCGTGAACCGCGTGCGCAGCACCCGCACGTCGATCGCGCGCTGAAGGTCAGTCCAGCAGCTGCCAGTCTGAGGGCACGTGCACCGGAGACAACCGCACGACCGCTCGGGGTGCGGCCTCGAGGAACGGACCGTGGACGTTGAACGTCGCGCACGGGTGCCACGGGACGAGATCAACCCCGTTCTGGGCCACGCTCGCCCACACGTAGAACCGACCCTTCGGAAGCGGGAGCCTCGGGATGACGCATCGGATGGTGGACTCGCCATCGCGCAGCGGGAGGGTGTGTCGCACCAGGAAGATGGGGGTAGCCGGCCCCTCGCTGACGCCGAGGAAGACGTCGGCCGCCGGATGAGCCTGCGTGGCCTGCACCTTCAGATCGATGATCGCCGGCTCGTCGGTGACCGCGGCGATGGTCTCCGGCCCGGAGATCTCGACCTTGGAGATGCGGACCGGTCCGGTGCGGTCCCAATCGCCCTCGGCCGCCTCCTCGATCGCGCTCCGATAGGCAGAGAGCACAGGCCGGATCGGGCCGGACATCTCGGCCACGCCGTCCTGCAGCCACACGCCACGCGAGCAGGCGGCCTCCATCGCTGCGAGATCGTGCGAGACGAAGACGAGGGTCGTGCCCTGGTCGTGCACGACCCTCATTCGTTCAAGGCACTTCTGCTGGAAGGCGGCATCCCCGACGGCGAGGACCTCATCGACGAGCAGCACATCCGGCTCCAGGAACGCGGCCACGGAGAAGCCGAGGCGCATCTTCATGCCGCTCGAGTAGAACTTCACCTGGCGATCGATCGCGTTGCCGAGCTCGGCGAAGTCGACGATCTGGTCGAACCGATCGGCGATCACCTTCCGCTCGAGACCAATCAACGATCCGTAGAGGAACGCGTTCTCGCGACCGGAGAGGTCAGGATGGATGCCAGCCACGACCTCGATCAGCGCGCCGCACCGGCCGACGACGTCGACGGACCCTGAGTGCGGGCGCATCACCTGGCACAGGATCTTCAGCAGGGTGGACTTGCCCGAGCCGTTCGAACCGACGAGGCCGATGGCCTCGCCGGGGGCCACGTCCAGATCGATGTCGCGCAGTGCCCAGCGCCAGCTCTCGTCGCCACCGCCCTTCAGGCGCGCCGCGACGTGCTTCATCTCGTAGCGGAGCTTCGAGTATCGGCGGTCGGCGCGGAATCGCTTCCAGACGTTGCGCGCCCGGATGGTGCCGTCAGGCAACGTCGGCAATGCCACCCTCCAAGCGCTTGAACAGCCAGTAGCCGAACGCAAGGACGACGACCGCCGTGGTGGCGCTCAGGGCAAGCAGGTCCCAATCCGGCGGCCGACCGAGGAGCACGGTGCGACGGAGTCCGTCGATGACCGAGACGAGCGGGTTGGTGGCTGCATACAGGGGACGCAGATCCTCCGGGATCGTGTAGAGGCCGTAGGCCACCGGCGAGGCGAAGAGACCGAGCTGCAGCATGAGCGGCAACGTCGTTCGCAGGTCGCGGAGGTAGACGACCACCGACGAGGTGATCAGCACCACCCCGATGGTGAAGCACAGGTGCACCGCGAGCAGCAATGGCACGTAGTAGCTGGTGCTGCGGGGCGCGAAGCCCTCGATGCCGAAGAGCACGATGAGGGCGGTGAAGGCGATCAGCGTGTCGACGATCGCGAGGCAGACGCTGGCGAGGGGGAAGACCTCGCGCGGGCAGTACACCTTGTTGAGGAGCGACACGTTGCTGACGAGGCTGATACCACCCTGGGCGACCGACGTGGAGAACAGGCTCCAGGGCAGGAGGCCCAGGTAGGCGAACAGCGAGTACGGCACCGATCCCGTGTCGACGTTGGCGGCCTTCTTGAAGAACAGCGTGAAGACGACCATCAGCAGGAACGGCGTGACCACGGCCCAGGCGATGCCGAGGTAGGTCTGCTTGTAGCGGGCCCGCATCTCGCGCTCGGCAAGGCTCCGGATCATCTGCCGGCTGCCCCAGAGGCTCCTCAGGGCGGCGATGAGCGAGCTCGCGCGCTTGTACCGGTGCTCGGGACGGGGCCGTTCCGGAGGCGGCGACGTGCGGACCCAGATCTCGTCATCGGGGGACGTCGTGGTCGTCATCGCGTGCGCAGCGTACAAGTTGCCATGCACGCGGCCCAGTTCTCCGATCACATCGGCCATGGCGTCCCCAGCGGTCCCGCGCCTACACTCAGTGGTCATGTGGGCTGGTGGAGGCAGGTTGAGGCTCACCCTGCGCGGTCGTGCGTCGGGTGGAGCGCTCCTTTCCGTCAGCATCGTCGCGGCCGCGCTCGCGGTCAGCTCGCCAGCGCCAGCCGCGGCCGCGGGCCCGTGCGACCCGCCGGTCGCGAACGTGATCGCATGCGAGAACTCCCTCGTGGGCAACCCGTCCAGCGAGTGGGACGTCGTCGGCGCCGGCTCCGACGCGATCCAGGGCTTCTCGACCGACATCAGCTACGCGCCTGGCGACACCGCCGAGTTCAAGATCTCCACACCGGCGTCCGACTACCGCCTCGACATCTATCGGATGGGCTACTACGCGGGGGCTGGTGCCCGGAAGGTGGCCACCGTCCAACCCTCCGCAACGCTTCCCCAGACCCAGCCGGCTTGCACGACCGTCACCAGCACCGGGTTGATCGACTGCGGCAACTGGGCGACGTCCGCGTCCTGGGACATCCCGAGCAGCGAGGTGTCCGGGATCCACTTCGCCAAGCTCGTGCGGGAAGACGGCACTCCCGGTGACAGCCACATCGTGTTCGTCGTCCGCAACGACACCAGCGGGTCCGACCTGCTGTTCCAGACCTCTGACACGACATGGCAGGCCTACAACAAGTACGGCGGCAACAGCCTGTACTCGGGCTCGCCTGCCGGTCGGGCCTACAAGGTCAGCTACAACCGACCCCTCACCGTGCGCGGCACGGCACCGCACGAGTCGGTGTTCGGGTCGGAGTACCCGATGGTGCGGTTCCTCGAGGCCAACGGCTACGACGTGAGCTACACGACCGGTGTCGACACCGATCGCCGTGGGGCGGAGCTCCTCGAGCACGGTGTCTTCCTCTCCGTGGGCCACGACGAGTACTGGTCGGCGGGTCAGCGGACCAACGTGGAGGCGGCGCGCGATGCGGGCGTGCACCTCGCCTTCTTCAGTGGCAACGAGGCGTTCTGGAAGACCCGCTGGGAGGCCAGCGTCACGGCTCCCTCGACCTCGTACCGCACGCTCGTCTCGTACAAGGAGTCGAAGGCCAACGCCAAGATCGACCCCGACCCGGCGTGGACCGGCACCTGGCGCGACGCCAGGTTCAGCCCACCGTCGGACGGCGGACGTCCCGAGAACGCGCTCACCGGCACCCTCTTCACCGTGAACGGCTATCGGGCCGACGCGATCGCCGTACCCTCCGACGACGGCAAGATGCGGCTCTGGCGCGACACCTCCGTGGCCAGCCTCGCTCCCGGTTCGGTCGCGACCTTCGGCAACGGCACGCTGGGCTTCGAGTGGGACGAAGACCTCGACAACGGCTTCCGCCCTCCGGGAAGCATCCGGATGTCCACCGCCACCTACGACGTGCCCGGTCGCATCGCTGACGAGTGCTGCACCTACACCGCGGCGTCGGCAACGCATCACCTCACCTTGCACCGGGCACCGAGTGGGGCCCTCGTGTTCGGCGCCGGGACCGTGCAGTGGTCGTGGGGGCTCGACAGCAACCACGAGGTCGCTGGACCCCCAGCGGACACCCGCATGCAGCAGGCCACCGTGAACCTGTTCGCGGACATGGGCGTGCAGCCGAGCACCCTGTCGCCGTCGCTCGTCGCCGCAACCGCCTCGACGGACACCACGCCCGCCACCGCCGCCATCAGCTCCCCCTCGGGCGGTTCCACCGTTCCCCTCGGAGCGCCCGTGACCATCTCGGGCACGGCGTCCGACGTCGGAGGTGTCGTGGGTGGCGTCGAGGTGAGCGTCGACAACGGCGCCACCTGGCACCCGGCCACCGGACGCGCCGATTGGACCTATCAGTGGACGCCCACGGGCCCCGGGACCGCGAACGTCCGCGCCCGTGCGACCGACGACTCCGCCAACCTCGGCCCCGCCACGGCTGCCGTGGCCGTCAACGTCAGCGGTTCCTCGTGCCCGTGCTCGATCTGGTCGAGCGCAGCCACGCCGGTGAACCCGGCCGCGGCGGACACCAACGCGGTGGAGCTCGGGGTGAAGTTCCGTGCTGACCTCGACGGCACGATCACCGGCATCCGCTTCTACAAGGGCAGCACCAACACCGGCACCCACGTCGGCAGCCTCTGGACCTCCACCGGCACCCTCCTCGCCCAAGCCACCTTCACCGGCGAGACCGCCACCGGCT
>JBQTKH010000113.1:0-60586 GCA_052386335.1 Microthrixaceae bacterium
GTCGGCCACCTCCTCGAGGTTGCCGTCGGAGGCGGCGAAGCTCCGGTCGATGCGTTCGCGCAGTGGGCCGGTGAGGGACTGCGCCAGGTCATCCGCGAGGTCGGACACCGCGGCGGCCGTGCCGCCGAGCCACGCCGCGCCGCGGGCGGCCGCCGCGTCCAGTGGCGGGGTGGCGGCCTCGGCCCAGCGCGCGGCGTGGTCCGCGACGATGGGAAGCAGATCCTCCACTCCCTTCGGCTTGGCGCGACGCAGCAGGTCGAGCACCTCGTTCTGCTCGTCGGCCAGCGCGCGCTTCAGCCGTCGGCGCAGCTCCTTGTCGATCGGCGCAACCGCTTCGGCGCGCGCAGCGAAGGGACCGTCGGACACCGCGTCGTCGGAGGGGGGCGACTCGACAACGGCGTCGTCCTCCACGCCCAGCTCGGCCGCCGCAGCGACGTCGGGCTCCTCGATGACGGCCGCAGGCTCCTCGACGACGGGCTCCTCCTCGGTGAGGACCTCGGCGACCGGCGCCTCAGCTGCGGACGGCTCGACCTCGGTGCCCTCCCCCGCGGGCTCAGCGGCGCGCTGCTCGCGCAGCCGGGCAAACACGTCGTCGGCCGAGCTCGACTCGGCCTCGTCGACGTCAGCGTCCGGCTCCGGCACGGACGCTGAAGCTGTCTCCGGGGCCTCGAGGGCGACCGGCACGTCGGGCTCCTCGGGCGCGTCGGGTCCGGCCAGGATCCGCACGCCCTCGTCGGGACTGGGCGGCTGGAGGACGGTGAGCTCGCCGGGGGGCAGACCCTCGAAGCCCTTCTTGCGGCGCCCCTTGCGGGTCGTGCGCCGTTCGTCGAGGTCGAGCGGCGGCTCCACCCGAGCCGGCTCGGGCGCAAGCGATCCCGCAGCCTCCGTTGTCTCCGGGACTGACGCGACGGGCGCCGCGGCCGCCTCGATGACGGGCACCTCGCCCGACAGCGGGCCGGACCCGACGTCGCCGTCGTCGCTCGCACTGAGGTCGAGGTCGTCCCCGGTGTCGACGTCGGCGATCGGCAGGTCCACCAGCCCGGCCGCCGCCACCTCGGCGTCCAGCACCTCGAGCGGAGTCTCCGGCTCCTCCTCCACCCGCCGCGCCGCCGCGCTCGCAGCCGCACGCGCATCGGTGATCGACACGGTGAGCTCGTTGGTTGCCTCGTCGATCGTCCCCTGGACGGTCGCGTAGGCCTTCAGGAGCCGCTCCCGACCAGCGTTCAGCTTCTCGACCTGCTGTCGAGCGCGCTTGCGGCGGACGGCAAGATCGCGCAGCACCCGCTCGCGGACGGCCTGGGCCTCAGCCACCATCTCACGACCCTGCTGCTGGGCGGCTTCGACGACGCCCGCCGCCTCCTCACGAGCGCGGGCCAGCGCGGCGACCCCTTCCTCGTGGAGCGCGCGGGCCGCCTCCGTGGCGTCGTCGTGGATGCGCTCGGCCGCCGCGTGCGCCTCGGCCTTGCGCAGCTCGAACTCGTTGCGGGCCGCGTCGCGAAGGGACTCGGCCTCCGACGTGAGCTGGGCCACCAGGCCCTCTACCTCCCGGGTGGCGCTGGCGCGCACCTCCTCAGCGGAGCTCGTCGCGTCGGCGATGATCCGCTCGGCAGCTGCCTCGGCCTTCGAGCGGATCTCGGCAGCCGCCTCGTGGGCCGAGGTGAGGACCCTCGTGGTCTCCGCACCGAGGATCTCCAGGAGCGTCGCCTCGTCGGGCTGCGCGGCCGAACCGAGCCGAGCCTCCGCCCGCTGCAGCTGCTCACGCAGCTCCTTCTCCGACCGGGTGAGGCGCTCGACGAGCGCGGAGACCTCATGGAGGAACCCCCGGACGGCCTGCTGCTCATAGCCCCGGCGGGCGGTTCCGAACGAGGCGCGTGCGATGTCTTGGGGGGCGAGCGGGTCGGCCATGGCCCCCCGATGCTACGACCCTGCCCCGGGGTCGACGCGGACGCCGCGCCCACCACCTCGCGGGCGCGCCCCTGACTCCTACAACCCGAGCAGGCCGCCGACGAGGTCGTCCACCGGGTCGGTGACCGGCCCGGGCGCGGGATCGAGGATCGGTTCGAGGATCGGGGTGATGGGGTTGTCGGGAGGAAGCAGCGTGGTCGGCGGCGTCGTCGTGGGGGGTGTGGTCGGCGGTGTGGTGGGGGTGGTCGTGGTCGTGGTGGTGGAACCCCCAGGGCCGGTTCCCTCGGTGGGACCGCGTCTGCCGGGGGTGGAGACCCCGCGGCCCCGCGGCCCCCCGAACGCGAGTGGGGACGAGCCGATGGCGTCTTCGATCGCGCCGAGCAGCGGAGTGCCCGACACGCCCTGGTCCATCGCCACGAGGCCCCACTCGGCGCCTTGGTCGCGGAACCCGAACACGGAGCGCCACCGGTCGACGAACGAACCGCGGCGGCCGAGCTCGCTGATCGCGGCACCGACCAAGGTCTCACCCGGGGGCTTCGTGAGATCGATCAGGGTCCCGTCGAACTGCGGTTCGTCGTCGAGGCCAGGGAGCACCAGGCGGAAGAAGCCAGGGGTGCGACCCTCGCCGGGGTCGAGGTTCTGCGTGTACCCGTTGGCGAGCGCTTCGAGGGTCCGACCCAGGTCGATCGCGGCCCCGAGGAAGCGACGATCCCACGGGTCGTCGGCGCGATAGTCGAGCGGACGCGGCCGCTGCGGCGGCCGACCCAGCGCGGGGACCCGCATCTCGCGCAGGGCCGGGATCTCACGGCGAAGCCCCGCAGAGTCGAGCCGGACGACCCCGTCGTACGCGGCGACGGCCATGCCGAGCACCCGCGACACCTGGGCCGCCCCACCCTCGACCACCACAGTGGTGCCAGCCGCGGCGAGCGAGGTCGAGCCAGGAGCCGTGACGAGGAGGTCACCCGCCTCGAGCACCGGCGTGGTTCCCATCCGCAACATCGTGTTCGCGGCATCGCCGACCCCAGCGCGAAGCTCGAGCCGCACACCGTCGCGCAGCACCATCCGGCCGACGCCCTCGCTCAGCTCTACGCGATCGCCGGCGCGCACGCTCGTCTTGCCGTCGATGAGCTCCTCGTCCCCATCGCGCCGTTCCACGATCGCCTGACCGTTCACCTCGAGCCGTGCCTCTCCCTTGGCCGGCTGGCGGTCGGAGCAGCCCGCGGGCGCGAGCACCGCCAGGGTGAGCACCGCGACGACGACCCGGCGCGCCATCACCGTGAGGCGCCCTTCGAGCCCTTCGCCCCGACCGGGAGCAGCATCGAGAATCGGGACCCCTTGCCAGGTACGGACTCGCAGGTGAGATCGCCGCCGTGTGCGCGCGCGATCCGATGGACGAGCGCGAGGCCGAGCCCGAGGCCTCCGTAGCGCCGCGTCGCCGAGGCATCGCCCTGGGTGAACTCGTCGAAGATCGAGTCGAGTCGCTCCGCGGGGATGCCGAGCCCTTGGTCGGTGACCGACACGCGGACCCACGAGCCGTTGTCGTCGACGACCGGGCCGGCGCTGACGGTGATCTTGCCGCCGTCGGGTGAGTACTTCACGGCGTTGTCGATGAGCTCGTCGAGCGACTGCGTGAGGTAGGTGGGATCCGCATGGATCGGGGGCGTGCCCGCCGTGACGCGGCGGACGATCTGGTGCGACCCGTTCACCCGCTCCTTCCACCGACGGACCGTGTCGTCGAGGATCGCCCGCGGCGCAACCGACTCGGGGTCGAGCGAGAGGCGACCGCCCACGATCGTGGCGAAGTTCACGAGCTGCCCGATCACCCGCTCCATCTGGTCCGCCGCCATGCCGATCTCATCGGCAAATCCCTTTGTGCGCTCAAGGGGTAGTTCGCGCGTCTTCAGGATCGACGCGAACCCCTTGATGGGCGTGAGAGGGGTGCGCAGCTCATGGCTGATGTTGGCGAGGAACTCGGTCTTCATCCGCTCCAGCTCCCGCTCTCGACGCACGTCGCGCAGCACGAACACCGCGCCATGCACGTCGTTTCCGGGTCCCCTCAGCGTACCCGCCGAGACCACGACGGGAACCTCGCGTCCACTCGCCTGGACGACGCTCCCCGTGACCGTCCACCCCTCGAGGACCGGACGCCCAATGCGGTCGGCCAAATCGGTGGCATCATCGGAGACAAGCCGCAAAACCGCCTGAACCGGCCTGTTTCGGGCATCTCGGGCAGGGAGATCGCACAGCTCCTCGGCGGCCGCGTTGAAGTCGGTGATGCGCCCCTCGGCATCGACGGCCACGAGTGCTTCACCCATCCCGGCCACGACCGCCTCGAGGCGAGCCCGGAGCTCGGCCTCCTCGGCCGCCGCGGTTCGCAGGTCGGCGGTCATCGTGCGGATCGACCCTGCCATCGAGTCGAAGGTCGAGCCGAGCGCACCGAGCTCGTCGTCGGTGGTGAGGCCGGCCGTGGCATCGAGGTTGCCCTGCTGGATCGCCGAGGCCGCCACCGTGAGCCGACGCAGCCCGGCACCGATGCGCTCACCGGCGATGGCCGCGAGCGCGAGGGCGGCGGCCGCGGCGCCCATCGCCACGAGGAACAGCACTCGGTACAGGTCCTCGCGAGCCGCATCGATCTGCGCCCGCGGGATCGACAGCACGAGTGCCATCACGGGCGCGCCGTCGGCCCCGAGGACCGGACGCGCCACCACCAAGCGACCGTCGATGTCGCGCGTCGTCTCGGCCGGGCCATCCATCGCTGCCGTGGCGAGCTCGATCAGCTCGTTCGACGGGAGGAGCGATCCGTAGGCAGCGAGCTGCCCCTCACGGCTCGCGAGCGCGATCGCTGCACCGGCCTGCTCAGTCTCGATCGGCGCCGCCCGTCGCTCGAGGTAGCTGTCGTTCAGCCGGCTCGTGACGAGCACCACCCCGAGGAAGTCGGTGCCGCTGGGCACCACGGGCGCGGCCGCCACCGCGAGCGCCTGGCCGCCAACCACGGTGGCTGACTGCGCGGGCTGGCGGGTCTCGAGCGCCTGTTGGACCACGGTCGACCCGGCCAGCCCGGTGGCGATGTTCGGATCGACCGCCGTCGTGGCATCGGCGGAGACCGCGAGGTCGACTCGTCCAGCCCCGACGGCCTGACCCTCGGATCCGGGAGGCGGGCTGAGCAGGAGCGTCGGCCCGAGCAACGGATCGGAGTTGGTGATCCGCTCGAGGAAGAGGCGTGCCGCGTCAGAGACCCGTCTCGACGCCTCGGTGGTGGACGGCGTGTCCTGACGGGATGGGCTGGTGAGCGTTCGGATGTCCGGCAGGATCGCGCCCGTCGGGTTCGCAAGGACCGAGGCGAGCAGCGATGCCCGACCCAGCACCTCCGTCGCCTCGTCGGCAGCGGCCTGTGCCTCGGTCTCGGCGCGGGCGCCGTAGCGCCGCACGGCTTCGGTCTCGACGTTGTCGGTGATGACCGTGGAGAGCGCGATGGCGAGGACGGTGATGACCACGAAGAGGATGGCCGACGCCGATGCCGCGATCCGGGCCGAGATGGCGCGGGTGCTCGCGACGACGAGGGCAGCGCCGATCGCCAGCGCACCCAGCCCGCGCGCTGCGTCGAGCACGGAGCCGTCCTCGTCGAGCACGGGACCGAGCTCGGCAAGCACGAGCCCCGCCAGCCCGATGAACAGGAGCGTCCGACCACCTCGATCGCGACGCCACCCCTGCGAGGCCGCAGCAAGGACGGCCACCCCCGCGATCCGGAGCCCCACCACGCCGCCCACCGACGGGTCTCCGGCGATGAGCGCACCGCTGACGAACGCCGAGGCAGCCAACGCCGCGAACCCCGCAGCCGCGGCGATCCGAACCGGCGGGCGCTCCACGAGCAGGTCGGCCCGTAGGAAGGCGAAGCCCAGTCCGGCCAGCGACACCAGGAAGAGGGCGAACTCCGCCGCGAACTGCAGCTGCACCTCGGTGGCCGACATCGGTGTCTTCAGACCTGCCTAGCTCGGAGAGTCCCGCTCGACCCGTTCGCTCAAGGCCCCGCAGCATCGCCCGGCCGTCGGAGCGATCCGGCATTTCCCCCGAGCGAATCGAGCGCTTCGAGCGCCGATGCCAGCGTATCCACCCCGATGACCTCGAGATCGCTACCCACCGTCGCCCTCACCTCGTCCAGCTCGTCGAAGGGCACCAGGAACACCTCATAGCCCGCATCGCGCACGGTGATGGCCTTCTGGGCGCCGCCCCCGACCGGGCCCACCCGACCGTCGAGTGCGATGGTGCCGGTCACCGCGACTCGGCGTCCCCCGGTGAGCTCCCCGGGGGTCAGGACATCGAGCACTGCGAGCGTGAACGCGAGGCCTGCCGACGGCCCACCGACGTTGCCCGAGTCGATCGTGACGTCCACGGGGAGGTCGAACCCGACGATCCGGTCTTCCGGGGCGATCCCGATCAGCGCTCGGGTGGGATCGTCCGCAGCAGCGATCGTGCTGACCGTGAGATCGGTCCGCTGCTCGGATCCCGCTGGGCGCTCGATGGTGACGACGTGCTCGGCACCCGGTCCCCCGGGTTGCAGGAGCGTTCCCACCTCCCCGGGCGCATCGACTGGCTCTCCGTCGACCGCGACGATCACGTCGTCGAGCTTCAAGACGCCGTCGGCGGGCGACCCGGCCACGATCTGACGCACGACCGCGCCGGTGGTGCGAACGGGCACGTCGTAGCCGAGGTGGCGCAGTGCGACGGTGATGGCCGTCAGCTTGGACGTGTCCATGAGCTGCGCGTTGTAGCGCCGGCTCTCGGCGGCGCTCCGGTCCCCGCGCACGCGCTCCTCGGGGAGGACGTCGACGTCGTCGTCGAGCCATCCGGCAAGGGCCTCGAGAAGCGTCGTGCCGCCGACGTTGACGGTGGTGTAGGCGATCGACTCGGCGGGCGGGTAGCTCCGCGAACCCTCGACGAGCACCTGCTCGGTGACGGGCCGGACCGAGCCCGGCTTGATCGCCACGTAGGGCACCGGGAGCACGGCGGCGCCGATCACGCTGGACACGAGGAGCAACAGCGCCACGATCGCGACGTGCACGACCCGGGGCCGTCGGCGACGACCGTGCTCGGCCTGACGTACCGGTGGTTCCGGGGGTGGGGGGAGGCCCTCATCGATGTCGGTGCCGGTCATGCGCAGGGTGCCTCGGTCGGGCCGTCCATCGGGTGGTCGGGCAACGCCTGCAGCCTGCCACGACTCGACCGATCGGCGATCGCGCACGGGGCTCCGCGGGTGGATCAGGCAAGATCACACGGTGGCCGAGCGCACCGAGCACGAGAGCGAGCGGCGACGGGCGGTGGCCCTGGCCGGCCACACCGGCGACGAGGCCACGGCTCGGGCCGCGTTGACCGACCCCGCTCCCGCGGTGCGAGCAAGCGCCATCGGGGCGCTGGAACGACTCGGGCGGCTCACGGAGGCCGACCTCCAGGTCGCGCTCGACGACGCGTCGCCCGTCGTGCGCAGCCGAGCATGTGAGTCCGCCGCGGGATGGCCCGGCGACGGTGCCCCAACGCTGCGGGCGGCCCTGACCGACGACAGCGTGGC
This sequence comes from Microthrixaceae bacterium, assembly GCA_052386335.1. Taxonomy (GTDB): domain Bacteria; phylum Actinomycetota; class Acidimicrobiia; order Acidimicrobiales; family VFJN01; genus VFJN01. Next base: position 7,469 of record JBQTKH010000113.1, read on the forward strand.
CGTGATCGAGGTTGCCGCGTGGGCCAGCGGTGAGCGCCGGCCACCGGAGCCGGGCATCGTGGCTCGGCTCGCGGACCTCGCGACGGCCCACGCCGATGCCCTCGTCCGCGAGGCGGCCGTCGCGGCGCTGGGATCGATCGGCGAGGTCGCCGGTCTGCCCGCGATCCTCACCGCCACCGGCGACAAGGCCACCGTACGTCGCCGCGCGGTGCTCGCGCTCGCCCCGTTCGACGGTCCGGAGGTGGACGCGGCCCTGGCCCGGGCCCGGGACGACCGTGACTGGCAGGTCCGTCAAGCGGCGGAGGACCTCAGCGAGCGAGGCGGCGCTAGCGGGCCGAGCCCATGAACATCACCTTGAGGCTGTCGTATGCCTCGATGCATCGACCGGCGCCCAGCACCACGCACTCGAGTGGCGCATCGACGAGGTGAACCGGCACGTCGGTGGCGTTCGCGATCCGCTGGTCGAGCCCGGCGAGCATCCCGCCGCCTCCCACGAGCTTCACGCCGTGCACGATCAGATCCTGGGCGAGCTCTGGTGGCGTGAGGCCGAGGCACGCCACGACCGAGTCGCAGATCGCAGAGATCGGCTCGTCGATCGCCTCGCGCACCTCTCCCGGCGAGAGGATGATCGTCTTCGGCAAGCCGCTGGTGAGGTCGCGGCCGCGGACCTCCGCCTTCACCTCGTCTCGCACCGGGTAGGCGGAGCCGATCGCGACCTTGATGTCCTCCGCCGTGCGCTCCCCCACCGCGATGCCGTACTCGCGGCGGATGAACGAGGTGATCGCCGAGTCGAAGTCGAAGCTGCCGATCCGGACGGCCTTGAGCGCCACCACCCCTCCGAGCGAGATCAGCGCGGTCTCCGAGGTGCCACCCCCGACGTCGACCACCATGTTGCCGACCGGCTCGTGGATCGGCAGACCCGCGCCGATGGCGGCGGCCATCGGCTGCTCGATCAGCTGCGCCTCGGCGGCTCCGGCGCGACGCGCGGCCTCGGTGACGGCACGCCGTTCGACCTCGGTGATCGCGGACGGCACGCAGATCACGACTCGGGGTCGGTTGAACCGGTTGACGCCGACCCGATGCAGGAGGAGTCGGATCATCCGCTGGGTGATCTCGAAGTCGGTGATCGCCCCCTGGCGCAACGGCCGGACAGCCACGATGTAGCCGGGGGTGCGCCCGATCATCTGCCACGCCTCGTGCCCCATCGCGAGCACCTCTTGGGTGCGTTCGTTGAGCGCGATCACCGTCGGCTCGTTGAGCACGATGCCGCGCCCGCGCTCGTACACGAGGGTGTTGGCCGTGCCGAGGTCGATGGCGAGGTCGCGGGCCACGATCGCTCAGCTGGATCCGTCGCGTGGCGGGCGCCTGGGCTCGTCCGGCGGGGCGAGGGCGTCCATCTCGCGCTGGAAGGCGTCGATGCCCGACTCGAGCGTGCTCGGCGAGCGGTGCTGCAACCAAAGGATCAGGGAGCCGATCGTGGCGACCACGAGCGCGATGAGCAGGAAGCCGATGGCGCTCATGCTCGAGCTCCCGGCTCGACCCCGACCTGGCTGAGGTGCTGCGCCTCGAGGCCCCAGCTCTCGCCATCGGCCCACGCTTCGCGCTTCCAGATGGGGACGGTGCGCTTGAGCGCGTCGATTGCGTAGCGCGCCGCCTCGAACGCCTCCGCTCGGTGGGGCGCAGAGACGGCGACGACGACCGCCTCCTGTCCGATCTCGACCACACCCGTGCGGTGGAGGAGCGCCACCCGCCCGACGGCAGGCCAGCGGCGACGCACCTCGCGGAGCACGGCCTCCATGCGGCGCAGCGCCTGCTCCTCGTAGGCCTCGTACTCGAGCCGGTGCACGCCGATGCGACCCTCCGCGTGGTCACGGGCGTTGCCGGTGAAGACGACCGTCGCCCCGCAGTCGGGTCGGCCGACCCAGCGAGCGGCGTCCTGCGCCGGGAGCTCGACCGCGGCGAGGCCCACCCAATCGTCGCCCAGTGGCGCGGCGAGCGGCGTGGCGTCCATGCGCGCCACTGTAGGTGCCCGCGCGCCGCTCGGCAGAGGGCACCGCTACCGTCGCGGCCGTGGCAACGGATGATGACGCCGACGAGGAGGTCGGCCCGAGCAGCCCGCCTCTGCCGCCGGATGATCGCCTGTGGCGTCACCCGTCCGAGGTCCGCCAGCACGGGCTGGCGGGACGACCCCTCGACGTCTCACCACCGTCCGGCTCGCCTCGACCGGCCACCTGGGCGATCGCGCTCGTCGCCGCGGTAGCGGGGGCCATGCTCTCCACGGGGGCGATGGCCCTCACCGGCTCGCTCTCGCCTGCGGTCGTGAGGCGGGACACCGTGGAGAAGGTGGCCCTCACCCCCATCGTGTCGTCGCCGGTCATCAGCGCCGACCGCGGGGTCGCGGCGCTGACAGAGCGGCTCAGCCCTGCCCTCGTGCGCCTCGACGTCACCGGTCCTGACGGCGTCACGACGGTGTCGGGTGTGCTGTTCCGGGACGACGGGCTGGTGCTCGCCAGCGCCAATGTCCTGGCCGACGCCTCGGCGATCCACGCGCGGCTCGATGATGGTCGACAGCTCTCGGCCCGCCTCGTGGGGACCGACCCGCTCACGGGCGTCGCGCTGGTCGACCTCGACGGCGACGGCTTCCCGGTGGCCGTGCTCGGCACGGCGACCGACCTCCGCATCGGCGCACCGGTCGTCAGCCTCGGCGCTCCGGTGGACCTCGACGGCGGTGCCACGGTGATCACGGGGATGGTTCGTGCGCTCGATCGACGGGTGCAGGGACCCGACGGCGTGACGTTCCACGGGATGATCCAGACCGATGCCCCGATCACGGCCGGGGCCTCCGGGGGTGCGCTCGTGGACGAGCGGGCCGCGCTCGTCGGGATCATGACCACGGTGCTCGACGACCACGGCTCCGGCTTTGCCATCCCCATCGACCTCGTGCGCCGAGTGGCCGAGCAGCTCCTCACCACCGGAGCGATGGAGCACTGCTGGCTCGGTGTCGAAGGTGCTGACCTCCCTGCGGCGCAGGCCAACCTGATGCACATCGCCGGCGGTGCCGTCGTGCAGCGAGTCTCGCCGAGCAGCCCCGCCGACTTGGTCGGACTCGAGCCAGCCGACGTCATCACCGAGCTCGACGATGCGCCGATCCGCTCGATCTCCAACCTCGTGGTGCAGCTCCGCGCTCACCGGCCCGGAGACCGCGTGGTGGTGGGCTACTGGAGGGCGGGCGAGCACGCGGAAGCCCGCGTCACGCTCGCTGCGCGCCCGTGACCTGACTCCGAGGCGTCACCGGCGCCGGCGTCGCACCAGACCGGCCACCCCGATCGAGATGCCCACGAGCGCGGCACCCGCGGCGCCGAGCGCCAGCTCCTGACGACGACGGGGGCTCAACGTGGCCCATGGCCCAGCTCGGTGAGCGGCGACGTAGGCCTCCTCGTTTGACGAGGCCGGCGTCCACCCCTCGGCCCGCAAGCGGTCGTTGGCCACGACCCATGGGTGCACCGTCATCGGCAGCAGCTCGGGCGGCGTCGGCGCCATCCCCCATCGCCAGCGCAGACCCGCGACCCGGAGAGCAAGTCGCTCAGGCAGGCGAACCCGTGGTGCGCCGCCAGCCAGCGCCCGTACCGTCTCGCCGGTGATCCATCCGTCGGGAGCGACGTTGCGCGGTCCGTCGAGACGCTCCCGCCGGGCAAGGTCGACCGCTGCGGCGAGGTCGGCCACATCGAGGAACTGCGCCGGCGGCTCGTCGTCGGTGAGGGGCAGGACCGTGGCGCGGGCCATCGCTCGCGCGAGCCAGCCGTTCCCGTCGGCGGCCACGGTGACCGTCGGACGAAGGATCGCCACCGTGGCGCCGGGGTGGGCGTCCCGCCAGTCCGCTGCTGCTCGCTCGGCTTCGGCGCGCTCGGAGGCGGTGCCCACCCCCGGGTTGGGTCGAAGGGGCGCGTCCTCCGTGAGCGGCACGGGGTTGTTGGCCCAGGCGCCGTAGGCCATCGCCGTCGACAGGAGCACGATGTGGCGCGCGCCGACTGCGGACGCCGCATCGAGCACCCGGTGCGCCATGTCGCCCTCGCCGGTGCGAGCGGGGAGCGCCGCCCCGCGCTCGGGACCGTCGGCCTGAGCGAGGTGGAGGATGACCGAGGCGCCCTCGAAGATCGGCTTGAGGTCGGCAACGGCGAGGTCGATCTGGTGCGACTCCACGCCCGCGGGGAGCCGTCGCAGCGATCGGCGATCGACCGCCACGACCCGCGACACCTCCGGGTCGGCCAGCGCCAGCGCACACACGCGCCGACCGAGCCCACCCGCCGCGCCGGTGACGACGACGGTGCTCGTCGCCTCGATCGGGGAATCCATCGCCGGACCGGAATCGGAATCCATCGCCCTACGATGCCCGTGTGAGCGAGGAAGATCCACTCGGCGATGCGTTTGGCGGGATCCCGTTCCTCGGCGATCTGGCTCGGATGTTCGGCCAAGGCGGGGGCATGCCCTGGGACAACGCCCGCCAGGTGGCGATCAGCGTGGCCACCGAGGGCCAGAGCGAACCGAACGTGGACCCCATGGAGCGGATGGGGATCGAGCAGCTCGCGCGGGTCGCCGAGCTCCATGTCGCTGAGGTCACCGGCCTGTCGACGGCGCACGGCTCGGGCGCCGTGTCCGTCGTCCCGGTGAACCGCACCCGATGGGTGACCGACAGCCTCGAGGCGTACCGACCGCTCGTCGAACGACTCGCCGCCGCGTTGAGCCCGGCGGACAGCGAGCTCGAGGGGCTCCAGGGCTTCGACGGCGACCCGGACGACCCGATGGCCGGGATGTTCAGCGGGATGTTCCAGATGCTCCAGCCCATGATGCTTGCGATGACCGCGGGCTCGATGGTCGGCCATCTGGGCCGGCGCAGCCTCGGGCAGTACGACCTCCCGATCCCACGACCCTCGAAGGGTCCGCACGTGGACGAGCTGCTGCTCATCGTTCCGAACCTCGACGTGTTCGCCGACGAGTGGTCGCTCCCTGCCGACGACCTCCGCCTGTGGATCTGCGTGCACGAGATCGCCCACCACGCCGTGCTCGGCGTGCCCCACGTTCGGGCCCGCCTCGACGACCTCCTCACCCGCTATGTGTCGAGCTTCGCCAACGACTTCACGGCCCTCGAGGACCGCATCGGCCACATCGATCCGACCGACCCCAACGCCCTCGCCGGCCTCCAGGAGCTGATCGGCTCACCTGACGTGATCCTTGGCGCCATCACGTCATCGGAGCAGCTCCGCTTGCGTCCCGAGCTCGACGCGATCGTCGCGGTGGTGGTTGGGGTGGTCGACCACGTCCTCGATGTCGTGGGCGGCACGCTCATCTCCGACTACGCCATGCTCACCGAGGCCCTCCGCCGTCGCCGAGTGGAGGCCGCTGAGTCCGATCGGTTCGTCGAGCGCCTCTTCGGCCTCGAGCTCGCCCAGAGCACCTACGACCGCGGCTCGGCCTTCGTCGACGGGGTCATCGCCCGCGCGGGCGAGGACGGGCTCCGCCGCCTCTGGTCCAGCCCAGCGAGTCTCCCCACCCCTGCCGAGGTGGACGCCCCGGGCCTCTGGCTGGCCCGACTCGATCTCGACCTCACCGACTGACGAGGCGGACCTGGCGCTACTGGATCTGGGTGGGGTCCGTCCCAGGACGGTGCTGAACCCGAGTGGGGTCGAGCGGCACGCCGAGATCGCGGGTGGTCGCGTCGGCCGGTGCCGTCGCGGAGGGGCTCATCCCCGGACCTGCGGGCGGGCGGTTCACATGGGCGCGCGCCGCCGCCCGCTGTCCCGCGACGTAGGAGAAGAGCGCAAAGCCGGCGGTGGCGGCGAGGACCGCGAACCCGATGCGCACCGGGATCGAGATGAGCACCGGGATCACCGCGCCGACCACCCACACCACCTGGAACCGCAGCTCGAACCGTGCGAACGAGCGCCCACGGTTGGCGTCGGGCGCGTCACGCTGAACCAACGAGTCGAACCCGAGCTTGGCGCAGGTCGATGCGACGGCGATCGTCGCGCCCATCGCGGCCGCGCCCACCAGCTCGCTGAGCCGGGCGGCGGTGAGCGCCATGACCACCGTGCCCGCCAGCACCACGGTCAAGATGCGCTCCTCGGGCATGGCCCGTCGCATCGCGGGCGCGAACGCGGAGCCGACCAGCACGCCGCCACCGGTGATCGCCACAACGAGGCCCAAGTGCCAGGTGGGTTCGTCGCGGAGCTGGAACAGCAGGAGGAAGGTGAGGAACCCCACCATGCCCCGGAGCAGGCCCATCGCGGAGGATGCCAGCACGATGCCGATGCCCCGCAGCTCCGCGGTCTCCGCTGCGGTGGCGGGAGCCTGCGCGACCTGCGTGGCCGGCACGCGCAACGCCGCCAGCATGGCGATGCCGTACGCCAGCGCGGCCACCCCGAGCACGCCGGGCGAGCCAGCCACGAGGTACGCGAGTCCTGCCGGGATCGCGGCGAGCGGCGCGGACAGCCCAGAGAGGAGCTGGAGCTTCGAGTTCGCCTCGACGAGCTCCCGGTCGTTGTCCACGACGGTGGGCACCACCGCGCTGCGAGCCACGCCGTAGGCCTTCCCGAGCGCCAGCACCGCGAACGCCTCAGGGAACAGGAGCAGGCTCTGAAGGTCGTTGAGCATCACCACGCAGACCAGTGCCCGCGCCCCGTGCGCCCCGACCATCATCCAGCGCCGACCGCCGCGAGACCGATCGAGCATCGGCCCGAGGAACGGCGCGACAACCGCGAGCGGCGCCATCGTCAGCGCGAGGTACAGCAGCACCTTCACGCGGGCGTCGTTCGGATCGAGGCTGAAGAACAGCGAGTTGGCCAGCGCGATCGTCACCAGGGCGTCGCCCGAGGCCGCGAACGCGTGGGAACGCGCCAGCCGGGCGAACGGCGACAGCCGGAAGGCCTCGGCTCCGGCCCGAGACCGGGGCCTCGAGAGCGGCTGCCAGCCGTCCTGGTCAGACATCGAGCCCATCGTAGGGGTGGGCACCCGGGGTGCTCGACGCGCTGTCAGGGTCGGGGTGCTTCGTACTTGTAGCCGAGACCGCGGATGGTGACGATGCGGGTCGGCGAGGACGGATCGACCTCGACCTTTGCCCGGAGCCGCTTCACGTGGACGTCGAGCGTCTTCGTGTCCCCCACGTAGTCAGCGCCCCAGATGCGATCGATCAGCGTGTCCCGCGTGAGCACGCGACCCGCGTTGGCAAGGAGCATCTCGAGCAGCTCGAACTCCTTCAGGGGCAACCTGACCGCCGCCCCCCGCACCATGACCTCATGGCTCTCGGGGTCGAGGGCCACATCTCCCACCTCGAGCGCGTCGCCTTGCGCGATCGCGGCTCCGTCGCCGGCGTGGCGTCGGAGCACGGCCCGCATCCGAGCGACGAGCTCGCGCAGCCGGTACGGCTTGGTCACGTAGTCGTCAGCTCCGACCTCGAGGCCGACGACGGTGTCGATCTCGTCACCCTTCGCCGACACCATGATGATGGGGACCGACGACCGACGGCGCAGCTCCCGACACACGTCGATGCCCGACACCTTGGGGAGCATCACGTCGAGCAGCACCAGATCTGGCCGCACCGCGTCGAACACGTCGAGGGCCTGGGCCCCGTCGACGGCGACCTGTACCCGGAAGCCCTCCCGCTGGAGCCCCACCGTGAGCGCGTCGACGAAGGACGGCTCGTCCTCGACGACCAGCACGGTGAGCTCAGGGTTGGCCATCGGCGACCGATCCGACAGCCGAGGCGGGTGCACGTCGGGCCGTCCCACCCTCTGGGAGTCGGAGGCTGAAGGTGGAACCCTCACCTTCGACCGAGTCGACGCGCACCTCACCATCGTGGTTGTCCGCCACGTGACGAACGATCGCCAGGCCGAGGCCGGTGCCACCGCTCTCGCGAGAGCGAGCGCGGTCCACCCGGTAGAAGCGCTCGAAGACGCGCTCGAGGTCGCGTCGCGGGATGCCGATCCCCTCGTCTGATACGGCCACGTCCACCCACTGGCCATCCGAGCGCACGGACACCCGGACGGTGGATCCCGAGCCTGAGTACTTCACGGCGTTGTCGAGCAGGTTGTAGACGGCAGAGACGAGCTGGCGGCGGTCGCCCATGACCGTGGCGTCGATGGCGTCGGTCGAGGTCTCGATGGAGATGCCCTGGAGCTCAGCGGCGGCGCGAACTCGCTCCACGGCCTCCGTCACCATCGGCCCGAGCGCCACCGCGTCGCGCGTGAACCTCGGGTCGGCTTCGATGCGCGACAGCTCGAGGAGGTCGTCGATGGTGCGGGCCACCCGAAATGCGTCGCCCTGCATGCGATGGGCGAGCCGGCGAACGACAGCGGGCTCGTCCTCGGACGCGAGCGTCTCCGCGAGCAGCCCGAGTGCCCCGATGGGGGTCTTCAGCTCATGGCTGATGTTGGCCACGAAGTCCCGTCGCATCGCCTCGAGGCGTCGCTGGTCGGTGATGTCGTCGATGACGACGACCGCACCGAGCTCGCGCTCGTCGCGCACTAAGCCCGTCGCCTGGAGCACCAGGGTGCGGCGAGGAGGCCCGAAGAGCTCGATCGTGCGCGTCGGGCGAGGCGGGCCCGACGACGCCAGCACCTGAGCGGCCAGCTCGGTGATCCCCTCCTCGACGAGCGCCTCGCTGTGGCGCGCGTGGAGGTAGCCCGCAGCGACCCGGTTCCGGAACGCGATCTCGCCATCCGCGTCGAACACGACGATCCCCTCGGGCACCCAAGCGAGCGCACCGCGCAGTCGAGCCTCTGCAACCGACATCTGGGCCCCACGCGACAACGAGCGATCGACGACCCGCTCCACGACCGACGTCGCCTCGGCGAGGCCCAACCCGCCGGGGACGACGTCGGGCGCAAGCCGCTCACCCGCCCGCACGAGCCGTCGGGCCATGCGCCGCTGGCTGATGAGCATCAGCGCGACCGCGACGGCAAGACCCGCCGCCACGGCCGCGAGGACCGTCGTCATGAGGTGGGACTCGTCCCGTGTGACTCGCCCTCGGCCAGGCGCGCCGCATGGCGCGCCGCTCCCTGGTGCTCCGGCAACCAGCCGGTGACCATGTACTGGACGCGCTCGCCGATGTTCACCGCGTGGTCACCGATGCGCTCGTAGTACCGACCCACGAGCGCGAGCTGGACGGCGACCTGCACGTCCTGCACGTCGGCATGGAGCTCGAGGATCGCCTGGATGTAGTCCTTGTGGATCTGGTCGAGCCGGTCGTCCATGTCGTCGAGAGCCGCCGCCAACGTGGCATCGCCTGTCGCATAGGCGTCCATCGCGAGCGTGTAGAGACGGACCGCCTCGCCAGCCATCGCCTTCAGGAGGCTCCGAAGGGGTGCAGGCACCTCGGCGCCGTAGAGCCGGCGGGCCGCCTTGGCCACGTTCACCATCAGGTCCCCCGAGCGCTCGATCTCCGAGGTGAGACGGATCGCGGTGACCACGGCCCGCATGTCGCCCGCCATGGGCTGCTGGCGAGCGAGCAGCGTGAAGCAGCGCTCTTCGATGTCGAGCGTCAGCGCGTCGATCTCGTCATCCCCCTCGATGAGCGCCTGCGCGGCGTTCAGGTCGAGGTCGAGCAAGCACTGGGTGCCACGCATGATCGTCTCGGTGACCCTCGCGGCAGCGCGCATGAGGTCGCGCTGCACCTCGTCGAGCTGGTGGTGGAAGGCGGAGCGGGTCTCTGTCATGCGATCCTCCTCACCCGAACCGGCCGGTGATGTAGTTCTCGGTGCGTTCGTCGCTCGGGTTCGAGAACATCTTGTCGGTGCTGTCGCACTCCACGAGCAGCCCGGTGCGAGTGTCCGCCTCGGACTCGACCTCCGTGGTGAAGAAGGCCGTGCGATCGCTCACTCGGGCCGCCTGCTGCATGTTGTGGGTGACGATGATGATCGTGTACTGGTCTTTGATCTCCTGCATCAGATCCTCGATGCGCGCCGTCGCGATCGGATCGAGGGCCGAACACGGCTCATCCATGAGCAGCACCTCGGGATCGTTCGCGATCGCTCGTGCGATGCACAGCCGCTGCTGCTGCCCGCCTGAGAGGCTCATCCCCGATGCCTTGAGGCGGTCCTTGACCTCATCCCAGAGCGCTGAGCCACGCAGGGCGCGCTCGACGAGGTCATCCATGTTCCCCTTCGCGCCGCTGATGCGGGGACCATACGCGACGTTGTCGTAGATCGACTTGGGGAAGGGGTTCGGCTTCTGGAACACCATGCCGATGCGTCGCCGCACCTCCACCGGGTTGACCTCGCGGTCGTAGAGGTCGACGCCGTGGTAGGTGATCGATCCTTCGATGCGGGCGGTGTCGATGAGGTCGTTCATGCGGTTGAAGCAGCGCAGGACGGTGGTCTTGCCGCAGCCGGAGGGACCGATGAACGCGGTGATCTCCTGGCGGTTGACCTCGATGTTGACGTCGCGCACGGCACGGAACGCTCCGTAGAAGACGCTGAGGTCCGTGGCCCTGAACACCACCTCGGGAGCGTGACCGGTGTCGGCCGGAGCCCCATGCTGCGCAGCAGCGGCAAGGTGACCTGGATTGAGCGGGGGCGTATCGGTGTCGGGGAGCATGGTGCTCACGTCCTCTTCTTCTCGAACCGGGTGCGCAGCACGACCGCGACGGTGTTCATGGCGAGCACGATCACGAGCATCACGATGATGGCCGCCGCAGCGATCTCGTCGAAACCAGCGCGCGGGGTGCGGGCCCAGTCAGCGATCACGATGGGGAGCGCCGTGAAGCGATCCTGCAGCTGCGTGGGGTCGAGCAGCCCTTCCTTGCCGGGGAGCAGGCCCGTGACCGCACCGCAGAGCAGGAGGGGCGCCGCCTCGCCGATCGCCCGAGCGAGCGCGAGCACCGTGCCGGTGATGATCCCAGGCAGTGCGAAGGGGAGCACCAGGCTGCGGGTGACCTCCCAGCGGGTCGCACCCACCCCGTACCCCGCTTCGCGCAGCGTGCCGGGCACGGCTCGGATGGCTTCCGCCGACGTGATGATCACGATGGGGAGCACGAGGATCGCCAGCGTGATCCCGGCCGCCATCACCGATCGCCCACCGGTGAGGCCCGACAGCTGCTTCACGAAGATGGTGAGGCCCAGGATTCCGTAGACGATCGACGGGACGCCCGCGAGGTTCCGGATGTTCAGATCGATGAATCGGGCCAGCCGGCCCTTGGACGCGTACTCCTCCAGGTACACCGCGGAGGCGATCCCGATCGGAAAGGCGAGCACCACCACGAACACGCCGATCCAGAACGTGCCTCGGATCGCTTGGAAGACACCCGCGGCTTCCGCTTTGGTCCGCAGACCGCCGGACAGGAAGCTCTCCGCGCGCGTGCTGAACACCGTCGCGCCGGTGGTGCCGACGTCGAGGAACAGCGACACCAGGACGCCGACGCTGAGGGCGAGCGAGGCGAGCAGCAGGACTCGGAAGATGATGCCCTGCACGTCGACGCTGCCCCGCGTGAGCTGTTCACCGACCGAGCGCGACGCGTCGCTCCCGCCGCCGATCGTGGTGAGCGCCATCAGTACCGCTCCCTGACGCGGCGGACGAACCGGTTGGCCACCATGTTGAGCATGAGGGTGATCACGAACAGCACGGCCCCGACGAAGTACAGGCTCTGGAAGGTGAGGGCCTCGCCCACCACCTGGTCCGTCCCCTGCGCCTGCGTGGCCATCGCCGCCGTCATCGTGAGCCCGGGGTTGAACGGGTTGAGCTCGAAGGTCTGGTTCCCTGCCGCGCCACCGGCGATGAACACCACCATCGTCTCGCCGATGGCGCGGGACACGGCGAGGATGAACGCGGCCACCAGCCCCGACACGGCAGCGGGGAGCACGATCCGGATCACCGTCGTGATCTTCTTGGCCCCCATGCCGTAGCTGGCTTCCCGGAGGGCCGACGGCACCGCTCGGAGCGCATCCTCGGACACGGAGGCCACCAGCGGTATCGACAGGATCCCCACCGCGATGCCGGCGGCAACGAGGTTGAACAGGTCAGCGCCGAAGAAGCGCTGGACGACCGACGGGGAGATGACCGAGATGGCGAAGAACCCGAGCACCACGCTCGGGATCCCGGCCAGCACTTCGAGGGTGGGCTTGAGCACCTTGCGGATCGGCGGGCGGGCGTACTCCGAGAGGTAGATCGCCGCGCCGAGCCCGATGGGGCCAGCGACGAGCATGGCGATCAGGGTCACCCAGATGCTGCCCACGATCAGCGTGCGGAGGTCGTACACCCCCTGGCGGGGATACCACCCCTCCGAGCCCAGCACCGTCGACCACTCCACCTGTGTGACGAAGGTGATCGTCTCGCGGGCCAACGACCAGACGATCCCGGCGCTGATCAGGATCGACACGATCGCCGCGGCGGTCAAGGCGCCACGGACGATCGCGTCGACCCGCACTCTGCGGGAATCGCCTCGAAGGTCGGCGAGCTGCAGCGGTGCTGGCTCGAGGGAGAGGTCGGACACGGTTCCTGTCCTGAGTCGGGTAGGGAGATCTTCGCAGATCGCCCCGGGGGCAGCGTCTCGGGGGCTACTCCGAGGCGGGGCCCACCGTCTTGGAGGTCCATGCCGTCCGGCTGGCCTCGAGCTGGTCCGCAGGCAGGTCGACGTAGCCCACCTCCGCAACCGATGCGATGCCCTCGTCGCTCAGGTAGTAGTCCACGTACCCGGCCACTGCAGGGTTGTCCTCGGCGGCGGCGGCGTTGACGTAGATGTAGAGCGAGCGGCTCAGCGGGTAGGTGCCGTCCGCGATGGACTCGGCCGTGGGCTGCACGCACTCGCCACCCGGCTCCTCCGAAACAGCAAGCTCCTTCACGGCATCGCCAGCCTCTTCGGCGAAGGCGAACCCGACCCAGCCCAGCGGTGTGTCCGATGCCTCCATGGCGGCGATGATCGCTGTGTCGTCAGCCTGCGACGCGTAGTCCGGGCGGGCGGTCGGGATGTCGTCCTCGGTGATCTTCCCGGCCTCGGCGCGGGCCTCGGCGATCGACGCCGTGGCGATCTCGAGGAAGCTGTCGTAGGTGCCGGACTCGGCGCCCGGGGCCGTGACCACCAGCTTGGCGTCCGGGAGCTCCGTCGTGGAGCCGAGCTCGCCAGCGAGAGCAGCGGCGTCCTGCCAGTTGTCCACGCCTGTGGCCTCGGGTCCGACGAGTGCGTACAGATCCGCGAAGCTCACGCACTCGACGGACTCGTTGGCCGGGTTGGTGAGCACGGAGATGCCGTCGAAGGCGACCTTCAGCTCGATGAACTCCACGCCGGCATCGGCGCACGCGGCGGCCTCTTCATCCTTGATCGGGCGCGAGGCGTCGGAGATGTCGGTCTCGCCGGCGCAGAACAGCTTGAAGCCGTCGCCTGTGCCCGGACCGTCGACCGTGGCGCCGATCCCGGAGCAGTCGAGCAGCTTCTCGCCGACCGCAGCGGAGATGGGCTCGACCGTGGACGATCCCGAGATGGTGAGCTCGCCTTCGACGTCAGCGGGGCAGGCCTCGCTGCTCGCACCGTCGGTGCCGCCATCGCTGGACGCGGTGCTGTCGCTGCCGCCGCACGCCGCCGCCACCAAGCCAAGTGCAACCAACAGGGGAAGCCAGACCAGAGCTCTCTTCGTACGCACACGCCCTCCTTGGGCAGCCAGCGTCGCCCCGATGGCGACCTGTCGCTGCTGGGCACCGTAGGGGCGCTCCATGGACGACGAGGGGGGTGGAGGTGAACGCCAGGTGACGGCACGGCCAACATTGGGCGGACCCTCAGACCCGTCGGCGCACCCTCGTGCGGGCGATCTCCTGGAGTCGTAGGTGGGAGTCGAAGGTCCCCCCACCAGCGAGGTGGGTCCATGTGCCGTCGGGGCCGAGCTCCCAGGCCAACGTGTCGTCGGCGAGCGCGGCGTCGAGGATCTCCTGGAGACGAGCCTGCAGGTCGGGCTCGACCACGGGGACCAACGCCTCGACGCGGCGATCGAGGTTGCGGGGCATGAGGTCCGCCGAGCCGATCAGGTAGCGGGGCTCACCCGGGCCTGACCCGTTGGCGAAGCGGTAGATCCGAGAGTGCTCGAGATAGCGGCCGACGATCGAGCGGACACGGATCCGATCCGACAGCCCTGGCACGCCGGGAACGAGGCAGCAGATGCCACGGACGATGAGGTCGACCTGCACGCCGGCCTTCGACGCCCGGTAGAGCGAGTCGATGGTGTCCTCGTCGGCCAGGCTGTTCATCTTCATGGTGATCGCGGCCGGCTCGCCCGCCTTGGCCGCCCTGATCTCGCGCCGGATGAGCTTCTCCAAGCCCGACCGTGTGGTGTGAGGCGACACGAGCAGCTTGCTGTAGCGCACGTCGCGGCCGTACCCCGTGAGGTAGTTGAAGAGCTGGCTGAGGTCGGCACCGATCTCGGGTGCGGCGGTCAGCAGGCCGACGTCCTCGTAGGTGCGGGCGGTGCGCGAGTTGTAGTTGCCCGAGCCGATGTGGCAGTAGCGACGCACCCCATCAGGCTCGTCGCGCACCACGAGGGCCGTCTTCGAGTGCACCTTGAGACCCACCAGGCCGTACACGACGTGCACGCCTGCCGTCTCCAGCGCCTTGGCCCACTCGATGTTGGCGCCCTCGTCGAAGCGCGCCTTCAGCTCGACGAGCACCGCCACCTGCTTGCCACGCTCGGCGGCTCGGATCAGCGACCGAACGATCGGGCTCTCGCCGGACGTGCGATAGAGGGTCATCTTGATCGCGAGCACGTGCGGGTCGGTGGCGGCCTGACGGATGAACTCCTCCACAGAGGTGCGGAACGAGTCGTACGGGTGGTGCAGGAGCACGTCGCCCTCACGCAACGCGGCGAACATGTCCGAGCCGTCGTCGTCGCCGGAATCGAGGCGGGCCTGCGTGACGCGCTGGAACGGAGGGTCCTTGAGCTCAGGCCGGTCGAGCCCGTGCACCGACCAGAGGCCGCCGAGGTCGAGCGGTCCGACGAGGGAGTAGGTGTCGCTCTCCCCGAGGTCGAGCTCGGCCTGCAGGAGCTCGCGCACGTCCTGGGTGATGCCATCGCTGATCTCGAGCCGCACCGCCCGCCCGAACTGGCGCCGCCTGAGCTCGATCTCGACAGCCGCCAGCAGATCGTCGGCCTCTTCCTCCTCGAGGGTGAGGTCGGCGTTCCGCGCCACTCGGAAGCTGTGGTGCGCCGCGATCTCCATGCCCGGGAAGAGCTGGTCGAGATGGGCGGCGATGACCTGCTCGAGCGGGACGAACCGCTCCCCGTCGGGCATCACGACGAAGCGGGGCAGCACGTTCGGCACCTTCACCCGGGCAAAGCGCCGCTCACCGGTCACGGGATCCCGCAGCGACATCGCCAGGTTGAGTGACAGGTTCGAGATGTACGGGAACGGGTGTCCGGGGTCGACGGCCAGCGGTGTCAGCACCGGGAAGATGCGCTTCTCGAACGTGTCGACGAGGAACTTCTCGTCGTCGTCGTCGAGGTCGTCCCAGCTGGAGAGCCGGATGCCGACGGCGGCGAGCTCCGGCACCACGTGATCGAGGAAGGTGCGCTCCTGTCGATCCACGAGCTCCTGCACCCGGTCACGGATCGCCACGAGCTGCTGGGCAGGCGTCGCCCCGTCGAAGGAGCTGGTGAGCAGACCCGCCGCGACCTGGTCCTTCAACCCGGCGACGCGGACCTGGAAGAACTCGTCGAGGTTCTGGCTGAAGATGGCGAGGAACTTGGCCCGCTCCAGGATCGGCACCAGCGGGTCCTCAGCGAGCGCCAGCACCCGCGCGTTGAAGTCGAGCCACGACAGCTCGCGGTTCAGGTAGCGGGAGCGGACCGCCACCGAGGCGACCTAGCCGTCTTCGGGAAGGCCGAGATCCCAGTCGAGCAGGATGTTCTCCCGCTCGGCGTCGCGGATCACGCGCTCGCGGTTGCGACGGAACTGCGGATCGTGGGGTGGCAGCAGGACGAGGCGGGCCAGGACCCGGCGTTCGAAGTCGTCGATGATCGAGCGGTCGCCGTACTCCGAGTCGATCCGCCAATGAGGGGTGACCGGACCCAAGTAGACGACCCGGGCATGGGCGCGGGGTGGCTCGAGCGGGGCGGCGGCGACGTCAGACATAGACCGACAAGGTAGCGGGCGCGACCCCGCATCCCCCAAGGCCTGCCCCGCGGCGGGGGTCAGAGCTCACCGCGCGTGCCCAGCGTGACCTCCAGCGTCTCCTTCACACCGGATCGCACGATGCGCATCGACACCGTGTCACCGGGCTCGTGGTCGAGGATCGCCGCCCGCACGTCGGCAGCGGTCTCGACGTCGGTGTCGCCGATCTGGAGGATCACATCGCCGACCTTCACCCCAGCCTTGGCGGCCGCGGAGCCCGGCACGACCTCCCCGACGAAGGCGCCCACGTCGCCGTCGATCCCGAACCGGCTGCGGACCATCTCGGTGAGGTCGGCGACGTCCTTGCTCGACACCCCGAGGAACGCCTGGCCGGGGGTGACCGCACCCTTGCCGGCCTCGAGATCGGCGATGATCGGCTTGGCGCGGTCGATGGCGATCGAGAACCCCAGGTTCTGGGCGTCGGCGACGATCGCCGTGTTCATGCCCACGACCTCGCCCGCCGCGTTCACGAGCGGCCCGCCCGAATTGCCCGGGTTGATGGCCGCGTCGGTCTGGATGAGACCCTGGAGGCGGACCCCTTGGGCGTCGAGGTCACGGTCCTTGGCCGAGACGATCCCCCGGGTCACGGTGGGCTCGCCGCCGAGGTTGAGCGCGTTGCCGATCGCGATCACCTCGTCCCCCACGCGGAGGTCGTCGGACGATCCGAGCTCGGCGGCCACGAGGTCGTCGACATCGGAGACCTTGATGACGGCCATGTCGTCGTCGGGTGCCGCGCCGACGAGCGTCGCTGTGTGCTTCGAGCCGTCGGGCAGCACCACAGTGATCTCGGCGAGGTTGCCGATCACGTGCGCGTTCGTGAGGATCAGGCCGTCCGAGCGCAGGACGATCCCCGAGCCGGCCCCTTGGAAGACGCCTCGGTCGGTGGTCTGGCTCGTCTCGATGGCGACGACCGAGGGCTGGACCTTCGCGAGGATCGCTTGGATGTCGAGCCCACCGGTGTCATTGGTGAGGGGGGTGATCGTTCGGGCAGTGGAGGAGGACGGGTCGTCGTCGAGCGCGACGCTGACACCGGTGGCGATCAACGCGCCGACCACGGCACCTGCCAGGCCGCCGATGAGGGCCGACCGTCGACCTGATGGTGCCCGCTGTGTGTCCCTCGCCTCGACGGTGGGGCCGTCGGCCCTGGGCGGAGCTGGGGCCGGCGACGTCGGCCACGGCGGGGGCCCCGTGGGGGCGGCGAGGGCCGTCGCGGTCGCGACCGATGGGTGCGATGCCGTGTCGGCCTCGCCGGCTCGAGCCTGGGCGGCGGCACCGGAAACGGCCTCCGCGCTGGCCTCGGCATCGGGCGCCAACCATGCCCAATCGGGCGATGTCGGCTCCGGGACGGATCCGTCGTCTGGGGTCGGTGCGTCGTTCATGAGGTGGTCTCCTGAGCTGCCACGGGGTCGGGTGCTCCTCGGGGTCATCATCTCGCAGGTTTTCGCGAACGAGAACGCGGGTAGGCGAAGTCACAGCAACTTCTCAGCCGAAACGGGAACCAAATCGCTCTCGGCGACGTAGAACAGACATCAGCCTTCGAAAGGGCGGTACATGGAGCTCGCATGGATGGCGAAGGGTCGTTGCGTGAACGTCCCACCGTCGACGTTCTTCCCGAGTGACGGTGCCGGGGTGGACGTCGCCCGCAAGATCTGTGCCGACTGCCCGGTCAGGCAAGCGTGCCTCGAGCACGCCCTGGCCCATCGCATCGACCACGGGGTCTGGGGCGGGTGCTCCGAGCGCGAGCGCCGCCGAATCCTGAAGCGTCGCCGAGACGAGCGAGTGGCCGCCGTCCGGTAGTGGCGGCGTAGATCAGACGCCGGCAGCGACTACGCCGGGGGAGACGACTCGTCGTCGTCGCCGGTGTCCTTGAGCCCTCGCTTGAACTCGCTCTGCGCCTTGCCCAACGAGCGAGCAAACCCCGGAAGGCGCGAGCCGCCGAAGAGCAACAGGATGACGACCAGGATGATGATCAGCTCAGGACCTTGCGGCACGGGCGCATGCTACCAGCCGAGGGCGGGCCGTCCGCATCGGCCTCGGCGCTCGTGACAGGCTCCGAGGGTGCTCGAGTGCGTCATCAACATCAGCGAGGGGCGTGACCTCGAGCGGGTCGGCCGGATCGCCGCGACCGCAGGCGCGGACCTGCTCGATGTGCACAGCGACCCGCACCATCACCGATCCGTGCTGACGGTGGTCGGCGAGGCCGCGCCGAGGGCGGTGGCCACGGCCGCGGTGCACGAGCTGGATCTACGCCATCACACGGGGGTCCACCCGCGCCTCGGGGTGGTCGACGTGGTCCCGTTCGTGGCGCTCGCCGGCGCGTCGGCTGCCGACGCGCTGGGGGCGCGCGATCGCTTCGCGGCATGGCTGAGCGACACCTACGAGGTGCCGTGCTTCCTCTACGGACCCGAGCGAACGCTGCCGGAGATCCGTCGCACGGCCTTCACGTCGCTCGCGCCCGACCTGGGACCGGCATCACCCCACCTGACCGCGGGCGCCACCGCGGTCGGTCAGCGCGAGGTGCTCGTCGCGTACAACGTGTGGATCGCCGACACCGACCTCGACACCGTGCGGCGCATCGCCCGAGCCGCTCGAGGCGATGGCATCCGGGCGTTGGGCCTGCGCGTCGGTGAGCGCTTCCAGGTGTCGATGAACCTGATCCACCCGACGACCGCCGGTCCGGCTGACGCCCATGACCGCGTTGCGTCGCTGGCAGCCGCCGCTGGAGCTCGCGTGGACGGAGCGGAGCTGGTGGGCCTGCTCCCGCAGTGCGCCCTCGAGCGCGTGCCCACCCACCGGTGGGCGGCGCTCGATCTGAGCGTGGAGCGCACCATCGAGGCGCGCCTCGCGGCGCGCTCGTCGCCCTAGGCGCTGGATGCGGTGCGGCGGGCCAGTGCTCGCTGGCGGCGCAACCGACGCCGCTCGCGTTCGCTCATGCCGCCCCAGATGCCGAACTTCTCACCGTTGACGAGCGCGTACTCGAGGCAGTCCTCGCGCACGACACATCCGCGGCAGACCTCCTTCGCCTCGCGCGTGGATGCACCACGCTCGGGGAAGAAGAGGTCTGGGTCGACGCCGAGGCAGTTCGCATAGTCCTGCCAGGACTTGTCATCAGGCTCGATGGAGATGGGGATCTGCACGTGCCCTCCTCCCATGGTGGGACGGTGGGTCGATGGATGGGAGCGGACTGGCACCTCCGAAACCGGCGGATACCACATCCGTAATTACATTGGTGTGATCTTGGCCTCAAAACGCACGCGACGCAAGGGGAACGCCCGGATTTGCTGGCCTGCTCTCCCCCGGGCCGTGCCCGAGGTCACGCGGGGCGACGGCCGCGATCGGCGCGGGTGGCCCGCTTCTGCTCGATGAAGTCCACGAGCACGTAGTCGCCGAGCGTCTCCGGCGTGGTGAAGAAGGCCCGACCGCGGTTCATCTGCGTGAGCCGCTCCACGAAGGTCTTCAGGTACGGCGTCGCATCGAGCATGAACGTGTTGATGCGGATGCCCTCCTTGGTGCACCGGGCCACCTCCCGCAGCGTGGCGTCGATGGTCTCCTGCACGGGCGGGTAGCTGAAGAACGGGGCCTGCATCCCGGGTTCGAAGTGGGCGGTGGGTTCGCCGTCGGTGATCATGATGATCTGCTTCGTGCCGGTCTCCCGCGCCAGCATCTGCCGGCTCAGCAGGAACGCGTGCTGCATGTTGGTGCCGTACACGAAGTCCCACGACACCTCTGGAAGCTGCTCTGGCTTGATGACGCGGGCAACCTCGCTGAACCCCACGATGCCGAGGAAGTCGCGCGGAAACTGCATCGAGATGAGCGAGTGCAGCGCCATGGCGACCTTCTTGGCCGCGAGGAAGTTGTCGCGCATCGGCATCGACAGGGACAGGTCGAGCATGAGGACGGTCGAGCTGCGCACCACCTGCTCGGTCTGCTCGATCTCGAAGTCGTCGGGCGTCAGCCGAACCGGGGTGCCGCCGCCCGTGCGGCTGATGGCATTGCGAACCGTGCGCTCGATGTGGAGGTTGAACGGGTCGCCGAACTCGTAGGGCTTCGTGTCATAGGTGCGCTCGTGGCCGATTCCGGTTCGCTCGATCTCGTGGCGACCGAGCTTGTCCCGAGCCAGCTTCGAGAAGAGGTCGGACAGCGCGTTGCGACCGATCTTCCGCAACCCCTTGGGGGTGAGCTCGAGCTTGCCCTCCTTGGTGTTGATCAGACCGGCGTCCTCGAGCTGCTGAGCGAGCTTCGCGAGCTGCTCGAGGCTGCGTGCCGCGTCGTCGCCGAGCAGCTCGCGCGCTCGATCGATGTCGACCTCGGCGAGCGCACCTGGGCTGGTGGCGCCGCGCATCATCTGCTCGAGCTGGTCGAGGTCGCCGAGCTCGTTGAGCATCTGGGCGGCCTCGGCGAACCCGAGCGGATCCTGCCCCGAGAAGTCGTAGCTCCGGTCCCATCCCATCTGCGGGAACAGCTGTTGGAGATGGCTGCCGAGCTGGTCCATCTGCCAGCGGAGGTCCATGTCCTCGAGGAGCTGCTCCGACAACCCCTGGAGCTGCGCCCGCTGCTCGGGTGTCATCGAGTTGAGCATCGACTGCATGGCCGCCATCCGCTGCGCCATGATCTCGAGCAGCTCGTCGAGCGTCTCGGGGTTCTCGGGGAAGAAGTCGCCGTAGCGCTCCATGAACGCCTCGAAGGCGGCCTGCGTGTCCTGGCCGGCCTCCTTCATCGCCAGCAGGTCGTTGAGGTCCGAGAGCATGTCCTTCATGCGCTGCATGGTCTCGGGGTTGACGTCCTGCATCGCCCCAGCCATCTGGTTGAAGTGGCTCTGCGCGAGCTGCTGCCGCAGCTGGTCCATCAGCTCGTCGAAGCGCTCGCGTGCTTCGGTGGAAGTGAACTCGTACTGCTGGAGCTCCTTCACGAGCCCGGCCAGATCCGGCGGGAGCATGTCGAGCTGCAGGTTGCGCTCGGCGACGACCTGGTCGGTGATCTCCTGCCGCCGTGGGTCGCCCGACTCACGCGCGTCGCGGGCGAGGTCGTCGAGCCCCTCGCGCTCGGTGTCGATCACCTCCCGAAGGGCCTCGGCGATCTCCTCGTACACCCCACCGAGGTCGTGCTGCTCGAGCCGCTCGCGCCGCTGACGGCGCAGCCGCTCGAGCAGGTCGCGCATGCCCATGAGCTGCTCGTCGTTGCGGTCGCGGAACCCCTGCTGCATGAGCCGCCGCAGTGCCGCGTGCAGATCACCGTGGTAGAGCAGGTCGTCGGTGATCTCCTCGAGGATGGACTCCGCGTCGAGGTCGAACCCCACCTGCGTGCCATCCCAGCGCGAGTAGCGGAAGTGGGGACCGGGCATGGTCAGGCGCGGGCTCGGTAGGTGGCGCGCTGGCCCACCGCGTCCTTGTTGAGGCGCTTGCTGAGGTGGAGGCCCTCGAGCACCAGCTCGACTGCCGACGCGACCGCCGCGGGAGACTCGTCGCCTCCGGTGAGCGTCGCGACCGCCTCGCGCAGCGACGGTTGCTGGTCGAGCAGCGCGACGTACTCGCCGGCAGTGACGTCCTCGCCGGCGTGGATCACGGTGCCCTCTTCGAATGCGGCCACGATCGGTCGGAACTGCTCAGGCGTGAAGCGCTCCTTGAACACCGTGAGCACCGCGGCCTTGACGAGCGTCTCCGCGATCTGCGCGTCGCGTCCCTCCTCGAGCGACTCGATCTCGATCTTGCCCATCATCGATGCGGGAAGCGCGTCGAGGTCGCTGACCCTTGGGGACACCTCCCGCTCACCATGGCGCAGAGCCCGGCGTGCCGCGTTCGCCACCATCACCTCGTGGTTGGTGATCGTGAAGCGCACCGACACACCGGACCGCTGGTTGATGTGCGGGCTCGATCGGGCCAGGTGCGACAACGTCGCGACGATCTCGGTCATGTAGTCGGGGACCGAGACGCGCACCCCCTCAGCCGAGAGCGGCGTCGCCTCCTGCAGTGCGATGGCCACCTCGGTGCTCACCTCGAGTGGGTAGTGCGTGCGGATCTGCGAACCGAACCGGTCCTTCAGCGGCGTGATGATGCGGCCCCGGTTCGTGTAGTCCTCCGGGTTGGCAGAGGCGAAGAGCACGAGGTCGAGCGGCAGGTTGATCTTGTAGCCGCGCACCTGGATGTCGCGCTCCTCGAGCACGTTGAGCAGGCCGACCTGGATGCGCTCGGCGAGGTCGGGAAGCTCGTTGATGGCGAAGATGCCGCGGTTCGTGCGCGGCACGAGGCCGTAGTGCAAGGTGAGCTCGTCGGACAGGTAGCGACCCTCCGCGACCTTGATCGGATCGACCTCGCCGATGAGGTCCGCGATCGAGGTGTCCGGCGTGGCGAGCTTCTCGCCGAACCGGCGACTGCGGTGCACCCACTCGATGGGGGTGTCATCGCCGTGCTCGGCCACGATCTCTCGGCCGTGTCGAGACACGGGGGCGAACGGGTCGTCGTTGATCTCCGAGCCGGCCACGATCGGCATCCACTCGTCGAGCAGCTCGACGAGACCGCGGATCATGCGCGTCTTGGCCTGACCTCGCTCGCCGAGGAAGATCACGTCGTGCCCCGCGAGCAGCGCGTTCTCGAGCTGCGGCAGCACCGTGTCCTCGTAGCCGACGACCACGGGGAAGAGCGGCTCGCCGGCCTGGATGCGAGCGATCGCGTTCCGGCGGAGCTCCTCCTTGACCGAGACCGATGACCAACCCGAGTCGCGGAGCTGGCCGACCGTGGCGGGAGTGGGGTGCGTCATGTCCGCCAACCTATCGCCGACCCTCGCGCCCCGTCCCGGCGCTGTGGCTGGCACCAGGGGCCCACCCCAGGTCACCCTTGGCGCCGTGCGACTTCGAGCGTTCATCGGGATGTGGAGCATCTTGGCGCTCGTGGTCGGCCTCACCGCCGTGGCCAGCGGACACCTCGGCGACGGGGCTCGCGCGGAGGATCAGACCATCGAGCGCAGCGACGGCGAATCCACGGCCGGGTCGACGTCGACCGTCGTTCCCGGCCACGGCGAGCTCCGGGTGGAGGGCACGGTCACGGCGCTGCACCTCAAGGGTGCGCTGCCCGACCCCCGAGAGGTCGCTCTCCCGCTGACCGTCACAGCCGAGCGCGGGTTCGGCAACGGCGGCGAGCTCACCGCCGTGCTCGTCGACGGTCGGTCCAGCACGATCGTGTGGGATGGCGGCCGCCCCTTCGTGCTGGCGGCGGGAGACGGCCTCATCCCCGATCCGACGGTCGTGGACCTCCTGCCGAACGGCGTGCGCCTGTCCCTGGGCGGCGTCACCCACCGACTCGCGTCGGGCACGTACCGCCTCGACACCCCCGTTGCGGTGGGCACCTCGGGGGTGGCGACGCCGAGGGACAGCGTGACCTTCGAGGCCTCGGCCGAGTCGCGGTTCGAGGCCCATGGCGACGCGAACCTCGTGCTCGGTCGTGAGCAGGCTCGTCGTGTCATCGGCGTGGGCCGCGTGGAGCTCACCGGGTCGCTGGATCTCACCCACCGGTCGGGCACGCGGCCCACCACCGCGCTCACCGTCGACCGTGCTGCGTTCGACCTCACGCTGACCCCCATTGGCGATGGTGGTTGGTCGATCGCCGGGCTGGTCGACTCCTCGGGCGCCGGCTGAGGGTCGGAGCGCGGCTGGGCGGGGCCGATAGCCTCCACGAACCATGGAGCTGACGGGCACCTGGCGGGCTGCTCCCGCTGACGAGGATCTCCGCCGCTCCTGGCACGACGACGCCTTCGACTGCGATGCCTGGGAACCCATCGCGGTTCCCGGGCACTGGCGCTCCACACCGGCCTTCGCCGACGAGGACGGCTCGCTCCTCTACCGACACACCTTCGAGGCTGAGGGCCCTGGCCCGGGGCGACGAGCCTGGCTGACCTTCGACGGCCTCTTCTACCAGGGCGACGTGTGGCTGGACGGCGCCTACCTCGGCGACACCGAGGGCTACTTCGCGCCGCACACCTTCGAGGTGACGACCTCGTTGGCAGCCCGTCGAGAGCACCACCTCGCCATCGAGGTGACCTGCGCCCCCCAGACCGACAAGACCGCCAAGCGCAACATCACGGGCGTCTTCCAGCACTGGGACTGCTTCGCGCAGGACTGGAACCCGGGGGGCATCTGGCGTCCGGTGCGCCTGACCGACACCGGACCGGTCCGCATCGCTCGTCTGCGTGCCCTGTGTCGCGAGGCCACAGCGGAGCGCGCGGTGATGGTGCTCCGGGCCACCCTCGACAGCGATCTCGCCCGCGCCGTGGCGTTGCGGACCACGCTCGGCGGCGTCGAGGTGAGCACCGACCAGCCACTGGCGGCCGGCGACAACGAGGTGGAGTGGACCGTCACCATCGACCACCCGAGCCTGTGGTGGCCACGGGCACTCGGGACCGCCACCCTCCACGACCTCACCGTCGAGGTGTCGCTCACCGACGCCGAGGGGTCGAGCGTCTCCGACGTCCGGCACCTGCGCACGGGGCTGCGCCAGGTGCGCATGCGGTCCTGGGTTGCCTCCGTGAACGGCGAGCGTCTGTTCCTCAAGGGCTCGAACCAAGGACCGACGCGGATGGCGCTGGCTGAGGCCACCGCCGACGAGCTCGCGGGCGACGTCCGCCTCGCGCTCGATGCCGGACTCGACCTCTTGCGCATCCACGCGCACATCACGCGGCCCGAGCTGTACGCCGCGGCTGACGAGCAGGGCCTGCTCCTCTGGCAGGACTTCCCGTTGCAGTGGGGGTACGCCCGCGGCATCCGAAAGCAGGCCGTGCGCCAAGCGGCAGCCGCGATCGACCTGCTCGGACACCACCCGTCCATCGCCATCTGGTGCGGTCACAACGAGCCGATGGCCATCGAGAACGACGCCTCGATGTGGGCGAACCCCAAGGCGGTGGCCCGTATGGGCCTCAAGGCGCTGGCCGCCCAGGAGCTGCCGACGTGGAACAAGACCGTGCTCGATCGTTCGGTGAAGCGGGCCTTCGAGAAGGGCGACGGGACGCGCCCGGTCATCGCTCACTCCGGGGTGCTCCCTCACCCACCCCAGCTCGACGGGACCGACAGCCACCTGTACTTCGGCTGGTACCACGGACACGAGCGGGACCTGCCGGGCTTCCTTCGAGCCATGCCGCGCATGGGGCGCTTCGTGACGGAGTTCGGCGCGCAAGCCGTGCCGACCAGCGCCGACTTCTGCGAACCCGACCGGTGGCCCGACCTCGACTGGGACCGGCTCGGACACGACCACGCGCTGCAGAAGGCCGTGTTCGATCGGTTCGTGCCGCCTGCGGAGCACGACACCTTCGAGTCGTGGCAGCGTGCCACACAGGACTACCAGGCGATCGTGGTGCGTCGACAGGTCGAGGCGCTGCGCCGGATCAAGTACCGCCCCACGGGCGGGTTCGCACAGTTCTGCTTTGCCGACGGCCATCCTGCGGTGACCTGGTCGGTGCTCGGGCACGACCGAGTGCCGAAGCTGGCCTATGACGCGCTGCGCGCCGCGTGTGCCCCGGTGATCGTCGTCACCGATCGGCTCCCCGAGCTGGCGCAGCCGGGCGAGGTGCTCTCCCTCGACGTCCACGTGATCAGCGACCTGCGGCGACCGATCACGGGCGCCGAGATCACCGCGATCGCGCGCTGGGAGGGCGGCGAGCAGACCTGGCGCTGGCAAGGAGATGTGCCCGCCGACGCCTGCCAGCGGGTCGGCACCGCGCAGCTCACGATCCCGGACGCGCCCGGAGCGCTCACCATCGACCTGTCGTGTCACCACGCCGACCTCGACGGTCCGGTCACCAACACCGACACAACCGCCATCTCCTCGCGCTGACCCCGGGGTTTCAGCGCCTCTTCGGACGAGGACTAGCGTCGCTGCTGGAACTGATCGAAGAGGCTCGCGGAGGCTGATCGAGCGATGGCGACGACGATGGGACGCCCGGACACCGCTCCGGTGCACCCGGCACCACGACGACCGGGCCCCTGGCCGATCGAGTTCTACCGATCAGCGGTCGGCAAGAAGTGGGTCATGGCCCTCACGGGGCTCATGATCATGGGCTTCGTGTTCTTCCACGCGCTGGGCAACGTGAAGGTGTACTTCGGCGCACAGGACTTCAACCACTACGGCGAGTTCCTACGGGAGCTCGTGGTGCCCATCCTCCCGCGCACCGTCTTCCTGTGGCTGCTGCGCATCGGGCTCATCGTCGCCTTCACGCTCCACATCCACTCGGCCTACGGGCTCACGCGGATGAACCATCGAGCCAACGGTCCCGGGTACCAGCAGAGCCGTGATTGGCAGGCCGCCTCCGCCGCCAGCCGCTCGATGCGCTGGACCGGCGTGGTGTTCGGGCTGTTCCTCATCTTCCACCTGGCCGACCTCACGTGGGGCACGGTGAACCCCGACTTCGTGCGCGGCGACGTGTACCGGAACTTCGTCGCCACCTTCAGCCGCCCGCCCGTGGCGGTGATCTACATCATCGCCAACCTGGCCCTGGGGCTCCACCTCTTCCACGGCGCATGGTCGATGTTCCAGAGCCTCGGACTGAACAACCCCCGCTGGAACGCCTGGCGGCGCAGCTTCGCGCTCGGCTTCGCCGCGCTGATCGCCGGCGTCAACATCATGTTCCCGATCGCCGTGCTCACCGGCATGGTGAGCGCCGACGACAACCCGGATTGCCTCAAGCGCGGCGACGTGATCGTGAGCTGCACCGAGTACGAGGAGGCGCACCCGTGAGCGAGCGAAGCGAGCGAACCATGTCACAGCTGCCCTACCCGGCACGCAGTGCCGATCGATCACTGCGCGCAGCCCGAAGGGTGCGCCAGTGATCGGCGAGCTCCGCTCCAACGTCCCGGCTGGCGACCTCGCCACCAAGTGGACCCAGCACAAGTTCGACATGAAGCTGGTGGCGCCCAACAACCGTCGGAAGTTCGACGTCATCGTCATCGGCTCGGGTCTGGCGGGCGCGTCGGCCGCCGCCACCCTCGGCGAGCAGGGCTACAACGTCAAGGTCTTCACCTACCACGACAGCCCGCGCCGGGCGCACTCGATCGCCGCGCAGGGTGGCATCAACGCCGCCAAGAACTACAAGGGCGACGGCGACTCGGTGCACCGCCTCTTCTACGACACCATCAAGGGCGGCGACTTCCGCAGCCGTGAGGCGAACGTGCACCGCCTCGCCGAGGTGTCCGTCGACATCATCGACCAGATGGTGGCGCAGGGGGTGCCCTTCGCTCGGGAGTACGGCGGCCTGCTCGACAACCGCTCCTTCGGCGGCGCCCAGGTGTCGCGCACCTTCTACGCGCGGGGCCAGACGGGCCAGCAGCTCCTCCTCGGTGCCTACCAGCAGATGATGAAGCAGGTGCACCTCGGCACCGTCGACCTCCACACCCGCTCCGAGATGCTCGACCTCGTCGTGAAGGACGGGAGGGCCTGCGGCGTGATCGTGCGCGATCTCGTCACCGGGCACGTCTCCCGCCACTCGGCCCACGCCGTGCTCATGTGCACCGGCGGCTACGGCAACGTCTTCTTCCTGTCCACCAACGCCAAGTACTCCAACGCGTCGGCCACCTGGCGGGCGCACCGCAAGGGCGCGCTGTTCGCCAACCCCTGCTACACCCAGATCCACCCCACATGCATCCCCGCGTCGGACGAGTTCCAGTCGAAGCTCACGCTGATGTCGGAGTCGCTGCGCAACGACGGGCGCATCTGGGTGCCGAAGAACCCCGACGACACCCGGTCTCCCGATCAGATCCCGGAAGCCGAGCGCGACTACTTCCTCGAGCGGAAGTACCCGAGCTTCGGCAACCTCGTGCCCCGTGACGTCGCCTCGCGCAACGCCAAGACGGCCGTCGACGAGGGCAAGGGCGTCGGGCCGCTCAAGAACGGGGTGTACCTCGACTTCGCCGATGCCATCGCGCGAGTCGGTGCGGACACCATCAAGGAGCGGTACGACAACCTGTTCCAGATGTACGAGCGCATCACCGATGAGGACCCGTACAAGGTTCCGATGCGCATCTACCCCGCCGTCCACTACACGATGGGCGGCCTGTGGGTGGACTATCACCTCATGTCGAACGTCCCCGGCCTGTTCGTGCTCGGCGAGGCCAACTTCTCCGACCACGGCGCCAACCGCCTCGGCGCCTCTGCGCTCATGCAGGGCCTCGCCGACGGCTACTTCGTCATCAGCTACACCCTCGCCAACTACCTCGCCGACCACCTCGGCACCGGTGCAGTGCCCGTCGACGACCCCGCGTTCGCCGCGGCACAAGCCGACGTCGACGACCGGGTCAAGCGGTTCCTCTCCGTTGGTGGCACCCAGTCGGTCGACCACTACCACCGCGAGCTCGGCAAGATCATGTGGGACTACTGCGGCATGGCCCGGAACAAGACGGGGCTGGAGAAGGCGCTCTCAGAGATCCCGGCGCTGCGCGAGGAGTTCTGGAAGGACGTGCGCGTGCTCGGCGACGGTCCGATGAACCAGAGCCTCGAGCGGGCTGGCCGCGTGGCCGACTTCTTCGAGCTCGGGGAGCTGATGGTGCGCGATGCCCTCACCCGAGAGGAGTCCTGCGGCGGCCACTTCCGTGAGGAGAGCCAGACGCCCGAAGGCGAGGCGCTCCGCAACGACGACGAGTACGCCCACGTGGCGGCCTGGGAGTGGGGCGGCCAGCCGGGCTCGCCGACGCTCCACAAGGAGCCCTTGAGCTTCGACAACGTCCACCTGTCCCAACGTTCGTACAAGTAAGAGGGCCCGACACCATGCATGTGACGCTCCACGTCTGGCGACAGGCCGGCCCCGACGCCTCCGGCACCATGGAGACCTACGACGCACCCGACATCAACGAGGAGATGAGCTTCCTCGAGATGCTGGATGTGGTGAACGAGCGCCTCAACGCCGAGGGGCGCGAGCCGATCGCGTTCGAGCACGACTGCCGCGAGGGCATCTGCGGATCGTGCGGGATGATGATCAACGGCCAGGCCCACGGTCCTCAGAGGGGCACGGCGGCCTGCCAGCTCCACATGCGCAAGTTCCGCGATGGCGACGACATCTTCATCGAGCCGTGGCGCGCCGCTGCGTTCCCGATCCTCAAGGACCTCATCGTGGATCGGTCACCGTTCGATCGGATCGTGGAGGCCGGGGGCTACATCAGCGCACCCACCGGCGCCGCGCCCGATGCCAACCTCACTCCAGTGCCCAAGGAGGTCGCCGACGCGGCGATGGACGCCGCCGCGTGCATCGGCTGCGGTGCGTGCGTGGCGGCCTGCCCGAACAGCGCTGCGCAGCTCTTCACCTCCGCCAAGCTGAGCCACCTCAACCTCCTCCCCCAGGGTCAGGCGGAGCGCTACCAGCGCACGCTCGCCATGGTCGACACCATGGAGGAGTTCTTCGGGTCCTGCACCAACCACGGCGAGTGCCAGGAGGCGTGCCCGAAGGAGATCTCGATCGACTTCATCGCCTACATGAACCGCGACTACGTCAAGGCGCAGATCAAGAACCGCAAGCTCCTCGGCCAGCACTGAGTCAGTCGAGGTGGATGTGGGCGGCCCTGCGCTCCTTGCGCGCCCGGTAGAGCTCGATGGCGATCGGGGCGCACGAGATGGCGACGACCGCGAGGATGGCCAGCTCGAGGTTCTGCTCGATGACGTCGACCTGACCGAGGAAGAACCCGAGCAGCGTCACCCCGAATGCCCAGATCGTGCCGCCGATCACGTTGTAGGTGACGAAGGTGCGGTACTCCATGCGGCTGACGCCCGCGGTGATCGGTGTGAACGTGCGCACGACCGGGACGAAGCGAGCCAGCACGATCGCCTTCGGGCCGTACTTGTCGAAGAAGGCCTGCGCCTTGTCGACGTTCTCGTGCTTGAAGAGGCGCGAGTCGGGACGCTTGAAGAGCGCCGGACCGACCCGCTGCCCGAAGAGGTAGCCCACCTGGTCGCCAGCCACTGCCCCGACCCACACGAGCAGGAGGAGCGGGACGAGGGGCAGGTGGAGGCTGTCATCCACGCTCGCGGGACCTGAGGCGAGGAACCCAGCGGTGAACAGGAGCGAGTCACCCGGCAGGAAGAACCCGACCAGCAGACCAGACTCGGCGAAGACGATGACGAAGATGCCGATCAGCCCGAAGGTCTGGATGAGCTCCTTCGGGTCCAGGAAGCTGCCGGCGGCGAGCAGGGAGGCGAGCACCGTAGGAGGGTACTGACCCCACCCTGGGCGGGTCAGATCACTGGTTCGACGGTTGGTTCCACTCGGTCCAGCCCACGCCGCGGCGACCGTCGGTGGTCTCGAAGCGACACAGCGCCCGAGGGAAGCGAGTGACCTTGGGACCACTGCCGTCGTCGTCGACCAGGTTCACGGGCGAGAACGCCACCGGCTCGATCGCCATGTCGAGCTCACCGCACACCAGATGGGCCGATGTCGGGAACCCGTCGCTGTCGAGCTCCTCCTCGGCGGTGCAGGTGTCGATCTGCGCTACCGGTTCACCCGGACGCATCACGTACCCCGGCGCGAAGGCCTCGAGACCAGGGATGCGCACACGGGTGGTGTGGAAGCGCGTGCCGTCCTCCAACCAGCCCGCCGTCCAGACCCAACCCATCGTCCACCAGTCGCGCACGCCCCAGCTGTGGTCGCGCTGGCCGACGCCGTCGAACTCGATCCGCTCGTCGCCGACGAGGATCTCGCCATGGACGTTGCACGACACCTCGTAGCGGGTGGTGCCGATCCACGGGTACACGCCCTCGCGGTCGGTCTCCCACTCGAGGTCGAGCCCGAAGGGCACCCGGTCGCCGCGGAGGTCGCCGTACACCTCCGCGGGGTCGTCGACGCCCACGGCGAAGGCCTCGCAGCCCAGCGTCATGTGGTCGTACGGGCTCTCCACGGTGTGGTCGGCCCACAGCCCGTTGGTGCGGATCTCCATCGAGGGCGCCTTGGGTAGCGGCACCTCGTGGTCGATCACGGTCACGAGCGGACGTCCCTCACCCACGACGCAGGCCCAGTACCAGGCGGTGCCGAGGTTCGGATAGAGGCCCAGGCGCACGTAGCCACCGAGCGTGCCCTCGCGATTCGCGAAGTCGAAGTACCAAGACTCGCCCCAGAGTCGCTCCGCCCCTGGCTGGTGAGCCACCTCGTCGAACGGGGTCAGCCGCATGTCGCTCACGTGATCGCCTCCGGGTAGAGCTGGTAGTAGTCGCCCTCGTCCGCCACCCCCGCGTTCTCACCCTGCATCGCAGACATGAGCTCATAGGCGAGTGGGGGCAGGTCGCGGGGCACGGTCCAGTCGAGGTCGTCGGCGATGCCAGCGAGCTCGGCGAACGGGCGCAGGAACGTGAAGTACACGTAGGCACCCGCGCGGATCTTCTCGTCGCGGGTCATCGCTGCGATGTGGCGGTAGTGCTGGCTCTGGGCCGCTCGCACCGCGCTGACGATCGTGTCGTACTCATCGGCTGGCACGAGCCGCACGTCACCGGGGGGCAGCCCGTCGGTGGTGTAGAGCGCAAAGCCCACCAAGTGGTCGAGGTAGTCCTCGGGGGTGTGGTTCGACGTACCGAAGTCGGTGAACGTGCTCGTGACGCCCTCGAGGACCATCGCGGCGGTGAGGTGATGGTACGGGACGTCCTTGGCGACGTCCGACCATGGGAAGTCGCCGTGGGACAACCGGTAGAAGTCGCGCACGAGCAGCGTCTGGTCGTCGTGTCCGGGCACGGCGTAGGGGCCCGTGTCGCCGTATCCGGCTCGGGTGTCGAAGTAGAGCAGGAAGAGGTGGTTCACGAGGGTCGCGTTGAAGCGCTTGACCGCCCCTCGATGGTCGGCGTCGACGATCGGCGCGACGTGAGCCAGCAGGGTCGCCACCGTGTCCTCCGAGTACGGCCTGGAGGTCCCGGTGTCCCAGGCCTGACGAGAGCCGTCACCTCGGTAGGCCATCGCTGCCCGCTCCCAGAAGTCGAGCACCATCGCCGTGTCGGCCGGATCGTCCGCCTCGGGGTCGAGCATCGCCATGATCTTCCGACCCAGCAGGAAGAAGTTGCTGATCGACCAGAGGTAGCACGTGTCCACCTGGCAGCCCGGCCGACGGGCGAGCCGCCCGATCTCCTCTGCCGGCATCGCCGCGTCGATCCGGCGGATCATCTCCGGGTAGCGGAGAAACGCCTCAGCGCACGCGACCACGATGTACGCGGTGACCGGGATCAGCGCGCTCTCGAGCGAGGTTCGCTCCTCGGTCAGCGCCTTGGAGATCGGCGCGTGGTAGGCGATCAGCCGGTTGGCCGTGGCGATGGGGGCGTCGTCCTCAGCCACGGAGGATCGCCTCCTCGCCACTGCAGTCGAGCTCCACCTCGGCACCGCGCGCTGGCTCTCCGTCGATGAAGGTGCACCCCATGACGCACGGCACCTGGAACTCGCGGCTCACGATCCCGATGTGGCTGCGCACGGTGCCACTCGTGCAGACGATGGCGGTGAGCTCGTGGTAGATCGGCGCGAGGAACGTCGCCCCAGCGTCCCGCACGAGCGCCACGATGCCCTCCGCTCCGTTGTCCATCAGGTCGAGGACGTCATCGGGCCCTTCCATCGGCATGAAGCGACCGCGCACAGGGGCGTGATCGAACACCTTGGCCCCCCGTCCGATCTCCTGCATCCGGGGGAACCTAGTGGGTCGCAGGGACGCCTCAGCGAGCCCGGTCGCGGAAGGCTCTGACCTTGCTCCGGTTGCCGCAGACCTCCATCGAGCACCACCGCTTCGAGCGGTTGCGGGAGGGGTCGTAGAAGGCCCAGCCGCAGTCGTCGGCGGGGCAGATCTTGAGGCGCTCCCAGGAGCCCTTGATGCGGGCCGTGGTGGCCGCCGCGACCAGCTGCGCGAGTGCGCCCCGCACGCCACCCGAGGCCGCCGCCAGGCCTTCGGGAGCGCTGACGGCCTTGAGGGGGAGCTCACAGCAGACGACGTCCAGGGCGGTCACGGCGGCGGGGTCTGGCTGCTTGTTGTGGTGGCTCTGCAGCTCGGCCCGCAGCGCCCCACGCAGCCGGAGCGCGAGGCGAAGGTCGCCGCCGGTCGCCGACGTTCCTCGGTCGATGAGGCCGGCGCTCGACAGCCACTCGCCGAGAGCGGCAGGGCTGTGAAGCACGTCGGTCTCGTCCTCGACGTCGATCGTGTTCACGAACGCTCGTACGAGCTCGATCTCCGGAGGTGCCTCGGCGGTGTTGGCAGTCATCGTGCGCTCCTCGTCCTTGAAACCACTGTACAGCCTACGCCGGTGTTGCCTAGAGTGACACCAGTCAAAACATACATCGGTTACAGAAGGCAGGTCGGATCATGGAGAACCTCTCGATGTTGTTGGCGCAGGAGCGGATGACCGAAGCACGCCGAAAGGCGGACGAGGCACGCCTTGTCCGATCGGTGCACCGCGCCGGTGGGCACCGATCCCTGCTCCGGCGCATCCGCAGCGGACGATGATCGGCGACCACGCTGGCATCGGATCGGCCCACCGAGCTGACCCGGGCCTCGGGTAGCGTCAGGCGGTGGCCGAGTTCCTCTCCGACGCCTGGCTCGAGGATCTGGCCCGTGCTGCGGCGACCGCGGCGCTGCCCCCTGACCTGCACCTCGTGATCCAGCAGGTCGTCGAGCAGGACTCGGGGACGGCGTGTGCCTATGCGATCCGGATCGCGGCGGGGGTGCTCACGGTGGAGCCGGGCCGTGCTGACGATGCCGACGTGTCCTTCACCCAGGACCGATCGACCGCGGCGGCCATCGCCCGGGGCGAGCTCTCGGCTCAGGCGGCCTTCATGGCGGGGCGGCTGCGCGTGGGTGGCGACCTGCGCCTGGTGCTCGACCGGGCGCGCGAGCTCGGCAGCATCGACGATCTCTTCGCGCAGGCGCGGGAGTCGACGTCGTGGTGAAGCGCTCCACCAGATACCGTCGCGCGCTTGCCCGAGCTCCCCGAGATCCAAGCTCACGCTGAGCGCCTCGACGCCGCGTTCACCGCGGCCACGCTGGAGTCCTTCACGCCGCTCGCGTTCACGGTCCTGAAGACCGCCTCCCCCACCCCGGCCACAGCGGTGGGGCACCAGGTCGTCTACGTGGGCCACCGGGGCAAGCACCTCCTCATCGACTTCGGCGTTGCGACCTTCGTCGTGCACCTGATGCAAGGAGGTCGCCTGAAGCCGGACGAGAAGCAGTCGGCCAAGCCGCGGTTCGGGCAGGCGCGGTGGCGGTTCACCGACGGCCGCGCCCTGCTGCTCACCGAGGCGGGCACCGAGCGAAAGGCCGGCGTCTGGGTCGTCGACGGCGATCCCGAGGTGCAACCCCCGATCCTCGGCTTGGGCCCCGATGCCGACAAGCTCGACGCCAGCACGCTCGACCTCATGCTGAAGAGCCACCCGATGCGCTTGCACGGGTTCCTGCGAGACCAGCACATCGTGGCTGGTCTGGGCCGTCGACTGGCCAACGAGATCTGCCACCGGGCGCAGCTGTCGCCCTTCGCGACCACCGCCAAGCTGACGGCGGCCGAGGTGACGGGGCTCGTCGAGGCCATCCACGTCTGCATCAACGAGGGGCTGGCGTTCGAGCGCGGCCTCGACGAGATGAGCGCATCCGCTGATCGACCGGGGCACGTCCACCACCGGGTGGGCGAAGCCTGCGCCGAGTGTGGCGACACCATCCGATCGGTGGAGTACGCGCGCTACACCGTGGCCTACTGCCCCAGCTGTCAGACCAGAGGCAAGGTGCTCGCCGACAACACCACGAGCAAGTTCCTCAAGTAGCAGTGGCACGCGGCCGTGACCGGGCCGTGACGGAGGCTCAGATCAGGCCGAGCTCGTGCACGGCGTTGCGCTCCTCGATGAGCTCCGCGGCGCTGGCATCGATGCGAGCACGGCTGAACGGGTCGATCGCGAGGTCGGCCACGATCGTGTAGCTCCCGTCCTGACAGGTGACCGGGAAGCTGGAGATGATCCCCTCTGGTACGCCGTAGCTCCCGTCGCTCGGGATCCCCATCGACACCCAATCGCCGGCCGGCGTGCCCAGCGCCCAGGAGCGGATGTGGTCGACCGCGGCGTTCGCGGCTGAAGCCGCCGACGACAGGCCCCGCGCCTTGATGACGGCGGCCCCTCGCTGCTGCACCGTCGGGATGAACTCGCCTTCGAGCCATGCCTCATCGCTCCCCACGGCTTCGAACGCGGGCGCGCCGTCGATCTGCGCGTGGAAGAGATCGGGGTACTGGGTAGCGGAGTGGTTCCCCCAGATGGTCATGCGCGACACGGAGGTGCTGTGCACCCCCGCCTTCTCGGCCAGCTGCGCGATGGCCCGGTTGTGATCGAGACGGGTCATCGCGGTGAACCGACCTGGATCGAGGTCCTTGGCGTTGCGCTGGGCGATGAGGGCGTTGGTGTTGGCCGGGTTGCCGACGACGAGGACCTTGACGTCGCGCTTGGCGACCCGCGAGAGGGCCTCGCCCTGCGGCTTGAAGATCCCACCGTTGGCGCTGAGGAGATCGGCCCGCTCCATGCCGTCCTTGCGGGGCATGGCCCCGACGAGCAACGCCACATCGACGTCACCGAACGCGACGTCGGCATCATCGGTCTTGACCATGCCCGCCAACAGCGGGAACGTGCAGTCCTCGAGCTCCATCGCCACCCCATCGAGCGCGCCCAGCGCGGGGGTGATCTCGAGCATCTGGAGGATCACGGGCTGGTCGGGACCGAGCATCGACCCCGACGCGATCCGGAACAGCAGCGAGTAGCCGATCTGCCCAGCAGCACCAGTGACAGCAACACGAACAGGGTCCTTGAGAGCAGCCATGGAGGCCAACCTAGCGACCCGTAGGAACTGCCAGAAATCCCGGGGGGAGCACGAGGCGGTCCACGTCAGACATCGCTCCGACAAGACCACCTCGGGGAACTGGCGTCAGCCCTAGATCGTGCAGAAGCACACCAGAACGGGCATTGGGAACGGGTGACATAGCCCGGCGACGGACTACGCAGAGGGCGCCACAGACGAGCTCGACGCTGGCCGAGGTAATCGTTGGTGGTGTCTAGTTGCGACGAGCCCGCATGGTGTCCGGGCCGAGGACGATCCCGAGTGCGATGCTCAGGCCCACGAGCGGGATGATCCGCTAGGGCTGGTCGCCATCGTCGAGCAACACGGAAAGGGTGTTGAGCAGCACACTCAAGGCGAGAGTCGCAACGATGGCCCAGCGGGGCGAGACTCGGTGTCCACGGGGGGACCCTACTGAACTGAGGTCCCGCTTCACTGGAACTCAGGGTCCATCAACTTGTCGTCGCGACAGTTGCCCACGTCGGACACCTCGTGGATCAATCTGTTCAGCGTTGGAGCGACAATCGCGGCGTCGGTCGCTTCGGGGGCCGTGAGCTGTCGCTCCAACGCTGAACAAGTCGGGTGACTGGGTGCTGTCTCGGCGGCATGCCTCCAGGTCGTCCTCGATGCAGTGCAGCGAGGAGCCGCGAGCGCGCACGAGGGGGCCCTCCTGGGCCCCCTCGTCAGCAGACGACGCGGCTCCGCCGAGCTCGGCCCTACCGCGAGCTGTTCGCTCCGCTCAGAGCTGCATGCTCTTGGTCTCGAGGAACTCCTCGAAGCCATGCGTGCCGTACTCGCGGCCGTAGCCGGACTGCTTGTACCCACCGAAGGGAGCGTTGGGGTTGAAGGCCCCGCCGTTCACCTCGATCTGGCCGGTGCGGATCTTGCGGGCCACGGCCTTGGCGCGATCGGCGTCAGCCGCCCACACGCCCCCTGACAGGCCATAGGGCGAGTCGTTGGCGATCTGAACCGCGTCGTCCTCGGACTCGTACGGCAGGATCGACAGGACCGGCCCGAAGATCTCCTCCTGGGCGATGGTCATGTCGTTGCGCACCTCGGAGAACACGGTGGGGCGCACGTAGTAGCCCCGCTCGAGCCCCTCTGGCTTGCCCGTGCCACCGGTGATGAGCTTGGCACCCTCGTCGATGCCCTTCTGGATGTAGCCGTTCACCCGGTCGACCTGGGCCTGGCTCGAGAGCGGTCCGAGCATGGCGAAGTCGGCGAAGGGGTCCTGCGGCTGGAACTTGGTCTCCACCTCGTCGGCGGCGAGCCGCTCCGCGTCGGCCAACCGACTGGCCGGCACGAGCATGCGGGTGAGCGCGGTGCAGGTCTGGCCGGAGTTGAGGTAGGCCTTGCCGACACCGTCTCGGACGGCCTTCTCGAAGGTCTCGTCGTCGAGGTCGTCGAGGAGGATGTTGGCGGACTTGCCGCCGAGCTCGAGGGCGACGCGCTTGAGCGTGCCCGACGCGGCGGCGGCGACGGCCTTCCCGGCGCGGGTGGACCCGGTGAAGCTCACCATGTCGATGAGCGGATGCTTGGAGATGGCCTCGCCCACCTCGGCACCGGTGCCGGTCACCAGGTTGAACACACCCGCCGGCACGCCGGCATCGTGCATCACCTCGGCGAGGATGTACGCATCGAGCGGTGCCACCTCGCTCGGCTTGAGCACGACGGTGCAGCCAGCAGCCATCGCGAACGCCACCTTCGCGGCGATCTGGTGGAGCGGGTAGTTCCAGGGCGTGATGGCACCCACGACGCCGACCGGCTCCTTGATCACGAGGCTGTTGCCGACGGTGGTCTCGTACTCGTAGCTCTCGGCCACGGCCCCGGCCTGGGCGAACGAGTTGATCGGCAGACCGGCCTGCACCATGAGGCTCAGCCACTTCGGCATGCCCGCCTCGCGGGTGACCACCGTGGCGATCTCGTCCATGCGGCCGGCGAGGCCCTCAGAGATGCGAGTGCAGAACTTGGCCCGCTCCTCGGGGCTCTTGGCGGACCACTCGGGGAAGGCGGCGTGCGCGGCCTTGGCGGCGGCGTCGACATCTGCCGCGGATCCCTTGGGGATCGAGGCGATCACCTCACCGTTGGTGGAGTCGAAGATCTCGATCGAGCCGGTACCGGACGACGGCACCCAGGCGCCATCGATGTAGATCTTGGTGTGCTCTTGCACTGCGCTGTCCCCCTGTGGTGGTCGAACCGCCCCTGCGATCCGTGCGGCCGACGCTACCGCCCGTCCGGTACCGTCCGCACATGCCCGAGACACCTCAACGCGCCCCCGCTCCCGACGCGGTGTCGCTCCGGATCGCCGCTCCACCCGACCGGATCTACGCCATCGTCACCGACATCGCTCGGATGGGCCGGCTCAGCCCAGAGTGCACCGGCGGCAGGTGGCTCAGCGGCGCCACGGGCCCCGCAGTGGGCGCTCGGTTCAAGGGAACGAACAAGCGCGGCATCGCCCGTTGGTCGACGACCAACCAGGTCGTGGCAGCCGAGCCGGGCCGGGAGTTCGCGTTCGAGACCCAGCAGAGCGGCGTGCGATGGTCGTATCGCTTCGAGCCCGACGGCGACGGCACGCTCGTCACCGAGGAGCGCCGGCGCTTCAAGGACCGCACGCTGATCGCCACCGTGTTCACCCGGTTCGCGCTCGGCGGCGTCGAGGATCACGACGACGAGCTGCGCGCTGGAATGAGGGCAACCCTGGAGCGCCTGAAGGCCGTCGCCGAAGCACCCTGAGTCGACGGGCCGACCACACGGGAGAGCGACCTTCGCTCGTACGTCGTGCCGTACGCTCGCCGACAGTGGCCTCCATCTCGTTCGAGTCCGTCACCAAGCGGTTCGGTGACGTCGTCGCGGTCGACGATCTCACCCTGGACATCCCCGATCTGGAGTTCCTCGTGCTGCTCGGGCCGTCGGGCTGCGGGAAGTCCACCGCCCTGCGGATGATCGCCGGCCTCGACGAGCC
This sequence comes from Microthrixaceae bacterium, assembly GCA_052386335.1. Classification (GTDB taxonomy): domain Bacteria; phylum Actinomycetota; class Acidimicrobiia; order Acidimicrobiales; family VFJN01; genus VFJN01. Next base: position 46,345 of record JBQTKH010000113.1, read on the forward strand.
CTCGATGGGCACGGTCAGCATCGGCGGTCAGGTCGTGAACGGCGTGGAGCCGAAGGACAGGGACATCGCCATGGTGTTCCAGAGCTACGCCCTCTACCCGCACAAGTCCGTGCGCCAGAACATCGAGTTCCCCCTCCTTCCCCGCCGTGTCGACAAGGCCGAGCGCGCCCGCCTCGTTGGAGATGCCGCAGCGATGCTCGGGTTGGCTGACCTGCTCGACCGCAAGCCCCGTGCCCTCTCCGGCGGCCAGCGCCAGCGGGTCGCGCTGGCTCGCGCCATCGTGCGTCGCGCATCCGTGTTCCTGATGGACGAACCGCTTTCGAACCTCGACGCCAAGCTCCGCACCCAGACCCGGGCCGAGCTCATCGAGCTGCACCGTCGACTCGAGACGACCTTCGTCTACGTCACGCACGACCAGATCGAGGCGATGACCATGGCCTCACGTGTGGCCATCCTCGACGCGGGGGTGCTGCAACAGGTCGGCGCCCCGCAGGAGGTCTACGACCGCCCCGCCAACCTGTTCGTGGCGCGCTTCGTCGGCAACCCTCCGATGAACACGCTTCGGGCCACGATCACCAGTGTCGAGCGGGACCGCGCTCGAGCGGCGGTGGCTGGAGGCGCACTCGAGGTTGGGCCCCACGCTGGCCCGCCGGGGAGGTCCCTCGTCCTGGGCGTTCGCCCCGAGCACCTGCACCTGCGCCCTCCCGGTGATTCCGAGGGCATCCCCGCCTCGGTGCGGGTCGTCGAGTCCCTCGGTCACGAGCGCCTGGTGCTGTGCCGCGTCGACGGCGCCGACGGTGACGTCGTCGTCCGCACGACAGCGGAGGGATCGCCAGCGCTCGCCGGTGACCGCGTGCGATTGCTCTGCACGGCAGCCGACGTCCACCTGTTCGATCCGATCAGCACGGGGCGGCTCGACCCATGACCGGGGCCGGCATCCCCGTCCCGCCCCCGGATGCAGCGATGCCCGCTGTCGGGCCGACGGGATCGCGGTCCCGTCTCCCGTGGCGCCGGGGGCCGATCGACGACGCGCCGCTCGCCGTCCGCGGCTCCGATGGGCCATTGGCCCTCGGGTTCCTCGCACCGTCGCTCATCGTGTTCAGCGTGTTCGTCTTCTTCCCACTTGGTCGCACGATCTGGCTCGGCCAGTTCGAGGAAGACCCGTTCGGTCGCCGCCGCGTCTACGTGGGGCTGACGCGGTTCTGGGACGTGCTCGGATCCGAGGCCTTCCGCAACAGCCTCGGCGTGACCCTGCGGTTCACGTTGCTCACCGTCCCCCTTGGCCTGGCGCTCGGGCTGGGGCTCGCCCTGCTCGCCCACCAGCAGCTGCGCGGCGTGGCCGTGTTCCGCACGATCTTCTCCTCGACGGTCGCGACCTCGGTGGCCGTCGCATCACTCATGTGGCTGACGCTGTTCAACCCGTCGATCGGCGTGATCAACCAGCTCTTGGCCGATCTCGGGCGCGAGCCCGTCCGCTGGCTCCAGGACAAGGACACGGCGCTGGCTGCCGTCTCCGTCACCACCGTCTGGCAGAACCTGGGGGTGACGTTCATCATCATCAGCGCGGGTCTGCAGTCACTCCCCGACGACCTCTACGAGGCGGCCCGCGTCGACGGCATCGGCGCATGGCGACGCTTCCGCCACATCACCCTGCCGCTCCTCTCGCCCACGCTTCTCTTCGCGTCGGTCGTGCTCACGATCAGCGCCTTCCAGTCGTTCGGGCAGATCGACCTGCTCACCGCCGGAGGCCCGCTCGACAGCACCCGTGTCGTCGTCTACTCGATCTTCTCGGACGCCCGCGCCGGCGACCTCGGGTTGGCGTCGGCACAGGCGACCCTGCTGTTCGTCATCCTGCTCCTGCTGACGCTCGTGCAGTTCCGCGTGCTCGAGAGGAGGACCTTCTATGGCGGCGACCGCTAGCGCGCTGCCGCGCCGCGCGCGCCGTGGCAACACCCCGCTGCGCTACGTCGGCCTCGTCCTCGCGGCAGTGGTGGTGCTGTTCCCGATCTACTGCGCCGCGGTCGTCGCCGTGCAGCCAGCCTCCCGCCTGCTCGAGTTCCCGGGCATCCTCATCCCAACCGATCCCGACCTGTCCACCTTCGGCGATGCATTCAACCGCGGTCACCTCGGGCGCTACCTGGTCAACAGCGCGGTTGCGTCGGTGATCATCACAGTCGGCCAGATGATCACGTCCGTGCTGGCCGCCTACGCGTTCGCCTTTCTGCGCTTCCGGGGCAAGAGCCTCGTGTTCACCGTCTTCCTCGCCACGCTGATGGTCCCCGCCGAGGTCACGATCGTCGCCAACCTGCAGACCGTCGACTCGCTCGGCTGGCGCGACACGTTCCAGGGGCTCACCGCTCCCTTCCTGGCCTTCGCATTCGGCACGTTCCTGATCCGACAGGCCTTCCTCGGCATCCCCACCGAGCTGCGCGACGCGGCATCGCTCGACGGCTACGGCCACTGGGGGTTCCTCCGCCACGTAGCGGTGCCGCTCGCCCGCCCCGCGATCGCTGCCCTCGGCCTGTTCTCGTTCCTCCTGGCATGGAACCAGTACCTCTGGCCGTTGCTGATCACGGAGGACGCTGACATGCGCACCGTCCAGATCGGCCTGAAGTCGCTGGCCTCAGGCCGCGTCGACGAGCTCAACCTCGTGATGGCGGGAACCGTCGTCGCCGCCCTTCCGATCTTGATCCTCCTCCTGGCCTTCCAACGAAACCTCGTCCGAGGTCTCACCTCGGGCGCCATCAAGGGGTGAGCCAGCACCCGTTCGCCGCGCACCCGCCCGCCCGCCATCACACCTGAGAGGTCTCCCATGCGCCACCGCCATCGATCCGCCCGGTTCGCCGTCCTCGTCGCCCTCGCGCTCGTCATCGCCGCGTGCAGTGGAGGTGGTGGTGACGACACCTCGCTGACACCCTCGAGGGACGATGTTGCCGATCCGAGCCGTTGCCCGGTCGACGCGCTCGACGCGGCGGAAGGCCCGGTCGACATCACCTTCTGGCACGCGATGACCGCCGCGAACGAGACGACCCTCCAGGCGCTCGTCGACGACTACAACGCTGGCCAGGACCGCGTGAAGGTGCGGCTCGTGTTCAAGGGCACCTATGACGAGACCCTCGAGGGGTACCGGGCTGCCGCCCGGGGCGACGACCTCCCCAACCTCGTGCAGCTCGAGGAGACGGCGATCCAGCAGCTCGTCGACAGTGAGACGGTCATCCCGGCCGCAGCGTGCGTCGCTGCGTCCGAGTTCGACACCGGCGACATCCTCCCGCGCGTGATCGAGCAGTACACCGTCGCCGGCACGCTGTGGCCGATGCCGTTCAACACGTCGAACCCCGTCCTGTACTTCAACCAGCGGGACTTCACAGAAGCCGGCCTCGACCCCGCCGATCCACCAACCACCCTGGCCGAGCTCACGGCAGCGTCACGGGCGATCGTGGACGCTGGAGCTGCGAACCAGGGGTTCGCGCTCGAGATGCAGAGCTGGTACCTCGAGCAGCTGTTCGCCACGTCGGGCGCGCCCGTCGTCGACCAAGCCAATGGGCGCGACGCGCGCGCCACAGAGGCCCTGCTCGACAGCACCGCGGGTCAGGCGGTCTTCACGTGGGTGGATGAGATGCTCAGCGATGGGCTGGCGGCCAACGTGGGCCGCAACCCCGGCGGCCAGGATGCGTTCCTCGCCATCGCCTCAGGCGATGCGGCGATGACGTTGGGCACGTCGGCCGCGCTCGGGTCGATCTACGACGTGCTGGGCTCCAACCCGGACCTGGCGGCCAAGGTGGAGCTGGGGGTGGCCCCGATGCCCACCATCGATGGTGGAGGTGATGGTGGGGTCAACGTGGGCGGCGCAGCCCTGTGGCTGGCCGACACCGGCACGGACGCCGAGAAGGCCGCCACGTGGGACTTCGCCTCATGGCTGACGTTGCCCGCGCAGCAGGCCCGGTGGCACATCGGCACGGGCTACGTGCCGATCTCGAAGGCAGCAGCGGATGACCCCGCGGTGATCCAGCTGTGGCTCGACCGTCCGGGCTTTCGCGTGGCCTACGACCAGCTCCAGGCAAGCAAGGGGCCGGCGGGCCCGGTCCTCGGTGGGTACCCCGACTTCCGCGAGGCGGTGACGCAGGGACTCGAGCGCGTTGCCGACGGCTCTGACCCCATCGAGAGCCTGACGTTGGCCGACCGGGAGGCCAGCGCGGCGATCCTGGAGTACAACCGCCGCGTCGGGGGCTGACCTGCCGACGGACGGCGACAGGATCAGGTGAGCGGCACGTAGCCCGGCACTCGATGGTGCGGAGTGTCGAGGTAGACCTTGGCCTCGGGCGGCTTGCCGAAGCGGCCGTGGCTCCAGCGCACCTCAACGTGCCCGTCGACGGCGACGACCGTGCCCGTGGCCTTCTCCCGCACCTGCGCCTGCCAGCGGACCTGCGGCTGACCGGCGTCGTCGCCCCACACGTCGAAGCGCTTCAGCTCGTAGGCCTGGCGCCAGTCCCACGGCGTCATGACCCGCACCCGCAGGCTGCGACCCCGCTGCGCGCCGAGCACGAAGTAGGGGGCGCTTCCGATGCGGAGCAGTCGCCAGAGCATCGCCTCGGCGTCGGCGCGCTTGGTGACGGAGCGCTTCCAGCACTCAGCCGACGCCTTCCCGACGGCGACCGCCAGCATCCGGTAGGCGGCCTGCGCCTCGGGAGACCAGCCAGCGTCGAGATAGGCCCGCAGCTCCGCTCGATGACTCGGGGTGAGGTCGACCGCGTGGGGCGGAAGGTCCGCCCGGGTGCCGAGCTCGACGCGAACCTGGTTGTACAGCGCCTGGTACGCGGGGGGTGCCACCTCCGCGTACCAGTCGCCAGCGTGACGCGTGGGGCCACCCGCCAATCCACGCTCGAAGAGGCGGGCCGGCGCCGAGTTGGCGAGCACCTTGGAGAGGTACTTGCAGCTGACGAGCCACACGTGGTCGATGCGCAGATCGGCCGGCACGACCTCATCGCCTGGCGCTCGGCTCGGTCCCTTCCACTCCACCACCCGGGGTGACCGCCCCCGGAGACCATCGGCTGCTCGGAGGAAGGCCTGCCCGTTCGCCCAAGCCGCGGCGAACTCCTGGCGATGCTGGCCCTCGTGATCGAGCTGGTCGAGGCGCGACCACACGTCGTCGCCCACGTTGGCCACCGCGCGGGCGGCGAGCGCCGCCGCCATGGTGGGCGCGCCCGTGATCGCCAACCCGGTGACGATCTCGGTGATCTCCGTCTTGGCCGACGGCACTAGGACCCCTCAGGGTGTGCACTCATCGCACACCGGGTGCGCCGCTGCTGCACGAGCTCGCTGGCTCAGGCGCCGGGGAGGAGGTCGCCGACGGGCTCGATGATGCCGGACGCATAGGAGGCGAGCCGGTCGCCCACCCCGGCGGCGCCGAGCTCGACCGCGTCGACGAGGCTCACGCCACGTGCTGCCCGCAGCGCGGCGAGCGGCGCCGAGCGCGGCAAGGGGAGGTCGGTGGTGAGCACGAGCACCCGCTGGCCTGCCCGGGTGAGCACGGAGGCCTCGCCAAGGGTGCGGAACAGCACGTCGGAGCGGCGTAGCCCGCACCGCACCACCGTGCTCGCCCCAGCGACCAGCACGACCCACTCCTGCTGCAGCGCGTCGGTGGCGATCCAGTCGACCGAAAGGCCTCCCGCGAAGCGACGGCGCTTGCTCACGGTGGCATCGGCGACGACGAACCCGGCCGCTTCGAGCAGCTCCCGAGCAGCGACGCTCGCCTTGTCGGGCAGCGCGATGGGCGGCGAGGCGAGCACGGCATCGACCTCCGCCGCGACCCGCTCGCGGGCTGCCTTGGCGTAAGCCTCGTCGGTGTCGTAGCCGAGGTAGTGCCGACCCGTGCGCACCGCCGCGACTGCGGTGGTGCCGGAGCCCATGAACGGATCGAGCACGACGTCGCCTCGATACGTGTAGAGATCGATCAGGCGGTGCGGGAGCTCGACGGGAAAGGGTGCCGGGTGGTTCACGCGGTTCGCGCTCTCCGGTGCGAGCTCCCACACATCGAGCGTGGCGTCCATGAACTCGTCGGCCGTGAGCGTCGCCTCGCTCGGCATCCCCGCCGCCGCTCGCGCCGGCCCCTTCACCGCACGATCGAAGCGACCCTTGCTCGCGATGACGACGCGCTCGGTGAGGTCGCGCAGCACGGGGTTGGCGGGCTGCTTGAACGATCCCCAGGCGCAGTTGCCGCCTGCACCCCGCGCCTTGCGCCAGACGACCTCGCCACGTAGGAGCAGCCCCAACCGATCCTGCAGGATCCCGATGACATCTGCGGACAGCGAGCGGTAGGGCTTGCGCCCGAGGTTCGCGATGTTGACCGCGATGCGGCCGCCCGACTCGAGCTTGTCGACGCACTCGGCGAAGACGTCTTCGAGCATCGTGAGGTACTCGACATAGGTGGCCGGGATGTGACCCTCGCCGAGCTCCTCCTCGTAGGCCTTGCCCGCGAAGTAGGGCGGCGAGGTGACCACGAGAGCCACCGACGAGGCCCGCACGCGATCCATGCTGCGGGCATCGCCAACGTAGATCTGATCGACCACACCGGGGGGCTCGACGCGGTCATCCGCCGTGATGGTCGGCGCCGTGAACCGGGCATAGAACCCGCTGGCATCGTGGTTCTCCCGCCGGGACACGCCAAAGGCAGACGTGGACGTCGCCCGCTTCCGCTGCGCGCCTCCATCCACCGCGGCCAACCCTCTCGTCGCTCTGGTCACACCTGGGACCCTACGAAGGGGGTGTGACATCCAGGGCCACGCTACCGACCCCCGCGCGCGGCCGCGAGCACTCGTCCGCCGGGCCAGGTGGTGGATAGCCTCGCCGAGTGACCTCGACGATCATCTACACCCACACTGACGAGGCCCCGGCCCTGGCCACGTACTCGTTGCTGCCCATCATCCAGGCGTTTGCGAGCGCGGCGGGGGTGAAGGTGGAGACGCGTGACATCTCCCTCGCGGGCCGCATCCTGGCGCAGTTCCCCGACCACCTCACCCCCGACCAGCAGGTGCCGGACGCCCTCGCCGAGCTCGGCGCGCTCACGCTGCGGCCCGAGGCCAACATCATCAAGCTCCCCAACGTCAGCGCGTCAGCTCCCCAGCTGAAGGCCGCGATCACCGAGCTGCAAGCCAAGGGCTACGCCCTCCCCGACTACCCCGAGGAGCCGAGCACGGACGAGGAGCACGAGATCCGAGCCCGGTACGACCGCGTCACCGGCAGCGCCGTCAACCCGGTGCTGCGCGAGGGCAACTCGGATCGACGCGCACCTGCCTCGGTCAAGCACTACGCCCGCACCCATCCGCATTCGATGGGCACCTGGTCGCCAAGCTCGCTGACCCACGTCGCCACGATGTCGTCGGGCGACTTCCGCGCCAACGAGACGTCGGCCACCATCGCCGAGGCGGGGACCCTCCGCATCGAGCTCGTGGGCACCGACGGCACCACCACCGTCCTCAAGGAGGCCACTCCCGTCCTCGAGGGCGAGGTGGTCGACGCCACGGTGATGCGCAAGGACGCGCTGGTCGCCTTCCTGGCCGAGCAGATCGCTGACGCCAAGGCCAAGGGCGTGCTGTTCTCCGTGCACCTCAAGGCCACGATGATGAAGGTGTCCGACCCGATCATCTTCGGGCACGCCGTGCGGGCGTTCTTCCCCGACCTCTTCACCACCCACGGGGCCGTGCTCGACGCCGCCGGCATCAGCGCCAACAACGGCCTCGCCAGCCTGCTCACCGCCATCGACGACCTCCCTGAGGAAGACCGCAGCGCCATCCAGAAGAGCATCGAGCAGGGGCTGCGGGATGGTCCGGCGCTCGCGATGGTCGACTCCGATCGCGGCATCACCAACCTTCACGTGCCGAGCGACGTGATCGTCGATGCCTCGATGCCCGCGATGATCCGCACCTCGGGTCAGATGTGGAACGCGGCCGGCGAGCCGCAGGACACGAAGGCCGTGATCCCCGACAGCTGCTACGCCGGCGTCTACCAGGCCGTGATCGACGACTGCCGAGCGCACGGGGCCTACGACCCCACCACCATGGGCTCGGTCTCCAACGTCGGCCTCATGGCCCAGAAGGCTGAGGAGTACGGCAGCCACGACAAGACCTTCGAGATCCCGACGGCGGGCACGGTGCGCGTGCTCGACGCCGATCGCAGCGTGCTGCTCGAACACGACGTGGAGCCGGGTGACATCTGGCGCATGTGCCAGACGAAGGACCTCCCGATCCGCGACTGGGTGAAGCTCGCGGTCACGCGGGCCCGTGCCACCGGGGCACCGGCGGTGTTCTGGCTCGACGACACCCGAGCCCACGACCTCGAGGTCATCAAGAAGGTGCGCCGCTACCTCAACGACCACGACACCGAGGGTCTCGACATCCAGATCCTGGCCCCCATCGAGGCGACCAACTTCTCCCTCGAGCGCATCCGGGCCGGCGCCGACACGATCTCGGTGACCGGCAACGTCCTGCGCGACTACCTCACCGACCTCTTCCCGATCTTGGAGCTCGGCACCAGCGCCAAGATGCTGTCCATCGTGCCGCTCATCAACGGCGGTGGGCTCTTCGAGACGGGTGCGGGTGGATCCGCCCCCAAGCACGTCCAGCAGTTCACCAAGGAGAACCACCTCCGCTGGGACTCCCTGGGCGAGTTCCTCGCACTGGCGGTGTCCTTCGAGCACTTGGCGCAGTCCACGGGCAACAAGCGGGCCCAGATCCTCGCCGACACGCTCGACGCGGCGACCGGGCGGGTGCTCGAGGAGAACCGGTCGCCCTCGCGCAAGGTCAACGAGATCGACAACCGCGGCGGCCACTTCTACTTGGCCCTCTACTGGGCCGAAGCCCTCGCAGCGCAGACCGACGACACCGACCTCGCTCGCTCGTTCGCCCTGCTCGCCGCCCAGCTGATCGAGCGCGAGACGACCATCGCCGCGGAGCTGCTCGCGGTCCAGGGAGCACCCGTGGACATCGGCGGCTACTACAGCCCCGATGTCGAGCGGGTCACCGCCGCGATGCGTCCGAGCGCCACGTTCAACGCCGTCCTCGCCACGTTGTCCTGACGGCGATGCATGCGCGCTCGGTCGTCGCCTTCAACACGGCCACGGCCTCGACGAACAAGATCCATGACGACGAGGTTGCGCAGCGCTTCGGCTTCCGGGGCGGCCTCGTTCCGGGCGTCGATGTGTACGCCTACCTGTGCCACCCGCCGACCGAGCACTGGGGGATCGACTGGCTGCTGCGCGGCACGATGCGCGCTCGATTCCACCAGCCCGTCTACGACGGTCGGCGCGTCGACATCTCCACCGATGACGACGGCTCGATGACCCTGCGCGACGACACGGGCGAGCTGTGCGCCACGGCGACCGCCTCGCTCCCCGATGGGCCACTGCCGCCCCTCGACCCAGCTGACTGGCCGGCGGTCGATCAGATCGACGACCCGCCGCCCGCATCCGCTGAGGCACTCACACCAGGCACCGCGCTCGGGCTGGCACCGCACCGGTTCCACGCCGACAAGGCGGTGCCGTACCTCGCTGAGGTGCGGGAGGATGCGCCGATCTACGCCGCGGAGGGGATCGCCCATCCCGGATGGATCCTGCGCGACGCCAACTACGTGCTGTCGGCCAACGTGCGCCTCGGCCCGTGGATCCACGTCGAGTCGAGCGTGCAGCACCACGGTGTGGTGCGCGACGGCGAGGAGGTGTCGGCCCGTGCGCTCGTCACCCGCGAGTGGGACCACAAGGGACACCGCTTCGTGGAGCTCGACGTGGTCCACCTCGCCGACGAGCGGCCCGTCGCTCGCACCATCCACACCGCGATCTACCGCCCACGCGGCGCCTGACTGCGCCCGCCGCCCCGGTCCCAACCCGGTTCTCTGGCACCTCACGCACGGATAGCGCGCGTGCGCAACCACAGATCGGGGGTGGGTGGCCCGCAGTGCACCGGGAGAGCGCCCCGAGGTGGGGGGTCAGCCGAGGCCGAGGTTGGCGTGGATCTTGCGGACCGACGAGGACCGGTTCAGCGAGTAGAGGTGCAGGCCGGGCACGTCCTCCGCGAGCAGCGCGGCGCCGAGATCCGTGGCCACCTCGATGCCGATCTTGGCCACCTCGTCGGGCTGATCCTCCACGGCGACCAGCCGCTCGAGCAGCGCATCGGGGATGGCGCTCCCGTTCATGCCCGCCATCCGACGCACACCCGCCACGCTCACGATCGGCATGACCCCAGGGAGGAGCGGCTTGTCGCAGCCCAGCTCGGCCAGCTCGTCGACCATGCGCAGGTAGTCGTCGACCGCGAAGAAGAACTGCGTCATCCCGAAGTCGGCAAGGGCCAGCTTCTCGGCCAGGTGGCGACGGTCGCTGGCCCGATCGGGCGAGCGCGGATGCACCTCGGGGTGAGCCGCCACGCCGATGGCGAACCCACCGGGGTGGGCCCGGACCTGCTCGACCAGCTCGATGGCGTAGGCGAAGTCGCCTCCTGCGTCGGACCCGTCGACCGGCGGATCGCCCCCGAGGGCGAGGATGTTCTCCACGCCGTGGGAGGCGTAGTGATCGAGGAGCTCGGTGATGTCGGCCCGTGAGTGACCGACGCAGGTCAGGTGCGGCATCGCGGGGAACGCCTGCTCCGCGTTGATGCGGGTGACGACATCCCGCGTGCGCTCTCTCGTGCTCCCGAGCGCGCCGTAGGTGACCGAGACGAATGAGGGGCGCATCTCCGCCAGCTCGGCCACGCACTTCTCGAGCGCCCGCTCGGCTTCGTCGGTCTTCGGGGGGAAGAGCTCGAAGGACAGGGTCGGCCCCGCGTCGAGGAGGTCGGTGATGCGCGCCATGGGGATGCCACGCTAGGTCGAGAGGCGGGGTTCCGGCCAGGGCCGATCGGCCCGTTCTGTCCGTCTCAGGCGCCGGACCGCCGCAGGACGGCCCAGATCCCGATGCCCGCCTGGCTGTGCACGCCCTCCCATCGACCCGGCAGCGCGGCAACGACATCCGGCGGTGGCAGATGGATGGGCGTGTCACGGCCGCTGCTGTTGACCCAGACGACGACGCCGTCGGGGGCGAGCACCCGATCGACCTCCGCCGGGAACAAGAAGCAGTTCACGAGGACGACGGCGGCTGCCACACCGTCGGCGATGGGGAGGTGGGCACCGTCGGCCAGGATGCGGTGGCCGGGCTCGACGGGGGCGAGGCGCAACATCTCCATCGCCACCTCGGTGGCGAGCACGCGTCGCCAGCGCGTCGACAGCATCGGGGTGTACGCGCCGATGCCGCTGCCGAGCTCCACGCACACGTCACCGCAGAGGTCGCCGCCGGGGAGGCCGCGGGCGAGCGCGTCGGCCACGACGGCGTCGCGCTGGGGCGAGGTGCGGGTGTGCCAAACCGGCGCCAGGTCGTCGAAGAACGTTGCCACCTCGGCGCGGGCATCATCGTCCCATCCCGCCGGGTGGAGCCCGGCGGCACGCCTCGTCATGATCCGCATCGGGTGCTCGTCCGAGCCGAAGCCGGCGGGCTCGTGGCCCGGGATCTCGATCGACGGCAGCTCCGTGAGGGTGCCCGCCACCGGCTACCCCACACCGAGCCCGGCGCGGCGTTCAGCGGCCTCGACGAGGTTGCGGAACAGCATCGCGATGGTGGTGGGGCCGACGCCGCCGACACGGGGCGTGATCCAGCCCGCGACCTCCTCGCACGTCTCGTCGACGTCTGGGAGCAGCTTGCGGCCCTCGTAACGGACTCCCGCGCCCACCACGACCCCTCCGGGGCGAATGTGCTCGGGACGGATCATCCCAGGCACCCCTGCAGCCGCGATGACGATGTGCGCCCGTCTTGTGTACTCGGCCCAGCTGGGCACCCCGGTGTGGACCACCGTCACCGCGGCGTTGGCCGTCGGCCGCTTCTGTGACAGCAGGATGCTGAGCGGGCGCCCGATGGTGACCCCGCGGCCGACGATCACGACGTCTCGTCCCGCGACCGGGATCTCGTAGTGGGCGAGGATGGCCTCGATGCCCGCCGGCGTGCACGAGACGGGGCCAGGGATGCCGAGAGCGAGGCGGCCGACGTTGGTCGGGTGCATGCCATCGACGTCCTTGTCGGGATCGACTGCCATGAGCACCGCGTCGAAGTCAACCTGTGAAGGAGCGGGGTGCTGGACGAGCATCGCGTCGACCGCCGGGTCCGCGTTCAGCTCGCGCACCGCCTCGATCGCATCGGCGGTGGTGGCATCGGCTGGCAGGTGCACGTGCGGGCTGTGACAGCCCAGTTCCTCGGCCTTTCGCATCTTCATGGCGACGTACCGGGCCGACGGCTCGTCATCGCCGATCAGCACGGTGGCCAGTCCCGGAGTGTGGCCGTTCGCCCGAAGCTTGTCGATCCTCGGCGCAAGGTCGGCGAACACGGCATCGGCCACAGGCTGACCCGGCATCATCACAGCGCTCATGCAGCGGACACTATGCGCGACACCGACGGGGTTGAACCGGCCGCGCACGTGCGAACGGGGTCCGCGGCGGGGGGCACGGGGGGCAGAGGCTCCGCCGGAGCCCCCCGTCCGGGAGGCGAGCCGGCTCCGCCGGTCGCCGACCAGAGATCAGCGCGCCGCGGGCGCACCAACAAGCTCGACGACGAAGCTCCGCTTCGGCGTCGAACGCTCAGTGGAGGAAGTGCCGCTCACCCGTGAAGACCATGGCCAGTCCGAGCTCGTCGGCCTTGGCGATGATCTGATCGTCCTTGACGGACCCGCCTGGCTGGATGACGACCGCCACACCCGCGTCGGCGGCCGCCTCGATGCCATCGGGGAACGGGTAGAAGGCATCACTGGCGCACGCGCCACCACGGGCTCGACCCCCGGCCTTGGCAGCGGCGATCTGACCCGCTTCGACGCGGTTCTGCTGGCCCGCGCCGATGCCCCACGCGGTTCCGTCCTTCACGAGGACGATCGAGTTGCTCTTCACCCAGCCGACGAGCCGCCAGGCCAGCTCGGCGTCTGCCCACTCGGCGTCGGTGGGCTGACGCTTGGTGACGACTCGCCAGTCGGCTCGCGCTGCCGCGAAGTGGTGGGCGTCCTGCACGAGCCACGACCCGGTGAGCTGGCGGATCTGGTGCGCGTCGGGCGTTGGCGGCGCAGCGGTGAGCAGTCGAGTGTTCTTGCGCTTCTTGGTGAGCGCCTCGATCACCCCCTCCGCGTAGCCCGGCGCGATCACCACGTCAGCCTGCGCGGCGGCCACCATCCGCTCGGCCGTGGCGTCGTCGACCGGATGCGACAGGGCCACGATGCCCCCGAACGCAGACCGCTCGTCACACTCGAACGCGCGGCGATAGGCGTCGGCCAGGGTGGTCGCCACCGCTGCGCCGCACGGGTTCGCGTGCTTGATGATGGCCACGGCTGGTCGACCAGTCGTGGCAGCGAGATCGTTCGCGAGCCCCCACGCCGCGTCTGCATCGAACAGGTTGAGGTAGCTGAGAGCCATGCCACCGTGCTGCTCCACACCATCCCACCAGGAGGTGGATCCGATCTCGCGGTAGCGAGCGCCGGTCTGGTGCGGGTTCTCGCCGTACCGCAGGTCCTGGACGCGCTCGAGCGCCAGGTGGATGGTTGGAGGCAGCGGGTCATGAGCGACATCGTCGAACCACGAGACGATCGACGCGTCGTAGGCAGCGGTGTGCGCGAAGGCCTTGCGAGCCAGGGCCACCTTGGTGCCGTCGGAGAGCACGCCTCCGGCCTTCAGCTCGTCGACGACCACGTGGTAGTCGGACGGGTGCGTGAGGATGCCGACGTCCTTGAAGTTCTTGGCCGCCGCCCTGATCATCGCCGGCCCACCGATGTCGATGAGCTCCTCCGCACGCGTCGCCCCGTGCTCGAAGCTGGAGGTGTCGGCGCCGAAGGGGTAGAGGTTCGACACCACGAGGTCGATCGGATCGATGCCGTACGTGGACATGTCGGCCTGGTGATCCGGGTTGCGCCGATCAGCGAGGATCCCGCCGTGCACCTTCGGATGGAGGGTGACGACACGGTGGCCGAGGATGGCGGGGAAGCCCGTGAGGTCGGCGATGTCGGTCACGGCGAGGTTCGCCTCGCGCAGGGCCGCCGCCGTCCCGCCACTGGAGATGAGGTCCCATCCCATCCCACGGAGCTCCCGGGCGAGCTCGACGATGCCGGACTTGTCGTAGACGGAGAGCAAGGCCCTCATGGGTGGTGGGGTTCCTTCTTGAGAATGGTCGGGTCGGCCATGACCGCCCGAATGGTGTCGG
>JBQTKH010000114.1:0-10585 GCA_052386335.1 Microthrixaceae bacterium
AGGCCCAGATCACCCACCGCTACGGCACCCTCGCCGATGCCGTGCTCGGCGGGCACCGCTCCAAGGTCATCTTCTCCGGCACCGACGACCCCTCCACCCTGGACTACGTGGCCCGGGTCGCCGGCACAGCGCACGTCGCTCAGCGAGGTTGGTCGGCTGACACCGGCGGCGGCCGCAAGACGGTGTCGGAGCATCCGCAGCGGGAGGACCTGCTGCCGGCGCACGTGATCCGGCAGATGCGTCGGCAGGACGCCGTGCTGCTCCACGGCACGCTGCCACCAATCCACCTCCGCCTGATTCGCTGGTGGGAGGACCCCGACCTGACAGCGCTGGTCCCGACCGATGAGCACGGTCAGCCACGTTCGGCGCCGCTCGGCGGCACCTGTCCGCTCATCGAGGGCGCCAGCCGTCCCGACCCAGAACCGACCCTGGACCAGGCGGCGATCGCGGAGTCGTTGGCCAGCCTGCCTCGTCCGCATGGCGTTCCTGATCACGCTGCCATTCGACGGCCTGGCTCGCTGGTCGGTGCCCGAGCGTCGGCCAGCAGCAACCCGCAGGGGCAGCTCGACTTCGCTCTCGACGACGAGGCACCCGAGGTCGAGAACCGGGTCGCGGGGAGCTGCGAGCGATGCGGGACCCGCGTACCCGTCGGGGCCGGACGGTCCGCAAGGTTCGGCGCCCGGACCGTGGTGTTCTGCGACCCGACCTGCCCGCCGGCCACCGAACCTCCTGGCCGGCGGGCGGATCGGGACTGAACCCGGGAGCAACTCCGGGACCAAGTCCGGGACTGGCGTTGCGGATCGTGCCGGCATGGCACGGCAGTCCCACCGGATCTCCTTCGCCACGTTCGCCGAGATGGCCGCCCATCTCGACCGGTGGGCCGACGCGACGCTCGTCACTCCCGAAGCGTGGGCCGCGACGTTGGTCGACGCGCAGTCGTGGCTGGACTACTCCGCCCGCAACCAGGCGCTGCTCGCCTCGTACGGCGCCGACGGCCCGGTCGCCGGAACCGAGACGTGGCGGCTCGTGCCGTCGACCGAACCGGACCGGCCCTGCGTAGTGCGGGCTGGCGAACACGGCTATCCGGTGCGGGTCCCAGTCACCACCGGCGGCCACGAGCCCGACCCCTACCTCGGTGGCACCCGACCCACGCGCGCCGCGGTCGAGCGGTGGGAGTGGCGGCCGGTGTTCTCGATCGACCAGCTCGCCCGCCGACCTGCCCCCGATGCCCTCCTCCCCATCGAGGTCCCGGCCACGCTCACCGGGCCCTACGGCAATCGCGAGTTCCTGACCGCGACGCGACGGGTGGCGACGTCGACCATCCGGGGGCGGCTGCCGAAGCTGGACGACCCTCATCAGGTTCTGGTCGACGCGGCGGGCCGTCTTCCGCGGGCGAAGCGGCCTGCCGTTGACGGGATGTTGGCCGACCAGGTGGCGTGGCTCGTCGCCGACCGAGTCGGTCACACGTCAACGTCGGAGTTGCCGCCGCTCGACCCGTCGGGATGGCCGCCACGCGAGCGGTGGGAGCGACTCCTCGACGTGCTCGAACCCGCCCGCAAGCTCACAGCCGGGCTCGGCCTCGTCGCCGGCGTCGACCTGGTCGCCTCACCGCTGCCACGCATGACGATCGTCGACGACCGGGTCGTGCCTGCCGGACGCCGGCACCGGCTCCCCGCTGCGTCGCTCGAGCAGCTCCCAGTTGGACGGTGGGTCACGGTCGGCCCGTACACGCAGGCCGAGTGGACGGCCCGCGGCGAGGACGCGACCGGATCGGGGGCCTACCTGCGGCTCAACAAGACCGCCTACCTCGTCGCGATCGAGACTGGCACCGAAGCACGTTGGCGACTCGAAGACGTCGCCTCACGCACCGGCCAGGGTCTGCTCACCACCGGCACCGCGCCGGACCTCGACGCCGCCCGAACCGCCGCGGTCTCGACGGTCCAGAATCGGTACCCCGCCCTCACACCTCACGCGGACATCGCAACCGTGTCGCCCGCCGGGACTGTGCGGGGGTGGGAAGCGATGCCCGGCGAGGGACGGAGCGCCGCCGAGCTATGCCACCTGACCGATCAGATCACGCTCTACGTGATCCCGGGTCCGGGCGGGCGGTGGATGCCCGCCGTCCACGCCGGCCCGACCGGAGTCCTTGAACGATTTCCGCTCACGCGCGGCATCGAGGAGGCCCGAGACGCTGCCGAGCTCGCCGGTCATCGCGCCGCCCGAGCGCTCGCCGTCGCCGATCCTGTCCGCCTCGACCAGATCGTCACCGAGCTGGCCGACAGCGGCGACTACACCCGGACCGAACTTGCGACGCTGATCGGCCACCACCTCGACGAACCCGACCGGCGGCGACTCGACAACGCCGCTCCGGCCGACCTCGTCGAGGTCCTCGGCGACGCCGGTATGACACCCGCCGCCACTGTCGCCGTGCTGTTCGCAGAAGGCATCGACGCCGACACCATGGCCGGGATGCTCCCCACCATCGGCGTCCCCATGCCCGACGCCATCTCGGTCCTGCGAGACCGCTGGGATATCGCCGGTACCGAGGCCGCGATGGCCCTTGGCGCCACTGCTCAAGAGATGCGCGACGCCGGCTGCACTCCCGTCGAGATCATGGCGGCCCGTCCCCGCGACATCCTCCGAGCGCTGCCGGAGGACCCGCACCTGTGGGAGCTCGCTGCCGGCACGATGGCCGGGGCTGGCCACCGCCCCCACGCCATCGCCGCTCACCTCGTCGCCCACGCTCCCACGCTCGACGCCTTCGCCGCCGGGATCACCGTCGGGATCGACAACGCCGACCTCGGCCTGCCGACTGCCGCCCGCTTCGGCGCCACCGGCGACCAGCTCGCCGCGGCGTCCGAGGCCTACGGGCTGTCGCCCACTCAGGCTGCCGGGGCCATCCGCAGCGCCGGGCTCCCCGACGAGCTGATCCTGGACATGCTCGACGCCCGCTGCGACCACGACCCCGATGTCACCGAGGCGATCGCCACCGAGCTCGGCATCAGCACCGACTCCATCCACGCCTGGCGGCACCCCGCACCGATCCCGGCGATCACCTCGATCGGCGACGGCAACGACGCCGTCGCGCTGCTGGCCGTGCTGCCCCCACCTGGACCATCCGTCGAGGTCGACCCCATCCGTCTGCTCGACGCCCTCCCTGTGCTCGAGCCCTCCCTGCTGGAGCCGTCCCGCCCATGACCACCACCAACCCCGTCGCACCCGAGGACGCAGTCGAGTCCGCCGCCGACGGCGGCACCTGGCTGCTCGACCTTGTTGCCGCTGTCGACCACCTCCGGCGAGGCCTCCGGCCCGGACTCACGGTCTGGGACGCCCTCGAAGAAGCGATCCGCACAGGTGACCCGGTATGGGACGACCCGGACCCGCTCCGATCGACGCTTGCCGGCTTCCTGGCCCAAACCTCCCGGGCGGTCGATCTCGAGCTCCAAGGTGCCGTGCGGCGGTGGGTGCTCGCCGCCGGGGTCCTCTACAACGAAGGACACCACTGGCCTCACCCCCTCCCGCGCCGTGGGTTCCCTCCTCCCTCTATCGACGAGGTGACGGTCGACACATAGCCAATGCAAACAATGGGCCTTTCGTGTGCTTCGTTCGTTGGTAGTCTTGGCGGCATGGCGAAGCAGCTCGAGGACCGGCAGGCAGCGACGGACGCGCTCAGCGCGCTTCGCCGCAGGCCACGCCGCTTCACGCTCCCCGACGGCACGACGGTTCGACTGCCGAAGGTCGCCGTCGACGGGTTGATCGAGATGCTCGACGCGGTGGCCCACGGCGAAGACGCCCGAGTCGTCCGCACCCCGCGAGAGCTCACCACCCAGCAAGCCGCCAGCGTGTTGAACATGTCGCGACCCACGGTCGTGAGGCTGATCGACGAAGGCGAACTCCCCGCCCGCAAGGTCGGCTCCCACCGGAGGATCCTGCTCACCGACCTGCTCGCCTTCCGCGACCAGGTCGTGGCCGAACGTCGAGCCGTGCTCGACCAGATGACTCGCGACGCCGAAGAGCTCGGCCTCTACGACTGAGGATCCTGGTGTGGGCGGGTTGGTGGCAGTGCTCGATGCCGACGTCCTCGTGCCGATCCTCGTCTGCGATCTGCTGCTCACCGCGTTCGACCACGACCTCTACCAGCCGGTCGTCACCCCGAAGATCCTCGATGAGGTCGAGCGGAACCTGATCCGCGCTCACCCGGCCCTGTCCGCCGATCGGCTACGAGCACGCGTCGACGACATGCGTGTTGCGCTTCGACGCCACACGCTCGCCGACTCCGAGGCTGGCACGGCCGTAGCTGGCGTCAACGCCAAAGATCGTCACGTGGTGGCTGCGGCACTCGTATCGGGTGCACGAGTCGTCGTCACCAACGACCGGCGCCTCCAACGTGAGATCGCCGAGCTCGGCTCATCGGTACGCGCGGTGTCTGCAGACGAGTTCGCCGTGACCCTCAACGACGCAGACACCCAGGGCATGCGCGCCGTCGTCGACACCCTGGTGGCGAAACGGGTGCGACGTTTCATCACCCGCGAGGAACTGCTCGATCGACTGGCGAACGCCCTACCGGAACTCGTGGCCCGCCAGCGCGAGCAGCCACGCTGCTGAATGCTCGCAACCCAGTTGCGTGGGCGAATCGCCCGCGTTGTAGCCACGAGAGCAGCTGCGGCCGCCTCCGTGACCAAACGTGGCCGGACTCTGGTTCGCCTCAGGGCCGAAACCGCTATCTCTCCGCACGTCCTGATAATGAGCTGCCCGGTAGTAGTAGGCGCCACAGGGTGATCCTCCACATCCCCACGCCACAACGCCGCCGGCGGGCCGGCATGATCTCACGGGCTTGTGGCACTACGTCCAGGTCTCGTTGGTCTCGTCAAATAGGTACATGGCCTCCGTGAAGAGCGGTCGAGCTTCTACTTCGCGTCCGAGCTCGACGAGACAATCAGCAACGGCCTGCGTCAGCCACGCCACGCTGAGTCGGTCTCGCTCAGCTCGCAAGTCCGCCGTGGCGTCGGTGTAGACCTGGATCGCGCCCTCCCAGTCCTGCCGGGCGACCGCGTTGTCTCCGAGACCCTTTCGAGCGAGGCCGCGGAGCCGACGGTTCTTGTTCCGAGAGCTGAGTTCCTCGGCGAGGCGATACCAGGCTGTCGACCGTTGCAGCTGGGCTTCGTCGGCGAAGGGGTGGGCGTGTTCCCAAGGGCTGAAGTAGAGGCCGATCAGTGGTCTTCCGAGATGCAGAGACCCAAGCTCCAAGGCCAACTCCACACACAGGGCCGGCCGCTGTCCCTCGGCGACCTTGAACGCTCGCTGCGCGTAGTCACATGCGACGTCGAGATCCAGCGCGACCGACGCGCTGTACGCGAGGCGTCGCCAGATCCGAATCATCCCTGACCACTCGCTACACGAGGAATAGCCCTCTAGCGCGCGCTCATACGACTCCTTCTGGAACGGCCACGACTGATGACGCTCTTGCAGGTTGCCAAGGGTCTCCAAGGTGCTCGCGATGCCGTGAACGTCCTCGATCTCCTCGCACTTGGCTACGGCATTCGCCAGGAAGTCAAACGCGCTCTGCAGGCCCAACCAGTCCGTGGACACGACGGCGAGTTGGCGCATGATCCGGGCCTCGCGCGACGGCTCACGTGCGACGCGGTAGATCTCCGCCGCCTCGAGGAGCAGCTCATGAGCTTCCGGGTAGCGGTGCAAGCTGGCGAGAATGTGTGCCCGCGAGCGCAGGACCTCCGCTCGTTCTTCGTTGGCTTCGCTCGTCTGAAACAGTCGTTCGGCTTCGTCGAGAAGGACAGAGGCTTCGTCCGTGAGATCCCTGGCAAACTTCACGCCAGCGAGCCGCCTGAGCACCTGCGCCCGTCCGACTGAGCACCCGCTCTCGACGAAAACCTCCAGGGCTTCGTCGTAATACTTGAGCCTGGAAGCGTCGTCCTCGGCGAGGTCTGCGAGGGCAAGTATCACGTCCGCCTCATCGTGGTCCTCGCCAAGCTCGCTGTAGAGGTAGCGGGCCTCGGTCAGGTAGCTCACTGCGAGCGCTGCGGGTGTATGAGACAACCCCCCGAGTACCTCAAGTATCCGCGCAATGAAGAAGCGGTCGTTCGTAGCCCGCGCCAGGCGAAGTGCCCGCTCTGCGCCTTCGGCTGCCCGTACGACGTCGCCGCATCGCCACTCGAGCCGAGCTAGCTCCAAGTGAGATTCGATCTCGTGTGCCGTGGCTCCATAACCCTCAAAGCAGGCGATTGCGTCGTTGTACGCCGCAATCGCCGCATCGATCTGGTCCCGAGAGCGGTGGATCCTGGCCCGCCAGATCAGCGCGTGGCCCTCGACACCTGGGGCGTCTGCCCTCAAAGCAACCGCGTGGTCCTCGGTCAGAGCTGCGTCCACCAACTGGCTCGCGACGTCGAAGTCGAACCTCTCGACGTGCGACTCAATGAGCTCGTTCCATTCCGCGAATCCACTGGCGTCGCCGGACGCAAACTGGTGGTAGAAGGACTCGATCGGCTGCGACTCTTCATCGAAGTAGACGGCTGCTGCCTGATGTAGGCGCCTTAGTTCTGCGGGTTCTTCTGCTTCGAGGTGCGCGAGGATCGCAGTGCGAATGAGCGAGTGCAGGAAACGGCGACCTGCAATTCCTCCAACAGGTTTCAGCTGGATGAAGGCGTGGGAGCAAAGCCGCTCCCATTCGGAGTCACTGAGCCGACGCTCGGCCATCAGTGCACCGATCGCTCCTCGAGTGACAACGCGCGGAACGGCCGCGGCGCGCACGATTGCCCGCATGCGCCCGTCGAGTCGTCGAAGAAACGCCGCCGGCAGCCACCTCTCCGCAGGCCGAGCGCGCGCCATTGCTCTGAGCGACTCGGGCGTGGGTGGTGGCCCGCTCGATTCGTCCGTCCGCCAAACTTCGACCACCAGGCTTGTCCAGATCGGGACGCCGTGGCACAAGGAGTGGAGATCGGCCGCAAACTCGGGAGGAAGCCCTGACGAGAGGCCGAACTCTTCGCTCTCGTCTGTGCTCCATTCCGTGAGTTCGACGGCTACGGGTTCGCTCGAGAACTCACCGTCAAGGACCTCTCGTCCGGCCACCAGGAGACGTAGTCCGGTGCGCTGGCTGATCGTGTCGAGGACTTCCGACAGGAACCATTTCGCGAGCCCGAAGTTCAATGTTTCGGCGTTGGTCTCGCCGGAGCGGTCATCGAACTGGTAGAGCACCTCGGCCGTGTCGACGATTAGGACGCTGCCATCCAAGTGCTCGAGGCCGGCCAGACGACCGCGAGCGGCGCTAGCGACGTCATGTCGGTACTGCTGAAGGGCGACCATCAGGCGATGTACGGACTCCCCGACATGGATCTGCGTGTTCTCGATGCGCGCACCATGCGTGGCCCGCTGACGAACGACCACAGCAGCGTGGCTGGACGCGAAGTCGGCAGCGGCCTTCTTCAGAGCAGCATCGAAGGCTCGGTCGAGCTGTGGCGAGTCGAGCTTCGGTGAGCGTGGGCCGATTGATAGCGCGGTGACGACGGCCCGGGCCAGTGCCTCGGGCACGAGACTCGCCACCTGGTTTCCAGAGACGATTTGTTCCAGATCGATCGACACAACATGCGTGCCGGCGTCTTCCAGTCGACGAGCAACCTCGCTGCAAAATGTCGACTTCCCGATGCCGGGGACGCCCCAGAGGTTTACGGGGCACCTTGATCCATCCAGAGCGGCGAGGGTCTGCCGAAGGGCTTGTCCGCGGCCGATGAACTCGGCAGGTGGCTGCAAGGGGCCGCTCAATGCAACGAGGAAGTAGACAACGACGAGTGCACTTAGGCCGTCAACCCGTCGTCTCGGCTCGTGTCAGCTGCGGCGGCCGTCTCGTGCGCTGAGATGTCGGCGTCCTCGATGACAGATCGTCCTGTGGCGGATTGGCGAACCTCCGTTGAACCGCTAGCACGGACCTTCGTGCGGCGGATCGAGCTGTCCCTGCTCGCACGCTGAGCGATGGTCGTCCCGTTCGCCGACCCCGCTGTCGTCAGGTAAAGACCCACCCATGCTGCGGTGCTCGCGACAAGGCCGAACACGTATGGAAGGCCGCCGCCGTCCGTCACAAGATTGGTAAGCACCCCCGTCGCAACGCCCACCACGATCGAAGCCGATCCTGTAGCGAGGGAGGTACGGCTGGACGCCATCTAGATCTCCACCTGAATCGTCTCGAAGCCGTGGTAGCTCAGGATGTTCTTGACGCTGGACTCGTTGGCAGGGTGAACCTCGACATAGAGGAGGCCGTCGCGCGTCTCACGGATGCTTGGCAGGCCGTTGCGCTTCAGATCGAAGTTGGCGAAGCTGACATGCTCAGCTTCGCCAGGGATCCTGGTTCGCTGTCGGCCGTAGCGCTTCACCCACCAGTCCTCCCAGTGGATGTTGCCGTCCTGAATCCAGTGCACCGCCAGCGTCTTCATTGCGTCTCCTGGTTGGGTCCGGTCGCGCTGTCCCCGTCGTAGGGCAAGTAGGGACAATGGCGGCAGCCTTGGTCGCAGCACTCGCCGCGGCGCAAGTGAAATTCCGCGGTAAAGACGCGGTAGCCAGAGTCGGGGTCTCGGTAGGTAGCACTGCCTCTCCGCATCGCCCGCGCGTGTCGCCGCAGAATCTCCGTCCGACGTGGATGTTCGAGCGGCAGTCGCTCCACGTGTGGCTGTAGCGGAGCGGACCTCGTGGCGGCGGACGTCGTGCCGCCTGCCGCCCCGTCCATCTGGCCAGGCTACCGCTGCACTTGCAGGGCGTGCTCGCAGTCGACGTGCAGCCGCAGGATCCGGCACCCGATCCGGGGAGTCAGAGCGCGCACGGCGAGGTTGAGGTGCCCCGTGGCGAGAATGAAGTGGTCGTCAGCTTTCGCTGAGGGCGAGCTCCATCGGTCTGGGAGCGGGAGATTGACTGACTGCGCTAGACGCTGCAGCGGCGACCGCCGCCCCCAGAAGGTGTCGTTCGGCCGCCTGTTGTGGGTCCCAGGCGCCAAGGTCGAGTGGCTCGGGGTGGCCAACGTGCCAGCGGTTCCGGTACGCCGCCACATCGATGATCAGGTCGACCAACTCCCCTGGCAGTGGCTCGTCGGCGCTAACGAGACGCCCAAGCAGTCGGGTGAGCCACGGCTCTGCACGCTGGGCCGCGTCGGCGAGCTGCGGAGGCCCGGCCGTTGAGAGATCGGCGAGCATCGCTCGGATGTCGGGCCCCGGGGTGTCGAGCGTCGCCCGCAGCTCGGCGTACTCGACCACGTGGGGCCAGTGCTCGAGGATCCAGCGCCGGCGCTCGTCCTGTGCGGCGAGAGCGTCGGTAAGCAGGTCGGCGACGTTGTCGTACGGCAGGGTGCCGTCGTCGCGGAGCTGGGCGATGAGGTCGCGTTGATCGGCGGGCGCGGTGGCAAGGATGGCGTCGAGTTCGTGCTCACGTTCGAGGAGCTCCTCGCGGGAGCGCGTCCTCGGCGCGCCGGCCGCTGGCGCCGGGCCGTAGGTGTCGAGCCAGATCCGTGCGCCAGCGAGCCGCGTTTGCGTCTGGTCCCAGTCGTCAGTGGCGGCAGGGATGATGGGTCGTGATCCGAGGGGTGAGACAGGGTCGATGACTCCCTGGCGGGCACGGTAGGTAGCGACATCGCGGACGGCATCGTCCCAGACCTGTGCTTGAGCGGGTCGGGTAGGTCGAGGTCCGAGGCGCTGGAGCAACCAGTCCGGCTGGCACGCGGCGAGCATCGCGCTTGCTCGATCGACGGCGAGGTTCGCGGCCCGCTCGTAGGTGGCGTGGTCGCCCGGCTCGACGCCCCGCTCGGCGAGAACCGTCTCCCAACGTTGCTGACGCTCGCGGACCGGGATGACGAGCGCGTCGAGCGTGGGCTGGGCGTCCGGCGACAAAGTCCTCGTGCCGGCGCCGACGTCCATGATGTGGACCTCGTCCCAGGCGAGGTCACGTTCGGCCTGCCGGCCGTTGACGGCCACGAACAGGACCCGGACGGTGCCGGCGCAATCGTCTAGGGCGGTGATGGTGCCGATGTTGTTGCGGTCGAGCGCCTTGACCGTGACTCCGACGGCAGCGTGGGTGGCGGTGTGGATCGCCCGATCGACCCGCATCGTCTCGTCGCTCGGGTCGGCGCCGACGAGCAAGGTGGCGTGGTGTTCCGCCTGCCGGGCGTGGGCTGCGCGGGCTTCGAGGTCGGCCAGGTCGAGGGTGTCGGCGAGGGCGGCGATGCGATCGGCCTCGGGATCGGCTTCGAGGGCGAGCCGCTTGGCGCGTGACGTGGCGAGTCGGCGGTCGAGGTCGTCGTCGACGTCAGCGCTCTCGGTCGGGAGGTGAAGGGGGCTGTCGTGGCGGGAGAGCTCGGCGTCGAGGTCGTCGGCTTCCGGACGAGTGAGGACCAGCCAGTTCTCCTGTCGCCCGCGGGACAGGACGAGGTAGCCGGCTTCCCGGTAGAGACCATCGGCACCGACGGCGATAGCGAGGTCCCAGGTGCCGCCCTGGGCTCGGTGGGCGGTGAGGGCGTAGGCGTGGTCGAGCCCGCCCGCGTCGAGGTACCGCCGGTCGAGGTGGATGTCGCGGTGGTCGTGGTCGAGACGGACGACAA
>JBQTKH010000115.1:0-3021 GCA_052386335.1 Microthrixaceae bacterium
GCTGGACGGGGAGACCCCGCCCGCCCCTCCGCCCCCGCCGCCCGACGATCCGGCGGACCGCGTCTGGGCCGCGATCACCGACCGCAGCAGCGACTCCGGCGCGGCCACCAACCTGCACGCCGTGCTCAACCATCACCTGCAGACGTGGACGCGGCGCGATCGTCCCAACGTCGCCCGCTTCCACTACGCCGACCTCCTCGCCGACCTGCCCGCCGAGCTGCGGCGGCTGGCGGAGATCCTCGGCGTCGAGGTGGACGAGGACCGCTTCCCCGACCAGGTCGCGGCGGCGCGGTTCGACGCGATGAAGGAGCGGGCCGCCGATGCGCTGCCTGAGGGCGATCTCGCGACGATGTGGACCGACACCGGCGAGTTCTTCAAGTCGGCCCGGCGCGGTGCCTGGCAGGGGTTGCTCTCGGCTGAGCGCCTCGCCGAGTACGACCGCCTCGTGCTCGACGCGGTCGGCCCCGAGCTCGGGCGCTGGATCCACGAAGGCGCTGCGGGAGGCGCTTAGCCCCCGACGGTGAAGCGGTCCGGCGCGTCGCGTCCGTCGAGGTCGGCGTTGGGACGCGCCGAGGCGAGGAGCTGCTCGATGACCTTGCCCGCGCTGGCCGGGTCGCCGGCGTTGATGCCGTCGGGACCGCGGTGCCAGCCCTCGGCGATGGCGATCGTCTCACCGCGCACGTCGAACACGCGCCCGGTCACGCCCTTGGCCGCAGGGCTGGCCAGCCACGTGGCGACCGTTGCGACCCAGCGAGGCGAGATCGCTTCGCGCACCTCGTCGCTGATGTTGTCCGCGCCGCCCATCAAGGGCTCGACGAGGCGGGTCATCGCGGTGGGCGCGAGGCAGTTGGCCGTGACGCCGAGGCGCCCCAGCTCGAGGGCGCACACCATCGTGAACCCGGCGATGCCGGCCTTGGCCGCGCCGTAGTTGGCCTGGCCGGGGTTGCCGTAGAGACCCGACGGCGACGCGGTGTTGATGATGCGGGCGTCGACGGGGTTGCCGGCCTTGGACTGCTCACGCCAGTACGCGGCCGCGTGGCGGGTGGGGCAGAAGTGGCCCTTCAGGTGCACGGCGACGACCGAGTCCCACTCCTCTTCGGTCATCGAGAACACCATGCGGTCGCGCAGGATGCCGGCGTTGTTCACGAGGATGTCGAGCCGCCCGAACGCGTCGATGGCCTGGGCCACCATCGCGCCCGACTCCTCGAAGCTCGTCACGTTGGCGCCGTTGACGATGGCTCGTCCGCCCATGGCCTCGATCTCCGCCACGACCTCGTTGGCCGGACCCAGATCGGCGCCCTCGCCATCGGGCTGCGCGCCCAGGTCGTTCACCACGACCGCGGCGCCCTCCGACGCCAGCATCAGCGCGTGCTCACGCCCGATGCCCCGGCCCGCCCCGGTCACGATCGCAACCCGTCCCTCGCACATCCCGGCCATCTGGTGTCCCCTTCGCAAGCGTTTCTGACGTTCACGTCACCTTACGCGACGGGTTCGCCGACCAACGAGGCCGGGCCGGGTGGGTCAGTACGCCGAGGCCAGCGCCTCACTCGGCAAGGCGTCGAGGGCGTCGTCGGGAACAACCTGGTCGCCCGCAGGGCTGAGCATCGCCGCGAGCGCGATGCCCCCCGGGCTGTCCTTCGGGAGGACGAGCAGGTACTCGCGCGGCGGGTCGTCGCGGCGCTCGCGCCGCTTGCCTCCCGGCCATGGCAGGTTCGTCGTCAGGCCCTTGGCTCGCTCGAAGAGGTACCACGGCACGGCGACGATCCACTCGACGAGCCAGTAGAAGATGCGACCGACCACCGCCACCGCCGTCGGCGCGCCGACCGACACGACGCCGACCGCGGTCATCCCGGTGACCTGCCCGACCTTCACGGGCAGGGACGGACCGCTGCGACCGAACCGGCCTGCAGCGATGGCGGCCGCCCGCACGGCGATCCACATGAGGGCGCGGCTGATCGCCGTGGCGCCCGACTCCCGCAGCGCCCGACGGAACAGGCCGTCGGCATCCCAGGGGTCGACCCGCGGCGTCATGCCGTCGCTGCGCTTCGACTCCCGCCACACCGCGTCGTGCAGCACGCCGGGCTCGCTGTTGGTGCCGGCCGTGTCGAACAGCCACCGGACCGGCCGAGGGATCGACGCGAAGTCGGTCTTGAAGCCCTTGCGCATGACGAAGTAGTCGTCACGGCCTTCGAACACGAGCGGGTCGAGCAGACGCCACTCCTCGCCGATCTCGTGGCGAACGCTGAGCGGGGTGCGGAACGGCACGGGAGCACGGTACGCCGCGAACCCGTTCCGAAGAAGGACGGCTGCTGGCTCCAGTCGCGTCGGTCAGGCCTGGACGAGGTTCACGCCAGCGTCCGTCGAGTGCAGCTCGACCGACAGGCCGACCCACTCGGTCGCCTCCATCGCGGCCAGGAGGTCGGTGTCTTCGACGCGCCCGTACGCGCGGGTGCCGTCGGTGAGGTCGCCGATCACAAGGCCCCACTCGGGCGCGCCATCGCGCCCGTGGGCGACCGTGTACGACGCGATCGTGGCCGTGCCGTCGTGGCGGTCGGTGATCGCGATCGCGGGCTGGGCGGCGAGCGTCGTGGGTGGCTCGAGCAGACCGGCCGGCGGGGGAGCGGTGGAGTACACACCGAAGGCGTGCTTGGTCATGTGCATGCCCACGCCGCTGACCATCCCGAGCGAGCCAGGGTCGGCGCGGAGCACGTCGACCATCGTGGCGAGGCTGTGCAGCACGTAGTTGCTGCCCGCGCCGCCGGAGAACGGCAGCCCGCCGGTGACCGTGAGCCCGCGAGGGTCGTCGGGCGCGATGCCCAGCGCATCGACGGCCAGGTGCACGGAGCTGGCAAAGCAGCTGTAGAGGTCGAGGTGGGCGACGTCGTCGATCCCCCCACCCGCGTCCCGTAGTGCCGCCGCGCTGGCGGCCGCCATCGCTGGAGACGCGGAGAGATCAGCGTGCTCGGCGACGTAGACCGGGTCGGCGGCGTAGCACCCACCGCGGAGGTACACGCGGCGATC
>JBQTKH010000116.1:0-4316 GCA_052386335.1 Microthrixaceae bacterium
GACGAGATCCTCGACCGCACCGACCTGCACGCGCTCGCCGACGAACTCCTGGGCCCCCGCCGACGCGGCGGCTGGCCCTGCCCCGCCCCCCACCACGGCCCTCAGACCGGCGCCACCCCGCCCGTGCACCTCTTCACCAGCACCCGCGGCGAGCAACGCTGGCACTGCCACGCCTGCGGCACCGGCGGCACCGCGATCGACCTGCTCATCCTCACCCAGGGCCTGCGCGTCCGCGACGCCCTCGAAGAGCTCGCCGCGCGCGCCGGCCTCGCTCGCGACTCGATCGGACAAGTCGCGGTTGTCGAGCCGCGTCGACACGCAGCGCCGCGCCCCACCCGTGGGTACGAGCCGTCGCCGACGGCAGTCGAACCGAACCCTGGGCTTGAGCAGTACGTCCGCGACTGCGAGGCCTTCCTCTGGTCGCCCGAAGGGCGAGAGGTGCGCGACTGGCTCAGCGCCCGCCGGCTTGGGGAGGAGGTGCTGCGCGTGAACCGCGTGGGGGCGGACCCGGGGCCATCACATCTCACGCGCGCCTTCGGGCTGGCTCACGGTGGCCTCGGCGCAGTGTTCCCCGTGCTCGACGAAGACAGCCGCGCAATCTACGCACAGCTCCGATACCTACACCCCGAAACCGCCGGCCCGAAGTACGCGAACCCGACGCGCGAGATCGCCCGCCGACCGGACCTGGCACTCGTCCGCACGCCGAAGGATTCGGCAACAACGAGGGTGATCGTCTGCGAAGGACTACCCGACGCGCTCAGCGCCGCCCAAGCCGGTAGCCGAGCGGTCGCGATCCTCGGCACAGGCGCCGACGCCGCCCGTGCTGCGGCCGAAATCCACGGGCGATTCCCCAGCAACCGACTCGTGATTGCCATGGATGCCGACGAGGCAGGACAACGCGCCGCGCAGAGGCTTGTGACCGCATTGCGAGGCCTCGATCACCACGACATGCATTTGCTCGAGGTTCCCCAGCAATGCGGTGATCTCAATGGCTGGCTCTGCGGCAACACGGTGCAATTCCTCCGCGAGGTGCAGGCGGCTGCTCGTGGGCCCGCAGTCGACCCCAGCGCAGTCCGATCCCGCGCCGTGGACCTCGCCCCCGTCTCATTTGAACTTGATGGCTGAGACACTCTGCATTCGGGAGGGTCGACATCGAAAATTGGCAGTACGGCGAGAGCGGTTGAAGCACAGTTCCAAACCCAGAACCGGGGGATGCTCACATCGAGTTCGCCCGTGTTTTGTGAAACCAACGCGTCGCCCGCAGCCACACGGACAGACCTCCTTGGCCATATGTCAGCGCGCCGGGAGTTCCTCGACGATCTGGACCGTTTGATGCGAATCCCAGATCGACGCGGGTGTTGGGGCTGCGGGTTGCCGCGACGTTGTGTGTGGTCGCGGTGGGGGCCGGCCTGGAGGCGCCATTGGTGCGAACTCCTCGGCTTTTAATGGGATCGTGACGGGACGCGAGTTGCGTCATTGAAGCCCGCCACGTCGGCGCCGAGACTCGTTGATTCTGTCACCGATTCCGGTGACGATCAGGCGACGAGCCGCCAAATTGGTGCGACGGGAATGCCCAATCATCTGCCCGTCCCGTACAGGGTCGAGCAGTAGTAGCAGTTGCTGCTGCTGTCGCTCGCCTCTGACGAGGTGACGATTCCTCTGTGCCCGTAGTACGTGAGCCGGCCGATCGGCTCACGAAGGCCGGTGACCAGCGCAAGAAACTCGGTCACGGCGAGGCTCGCGACTACCCCATTCACCGACACGACGGACGGTCCACCGGCGCCGAGAAGTGAAGGGTCGACGCCGTAGATGGTTTGGTCAGCCGCGCGCTGCTCTGGGGTCATCGCCGCCAAGGCAAGAGCACGCTGATCCAGTTCCCCGCAGCACGAGAGACATCGGTGCCCTCCATGAGAGACCACGACTCGGCCTCCATACCACAGGAAGCCGCTGTCTTCGCCGGCATCTGACGCGCTGTCGATGTACGGGATCGCGAGGCGGCTCGATACCTCCGTCAACAAGAGGCGCGGGGCGTCGTCGTCAAGGCATCCAAATAGAACGTCAGCCGAAGCAAGAGCTGCCTCCGCTTCGGTAGAGCCGATCGGATCGGCGATCATCTCGACGGCGGCCTCAGGCCGAACGGCGAGCGCCGTTCGGCGTGCGACAACGACCTTGGGCCGACGCAGCTCCGCGTCCGCCGGCGTCGCCCCGACTAGCCGATTGAGGTTCGTTACCTCGACCGCGTCCGGGTCGATAACCGTGAGACGTCGAACCCCGAGGTATGCGAGCTGCTGCGTTACATGCGACCCCAGACCGCCCACACCTGCAATCGCAACGTGTGTCGCCTCGATCCTCTCCTGGCCTGCGAGGCCGAAGAGCTTGATGTTGCGGTCAAACCGGCCCTGGTCAGCCATCGGCGGCCTGTGTCCACCACCGCAGCGACCGGCCCGTTGCCTGCCACTCGCCTTCGCCTTGAAGGCTGATACGACCTACGGCGACCGGACCTGCTCCGGCCCGCCACGCCAAGCCATCGAATGTGCTCGCACCGAGAACCAGCGCGACGTAGGTCAGGCCCGGCACTCGCCACGTGAGATGCGGAACCCAGGTCGCAAGACCCTCTAGGTCGGTGCGTGAGAACATCGCCTGTCCTCCGAGACCGCCATGCGAGTGCGCTTCAACGACAACCGCAGCGCCCAGCGCCCAGGTCATCAGATGCTGCTGAGCGTTGTCGGTCAGTTCGACGTGCCATTGGCCGAGCACCAAATCCTTGTCGCTGAGCAGCCACGCCTCCTCTGCGACCGCTTCTCCATGAGCAATGGAGCCTCGCATGAAGGCGACCATTTCGGCGCGGGAAGCGAGATGCGAGAGCACGGTCGTAGCGATCGGTTTTCCTACCGCGAGATCGATTCGGTCCATCATCCACCCTCGCGGAATCGGTCCGCGATCGACCTTGCGAAGTCGAGCATGTTGGTACCGCTACATGGGTCGGCCCCGGGCCGCCACTCAGCGAGTTGCCACGAGAAGGTGCCCCAACCGTCACCGAACGCGGTGGCCGTCGGGTAGGTGTAGTTGTTGACGGTCGCACCGCTCAGGAGCGTTACGTGCGGGCGAACGTGAAACGCGTAGGGCGCCTGCCCCGGGAGCCCTGGCGGAAGTTGAAAGCAGACCTCGACGAGAGCAGGCGCCCAGAGGTCCGACGGGATCCGGTACTGCGACAGGCGAACCCAATGCCCGTCGTGGACATACTCAAGGACATCGCCGAACCACGTCTTGAGGAGGCGGAGCTCCTGCTCGACGCGTGTGAGCTCCACCGGTCAGCCGCGCTTGAAGCTCACCTTGCGGCCGAAGCCCTGTCCCGGCCGAAGCTGGACGACCTCGCTCTCATCAAGGGTGCGCTCGACGTTCGTCTTCAGGTCGACCTCGATCACCGGGGTGTCGGCTGGGAGGTCCCCGAGCTCTCTCAGTTGCGGCACCGTGATCGTGTCGCCGGTCCAGGCGTAGGTCGTCCCCTCGATGTTGATCTCGTACTTCGGTCCCGGGTCGGGCTTGTCGTCATCAGGCTTCGACATGGCGCTCCTCCTAACATACGTCTCATGTTCGTTATTGCGAACACCCTACCGCTCGGATGCCGCTGTGTCAACCACAGCCTACGACAGACGTTTGACATTACGAACGCATGGCCGTACCGTGAGCGCACATGGCCGAGCTTGCCGAACGTCTGACGCGCCTCCGCGAGAAGCAAGGGCTCTCGCTATCCGAGGTGGCTCGTCGAGCCCAGATCTCGAAGGCGTACCTTTCGCAGCTCGAGCATGGCGACAGCAAGCAGCCGAGCTACGAGGTGCTCGATCGGCTCGCTACTGCGCTCGCGGTGAGCGTGGAGGACTTGACCGGCCGGCGCGGGTCTTGGGATCCGTCCGAGCACGAACCTGTGCCGGCATCGCTAGGAGCCTTTGCCTCGCAGTCCGGGCTGCCCAACGTCGACGTCGAGATGCTCGCCAAGATTCACTACCGCGGCAAACGCCCTAGGGACCCAGCTGACTGGGCGCATCTGTACGAGACCATCAAGCGAACGATTCGATAGGGGGAGTCTTGCGCGACCGTCTCGGCATCGAGTCCGCCAGTAGCGCTGCCATTCTCGGGATGATGGCTGACGACGCATTAATTGCCGTTGTGCACTTCGATGAGAGTCGGCCGCTCACTGATCGTGACCGCGCTGCCCTATCGACTGTGAATGACGTGTTGACGGCAGTCGAGCAGCTCAGCTCGCGATCAGTGGCGGCCCCCACCCAGCTGAGGTCGATGGCCCCCCTGGTCGTGCT
>JBQTKH010000117.1:0-5927 GCA_052386335.1 Microthrixaceae bacterium
CTTGCGACAAGATGTTCGGAGCCATAGCGAGGTTCCGTGAGAACGGCGAGCTGGCCCAGTTCAAGTACTCCCCGAAGAACGAGTGGGTGGAGGGCACCGCGAGTCAGTCGTCCATCTACGAGTGGTACGGCATTGGCGCCGACCAGAAGCACGTGCAGGAGTTCGCCTTCAAGGCCGACCACCCCACGCTCGGTCACGGTCACGGCCCGACCCCGCAGGAGTACGTGCTCCACGCACTCGCGGCATGCGTCACCGCTGGCATCGCCACCGGTGCCGCCGCGCGCGACATCAAGCTGAACAGGGTGTCGTCCACGGTCGTGGCCGACATCGACGTGCGCGGTGTGCTCGGCATCGACCCTGACGTCCGTAAGGGCTTCAGCAACGTCAGCCTGGTGTTCGACGTCGACGCCGAGTGCGATGAGGCCCAGAAGGATGCCCTGGTCGCGGCCGGAGCCAAGTACTCCGCGGTGTTCGACATGCTCGCCAACCCCACCGAGGTCAGCATCACCCGCTCGAGCTGAGTCAGGGTCTGGTCGCCGGACAGGCACAGGCAGGGGCCCCGACGGGAGCGAGCGGAACTGCGCTCCCGTCGGACAGGCGGTGGCAGGAGTGCAGCGACGCCCGGAGCCGTATGTCACAGCGCCCTGAACACCAAGCCTGTCTTGGGCTTCGGGTGGAAGAACGTCGTCTTGGGTGGCATGCGCTCGCCACCATGGGCGGTGGCCTCGATCTGGGCCACGGTGACCGGTCGGAGCAGCACGCCGGCCTGAGCCGCGCCCGAGGCCACCGCGTGGCGGACGTTGTCGACGCCGTGCTGGTAGGTCAGCTCGTGGCTCGGCAGTGCGGCGAGACCCACGTCGAGGCGGCTCGAGTCGAGGTCGCGGACCTCAGCCAGCGCGTCAGGCCGAGGACGGAGGAGCACCTCCCGATCGGGCAGCACCAGCGTGAGACACCCGGCCGCGGCCATCGACGTGAGGATCGAGGTCCCGGCCGGAGGGGCCCCAGCGTCCTCGAACCATGGGGCCAGCGCCGCGAGCACGTCGGTGCCCTCGGGCAGACCCGCGACCAGGCGATGGATCGCGTGCACGGTCAGCTCGTCTTCGACGAGCTCGACCACATAGGCCATCGTCGCGCCGGCCGCGCCGGCGTCGCCGTCGGCGGCCTCACGCTCGGCGCGGTAGGCGAGGGAGGTCTCGTAGCGATGATGGCCGTCGGCCACCACGATCGGGTGCGCTGCGACCGCGGTCGAGATGGCGGCACAGGTCGCGGGGTCATCGACCCTCCACACGGTGTGGCGAACGCCGTCCTCGTCCACGACATCGGCCAAAGGCGGTTCGTGGACCGGGAGGAGGTCGGTGAGACCCTTGGCCAACGAGAGACCCCAGATGGCGGACAGGTTGGCTCGGCACGAGCGCAAGAGGTCGAGGCGGTCGCTCTTGGCCTTCTTGGTCGTCTGCTCGTGGGGGAGGATGTCGGTCCCGGGCGGGCGCAGCTCGAGCGCACCGATCACGCCGGTGGTGTGGCACACGGTGCCGGTGTCGTCGGTGGCGGTCATGCGGTAGATCGTGAAGGACGGGCGGTCGTCGGTGACGAGGATGCCGTCGCGCTGCCAGGCGATGAGGCGGTCATGGGCGAGCTCGTAGCGGCGATCGCCATCGGCTTCATCGGGCAGGTCGATCAGCACCGCGTTGTGCGGGTCGCGGGCGGCGAGCGCGGCTCGCTGGTCAGGGCTGATGACGTCGTAGGGCGGCGCGATCACCTGACCGAGGCCGCTTCTCGTGAGGTCGTATCGGATGCCGGGAAACGGCTGGAATCGTGCCACGGCCCGAGTCTGCCAGGCTGATCCCATGGGCTCCGCACTCGAGCTTCGGGTAGCCAAGCCGCTCGACGGAACCATAGGCTCGCGGCTCATGGCCCAGAACGACGTCCTCAAGCGCTACCTCGATGCCGGACTCGAGCGCGGTCAGCTCACCCAGGCCCGTGCCGAAGCCCTCGTCCGAGACCTCGTGAAGCGCGGGGAGGTGCAGGCCGACCAGGCGCGTGACGCGGTGTCGGAGCTCGTCGCCCGTAGCCGCCGGAACAGCGAGAAGCTGCTCGAGACGATCCGCAAGGAGGTTCGTGCGCAGGTGACCGAGCGCGGTCTGGCCAGCAAGGCCGACCTCGACAAGCTCGAGGCTCGGATCGCCAAGCTGTTCGGCACCGCTGCCACCGCCACGAAGAAGGCCGCCGCCAAGGCCGCCCCCGCCACCAAGAAGGCGCCGGCCAAGAAGAAGGCCACCACGAAGAAGGCCGCCGCGAAGAAGAAGGCGACCACCAAGAAGGCGCCCGCTCGCAAGGCGCCCGCCAAGAAGCGAGCCTGAGCCCCTGGCTCGCCGTCGTCTCGACGCCGAGCTGGTCCGACGAGGGCTGTCGCCCAGCCGGCAGCAGGCCCAGTCCGACATCGCCGCTGGACGGGTCACCGTCGGCGGGGCGCCGGCGGACAAGGCAGCGCGCCTCGTCGCGCCCGACGAGCCGCTGATCGTCCACGGCCCCCCACCGCGCTTCGTTGGTCGCGGGGGCGACAAGCTCGACGCCGCGCTCGATCGCTTCGACCTGACCGTGGCCGGGCGTCGGGCCTACGACCTCGGGGCCTCGACCGGGGGCTTCACGGACTGCCTGCTCCAGCGGGGGGCGTCCACGGTCGTCGCGGTCGACGTCGGGTACGGGCAGCTGCACGAGCGGCTGCGCGACGACCCCCGTGTCGAGGTGGTCGAGCGCACCAACGCGCGGGACCTGCGGCCCGGTGATCTGGGCGACATGGCGGAGGTCATCGTCGCCGATCTGTCATTCATCTCACTACGCACGGTCCTGCCCGCAGCCGTTGGCCTCCTCGCGTCCGGCGGCGACCTCATGGTGCTCGTGAAGCCGCAGTTCGAGGCGGGGCGGCAAGAAGCCGCTCGAGGGCGTGGCGTCATCACCGATCCGAGGATCTGGCGGCGGGTGCTCACCGAGGTCACTGCCGCGCTCGGTGGCCTCGGAGCCGCCATCATGGGGGTGATGGCGTCTCCCCTCACCGGCGCGGACGGCCACGCCGAGTCCCTCGTGCTCGCTCGCCACGGGTCGCGCGCGCTGCCCGTCGACGACCTGATCGACGCGGCGATGACCGAGGCCGAGGGCACACCGTGAGCGCGGCCGCGTTGGTGCTGCACCACGAACGGGCGCAGGCCGCCGAGCTCGCCAGGGAGATGGCGGCGTGGCTGCTCGCGCACGGCCATGAGGTCCGCCTCCCGCTGACGGACGCGGCGATGGCCGGCCTTCCCGAGCATGGCTGCGACGACGCGGCGCTCAGCGCCGACCTCGACGTGGCCGTGAGCCTCGGTGGTGACGGCACGATGCTGCGCACGGTCGACCTCGTCGCGGGCGGCGGAGCGCCGATCCTCGGCGTCAACGTCGGGCAGCTCGGCTACCTCACGGACGTCGAGCCGGCGGACGCGCTCAGCGCGCTCGAGCGCTTCCTCGGCGGCGAGGGAGGGATCGAGGAGCGCATGCTGCTCAGCGTGCGCGTGGTCCCGGTCGAGGGCGCTCCCGTCGAGTACCTCGCGTTCAACGAGGCGGTGCTCGAGAAGACCCCGATGGGGCACACGGTGCGCTTGGCCGTCGAGGTGGACGGCGAGTTCTTCACCACCTATGCCGCCGATGGCCTGATCGTGGCCACCCCCACCGGCTCGACCGCCTACGCGTTCTCGGTGCGGGGGCCGATCGTGGCACCGAGGCACCGGGCACAGCTGCTCATCCCCGTCTCGCCGCACATGCTCTTCGATCGCACGCTCGTCCTCGAGCCCGACGCGCTCTTGCGGCTCACGGTGCGCGGGCACCGCACCGCCACCCTCAACGTCGACGGTCGGAACCTGCGTGAGCTCGGCGAGGGCGACGCCGTGGAGTGCACGGCCGCAAGCCGCTCGGCTCGGCTCGTCGCCTTCGGGCCCCGTGACTTCCTTCAGATCCTGAAGACCAAGTTCGGCTTGAACGAGCGCTGAGGGCGACGCACTGATGCTGGTGGAGCTCGCCGTCCGAGATCTCGGGGTCATCGAGGACCTGCACCTCGTCCTCGGACCGGGCATGACCGCCCTCACGGGCGAGACCGGAGCCGGCAAGACGCTCGTCGTGGAGGCCCTCGAGCTCCTCGTCGGTGGCCGAGCCGATCCGATGGTGGTGCGCGCCGGCGCAACGGAGGCCTGGGTGGAGGGTCGTTTCGTCGTACCGGCCACCGACGCGAGCGACGAGCTCGAGGTCGTCCTGGCCCGCGCCATCCCCGCGTCGGGTCGCAGCCGCGCCTACGTCGATGGTCGGCTGGCCACCATCGCCACGTTGACCGAGTGGGGAGCGGAGCTCGTCGACCTGCACGGTCAGCACGCTCATCAGTCGCTCCTCGCGCCCGCCGTGCAGCGCGGGTCCCTCGACCGCTTCGCCGGGATCGACCTCGAGCCGCTGACCACGGCGCGCGCCCGGGTGCGCGAGCTGCACGCCGCCCTGGCCAGCCTGGGCGGCGACGAGCGGGCCCGAGCCCGCGAGATCGATCTCCTGGCGTTCCAGGTGGACGAGCTCGCCGCCGCTGCCATCTCCGGAGCCGACGAGGACCTGCTGCTCGATGCGGAGGAGACGCTCCTCGCCGATGCGGTCGCTCATCAGGAGGCGGCTGCCACCGCCGTCCAGGCCATCGTCGGTGACGGAGGGGCGGCCGACCGGGCCGCCGACGCGCTCGCAGCGCTCGCCGGTCGACCACCGTTCTCGGAGATCGAGGCGCGGCTGCGGTCGGTCGTCGCTGAGCTCACCGACCTGGGTGCCGAGGCGAGATCGACGGGCGAGGCCATCTCGGAGGACCCTGAGCGCCTGGCGGCCGTGCGGAACCGCCGCCAGCTCCTGTTCGACCTGCGCCGCAAGTACGGCCAGAGGCTGGAGGATGTGCTGGCGTACGCGGAGGAGGCGGGGGCACGGCTCGCTGAGCTCCAGCACCACGACGAGCGCGCCGCTGCGCTCGACGCCCAGCGAGAGGCCGCCGTCCACGAGGTCGCTGTCGCCGCGGCCACGGTTGCCGCAGCCCGACGGGAGCACGCCGCCGCCCTTGCCGACGCCGTGCAGCACCACCTCACGGCACTGGCGATGCCCCGAGCGCAGGTCCAGGTGGTGGTCGGCGGAGACGACCCCGCCGACGACGTCTCGTTCCTCCTCGCCGCCAACCCCGGCGTCGCGCCGCTGCCACTCGCCAAGGTGGCCTCGGGCGGTGAGCTGGCCCGCACGATGCTGGCCCTGCGACTGGTGCTCACGGCGGGTCCGCCGACCCTGATCTTCGACGAGGTCGACGCCGGCATCGGGGGCGAAGCCGCCGTGGCAGTGGGCCGATCGCTGGCAGCCCTGGGCGCCGATCACCAGGTGCTCGTGGTCACCCACCTGCCCCAGGTGGCGGCGTTCGCACATGCGCATGTGCGCGTCACCAAGGAGACCGGCGAGGATCACACGGTGGCCCGCATCGAACCGCTCGACGAGGCCGGCCGCGTGGCCGAGCTGTCTCGCATGCTGTCGGGCCAACCTGAGAGCCAGACCGCCCGCGACCACGCCGAGGAGCTCCTGGCCACAGCGAGTCGTCAACGTGGTGAGGGTCACTGATGGTCAAGGTCCCACGAGAGGCCCAGGTCCACACCGCGCTCGCCCGAGTGGACCGACGCACGAAGCAGCTGGTCAAGCGCGTCCAACCCGGTGAGATCATGGTGATCGACCACGCCGACCTCGACCGCGTCGCCGCCGAGACGATCGTGGAGGCCCAAGCGGGAGGCGTGATCAACGCCAGCCCGTCGATGAGCGGTCGATACCCGAACCTCGGTCCGCTGCTCGTCTGCGCGGCCGGGATCCCCCTCATCGACGACGTCGGCGCGGAGGTCCTGACCCTGATC
>JBQTKH010000118.1:0-16140 GCA_052386335.1 Microthrixaceae bacterium
GACACGGGTGAGAGGTTGGAGATCGCCTTCAGCACGGTCGACTTGCCAGCGCCGTTCGTTCCCAGGATCGCCACGAACTCGCCCTGCGCGATCGTCAGCGACACGTCGAACAGGATCTGCACGCGACCGTAGTGAACGTCGATCCCGTTGACGTCGAGCAACGGCGTTCCCGGCAGGTCGTTCGTCATGCGGTCGCTCCGAGGTAGCTGCGGAGGACTTCCGGGTGGTTGCGTACCGCCTCCGGTGGGCCGACGGTGACCACCGCGCCCGACGCCATCGCCACGATGGTGTCGGAGATGCCCATCACGAGGGGCATGTCGTGCTCGATGAGGAGCACCGTGGCGTCGAGGTGGTCGGCCAAGCGTCGCAACAACGGACCAAGAGCCTCGGTCTCCTTCTGCGCGATGCCTGACGCGGGCTCGTCGAGCAGCAGGAGCTTGGGTCGGATGGCGGCCACGGCGGCCAGCTCGCAGAGTCGGAGCATGCCCGTGGAGAGCTCCGACGGTGGCTTGTCACCGTGGGCGGTGAGCCCGACCAGCTCGAGCGCCTCATCGGCACGAGTGGCGACCTCCGCCTCATCGAGGCGCGCACCGGTCGTACCGAGGACCGACCGGAAGAACCCGGATCGAACCATGCGATCGTGCTGGACCGTGCGAAGGATGTCGCGAATCGGCACCGACCGGAACAGGCGAGCGTTCTGGAACGTGCGCCCCACGCCGAGCCCGGCCCGCTCGTAGGCGGGGCGACCAGCCAGGTCGACGTCTGCCTCGGTTCGCAGCACGATGCGCCCGCTGTCCGGCGCCCGGAAGCCGGAGATGCAGTCGAACAGGGTGGTCTTGCCTGCCCCGTTGGGACCGATGATGCCGGTGATGCCACCGCGAGCCACGTCGAAGGTCACCCCGTCGAGTGCGTGCACGCCACCGAAGGACAGCCTTACGTCGTCGATCGACAGGATGGAGTCGGTCATGGTGCAACCTCTTCGAGCTCGGTGTCGTGGAGAACGGAGGTCAGATCGGGTTGCTCGTCCTCATCGTCCTCGTAGGCACTCGCCCGGCTGCGCACGAAGCGAGACATCGATGCCAGTCCCCCAGGGTTGACGGCCATGATCAGCAAGAGCAGCGCGCTCGAGAGGATCTGCGGCCAGAAGGAGATCGAGGTGGCGTCCACCGAGCCCTTCGAGATCTCGGGATAGAGGCCGAACATGAACGCGCCGATGAACGGGCCCGCGATCGAGGCGATGCCCGCCACCACAGCGTTCGCCAGCCAGGCGATGGAGAAGAACACGCCCGCGTACTGGGTGCCCACGCCGCCGAGCTGGTAGGTGAGCATGGTGCCGGCGAGCGCTGCGATCGCACCGGCCACCGCGAACCCGGTGAGCTTCACCCGCACCGGCCGGATCCCGTACGCCGCGGCCACTGTCTCGCTGTCGCGAATCGCGAGGAACGACCGCCCGACGCGCGTGCGGTGGATCCGGACGACGAGCAGGAACGCCGCGGCGGTGAGCGCGAGGAACAGGTAGTACAGCCGGGTGTCCGTGGCGAGCCACGATGGCGGCGCCACGCGCGCCGCCGTGGTGAACCGAGGGACGATGGCGCGCTCGGCGGCGAGGCCGAAGGCCAGGGTGGCCACGGCCAGGTGCAGGCCCCGCAGCCGGAGCGCGGGCAGGCCGATCAGCGCTGACACGGGAAGCGACAGGAGCACGCCGGCGAGGACCGGCAGTGGAAACGGCAGGTGCAGCACGTTCGCTCCGATCGCTGCACCGGCACCGCCCACGGCCACGAACGCACCCTGTGCCAGGGAGACCTGGCCGAGCCATCCGACGAGCACAACGAAGCTCAGGATCACCAGCGCGAACGCAAGGCTGAGGTTCACCGGCAACGTGTAGAAGGCGGGGACGGGCAACAGCGGGTAACCCAGAGCCAGCACGCCCAGCGCGGGGAACGAGGCGCGACGGAGCGGCCGGGTGACGCGGTTTAGGCGTGGGCTCGACGGGATCGCAGCCCGCAGCAGCCGGTAGGCCTCCACAGGGTCGATGGCGCGGGCGAGGGCGGACTCGGAGGCCCCGGTCCGGCCCACGACGCCGGTGTCCTCGTCGTCGCGGATCCCGCGGAAGATCCACGGCGGTCGCAGGGCGAGCACGACGATCACCGCTCCGAGCGTGAGCACCTCCGGCGCCCCTTGGAAGAGCTCGCGGTTCAGGTCGACGAGGTAGTGGCGAACCCACTCCTCCCCAAGTCCGATGCCGAAGCCCGCCGCCACCGCGATCGGGAACGAAACCATCCCACCCACGATCGCCGCGGCGAACCCCTTGATGGTGAGCAACAGGAGCAGGTTCGGGTCGCTCGAGATCACCAGGCTGGCGAGTGCGATGCCTGCCAGACCGGCGACCATCGACCCACTCACCCAGGAGACGACGGCAAGCCGGCGGGCCGACACGCCGAGCAGCGAGGCGACATCGCGGTCCGTGGCTGCTGCTCGGATGGCGAGCCCGGTGGCGGTGAAGCGGAAGAACGCGTAGACCGCCCCCGCGAGCACGATGAGGAGCAGCAGCACGCCCAGGCGCTCATAGGACAGGTTGACGCCGCCGACCGAGAACGCCGCCTTGCGAGGGAAGATGGCGCGCCCGTTGGGCACGATCAGCTGGTCGGCACCGTAGATCTGTTGCGTGACCGCCGACAGGAGCAACGCCAGGCCGAGCGTCACGATGATGTTGGTGACCATCGATGCGCTGGCGAAGGGACGGATCACGAAGCGCTCGATCAGCAGGCCCAGGAGCCCGGCGAAGATCAGGCTGATCGGCACTGCGGCCCAGAACCCGAGCTGCACGTTCCGCTCGACGTCGAGGTGCAGCGCGAGCACGTCGAGGTGGAGTGACAGCGGCCGACCGGCGACCAGGTCGTAGTGGAAGAAGGCCACGAAGGTCGCCATCGCGCCGTAGGCGAAGTTCGGCACGCGCGTCGCCTTGTAGATGAACACCAACCCCATCGCGAGCAGCGCGTACACCGCTCCCGTGACGAGACCACCGGGCAGGGTGCCGAGGAAGTCGGTCATGCGTCGTCGCCCGTCTCGCGGCGGATGCGGCGAAGACCCACGTGGGTCAGCGTGGCCCAGCCCATGAGGGCGATCACCCATGGCCACGTGTCCGACGCGATCCAATCGTCGGCGCGCAGGGTGGCTGCGCACGCGATCGGACTGATCGCGACGGCCGGGGGGCGTGCGGTGGCGACCGGCGGCGCCTGGGGCAGGGCGGTCGGTGCGGCACGCAGGGCCGGGGGCGGCGCCGTCGCGAACACCTCGCCGAGTGTCGAGGTGAGCTCGCCGTCCCCACCTCCGCTCGACGGCAGGTTGCCGAGCCCGAAGCCACCGATGTCGTCGCTCGCCGCCGCCGAGCTGAACGCGAAGCCGAACAGCATCTGGACGCGCTGCGGGTTCAGATCCGTGAGCCCGGTGATCTCCTGCGGCGGGTCGCACGTGACCAGCAGCCCCCCCACCATCGACGACGCCGCCTTGCCGTCGGGGGCAACGCCGACCTTGGGCGGGGGGCGACTGAACAGGAAGCCCTGCGGGTAGGCGGCAGGGTCGTCGAGCACGGCCAGGTCGCAGTCGAAGGCCCTGAGTGCGGTCGTGGCCGCGTCGAGCACCTGTCGTCCCGCGGCGCTGGTGGCCGGGACGACGTCGTCGCCAACGACGATGTCCCCGTTCCGCACGGAGAACTGGACGCCGCCGGCGTCGATGCCGCTGACGGAGACGGACGCCGCTGTCGTCGCCTCCCCCGGCCGGCCCGTGAGCGATGACGAGCTCTCGACCTCGACGGCGCCGACGGTGAGGAGCCCATCGAACA
Organism: Microthrixaceae bacterium; assembly: GCA_052386335.1. GTDB lineage: Bacteria > Actinomycetota > Acidimicrobiia > Acidimicrobiales > VFJN01 > VFJN01. Next base: position 3,842 of record JBQTKH010000118.1, read on the forward strand.
GGTCGAGGTCCTGAGCGCGGGCGTTGGTCGTGGCCGTCAGGGTCCCCGCATTGGTCCTGAGCAGCGTGTCGCTCTTCGCCGATCCGGCCGTGCCGATGGCGCCGAGCGCGTCCAGCGCGGTGCGGGCCCCGCCCGCCTCGCCCGTGCGGGCGTGGAGCTCGGCGTACGGACCGGCATCGCACCGGGCGGTGGCATAGCCGACCGCTGGTGCATCGGCGGTCTCGGGCCGGTTACCGGTCGGGAAGTAGAACGACGTGTCGAGCAGCGCGCCGGGGTAGAAGCACTCCACCTGCGGCACGTTGCTCTCATCGCCCTTGCGGCTCTTGTCAGGGTCGGCATACGTGCCCCCGACGACAGCGTCGAGGTGGCTGGGTGCGGCCGAGAGGCCCTTGGCGTTGTCCGATCCCGACACGCGACGGATCTCACCGATCGTGTGCGCAGCGGTGCCGGTCCCAGCCGGAAGCGGGATGTCGTACTCGACGCGCATCGGAAACGCTTCCGCCTCAGCGCTGAGGTTGAGCGCCGCGAGGGCATCGGCTCGGACCGGTTGGCGCGCACCCGGCAGCAGCACTGCCACGCCGAACACGACGACGATCGCTGCGGCCCCCGCACCCGCCAGCGGCACGCGACGCAGTCTGGGCCACGGACGCGCTCCGGGCGGCGGTGCCACCGGACGAGCGGGGTCGAGCGGAGCGAGCTCCGCGGCTCCAGCCGCGCCATTCACCGCACCACGCGTGTAGCCCAGGCCGACGACGACGAACGCGAGCACGGCCGCGAACACGCCCCGCACCAGCATCACCCGACCCACAGACGGTTCGTCGGGGAGCACGAACGACGCCCCCTTGGCGAGCAGGAGGCCACCGAGCACGATGTAGATGAGTGCCTGACCGCCGAGCGGGGTCTTGGCGGCCACCCCGCGGGATGCCTCGGGGGCCACCACCACCCGACCCACCGCGGCATCGAGCTGGCCCCACCGGGTCGCAACCGCGCCGAAGATGGCGGTGAGGATGCTCACCACGATGAGCGCGTCGGCGAAGACTTCCCCTTCCACCAGAGGCGGCGCGTCGGGCGAGCAGAGCGCATGCCCGGCGAAGAGCACCCAGCCGAAGGCAGCGTTGACGAGCAACTGGCTGAGGGCGATGGGCAGCGCGATGTCCCGCCACCCGCGTCGCCGGCTGTCGACCGGATCCGGTCGCGAGAGCAGGAACCCCTCCGCTGAGCGCACGCCGACCGCGCGGCCGGCGGTGTCGACGGCCACCGCTGCAGCGCCCGCAAGCAGCACCAACGCCACCGCCACGACGAGGTAGGGCGCTGAGCTCTGACCGAGGACGGCGGCGAGCACCACCGCGCCGCACCCCGCCCAAGCGGCGGCGCCGACCGCCCATCGGCCGGCATGTCCCCACAGGCGCCGATCGTGGAAGGGGTCGTCGACGGGATCGGTCGGGCCGATCGGTGTCGGGGCCACGCGACCGGCCAACCGGTCAGCGGCGCCGTCGTAGAGCGCAAGTGGCCACCCGACGAGCGCTGCGGCCAGCGCCGCTCCCGCGACGATCAACACCAGCTCGCTCGGGGGCAGCGCTCCGTTGCGGGCTCGGGAGATCGCGAGCCCCGCCACGACGGCGAAGATCACGAGCTGGGTGATGGCACCTGCGGTTCGCTTCGACGAGAGGTACGTGGCGAACGTTGCCGCTGAGGGCTCGGCGGGTGGGTCGGGACGGGTTGCTCGGCGCGGCATCGGCATGATCAGCGCTCGAAGATGTTGCAGCCGCTGAAGCGCGCTGGCGGATTCTGGCCCGGAGGCACCGGCGTGGTCTGGAGCTGGGGCGTGATCTGGGTCCACTTCAGCTTGTCGTCGTGCTTTTGGATCTGGATGACGTAGCCGCCCTTGAGCGCCACGTGACAGCTCGGCGACCAGGTCCAGATCGGCTGGTTGGGATCATCGGAGAGACCGGGCCGCCAGTCCGTGAACCCGTTGAGCACCTGCGCGAGCCGCTCCCGGGTGATGTTGTCGCCCAGCTGGGCCAGCGAGTCGCGCATCAGCAGCGCCGACACGAAGTAGCTCATGGTCACCGAGGAGTACGACTCGGTCTTGGACGAGACCTTCGCGACGTACGCCTTGTAGTCGGGGTTGTCGTAGAGCGCCCCGAAGGCATCGAAGGCGTACATCCCCTCGCTGAAGTCGCCGAGCGCCTCATGGATCACGGGAACGCCGATCAGGTAGCCACCCCAACCCTTCGGAGGCTTGTAGCCCTGGATCTGGGCCTCGACACCACAGTTGATGACCTTGCCCGCGTCGATCTCGAACTGGATGAAGTCGACACCGGCATCGCGGGCCTTCCCGATCGCATCGGAGCACGACGTCTGATCGACCGCGAAGGGGGCGAGCACCGGCACGTCAACGCCGTACGCCTTCCAGTCGGTGGCCACGTCCTCGGCGTAGGCGCGGGAGAAGTTGTTGGACCCTGCGTCGAGGTAGAAGACGGCGACCGACTTCACGCCCAGCTTCTTCGCGCCGAAGTTCGACAGGTGGTAGCTCGCCAGCCGCTGCGGGCCGCCGACAGGGAACCAGTACGGGTTCGTGAACTCATCGTCGAACTGACCGAGGTGGTACACGGGCACCTTGCTCTGGGCGACGTAGGGCCCGACCGAGGCGGCGTACACCATCGACAGCGCGAACACCTTGTCGACCTCGAGAAGGCGCTTGGTGTTGGCCAGCTGCTTGGCTGGATCCGCGCCGTCGTCGTAGAGCTTGAGCGAGATGCGCCGACCGTTGACGCCGCCGTGATCGTTCACGTACTGCACGCCCGCCGTGAACCCGACCGCGATCTGCTCTCCGTAGACCGCCGCCGGGCCGGACGTGAACGTCGAGCCGCCGATCTTGATCTCCGAGTCGGAGACGCCTTGGTCGTAGACCTTCTGGGTGCCGCCAGGCAGCGTGGGCAGCCCGGTGCCACCGGTGCCCCCCGTGCCAGCGCCTGCGGCGGTCGGTCCGGCACCGTCGACCGCTGCGGCCGGACCTGATGCCTCGCCGGCGGCCGGCTCACTCGTGGCGTCGGGGCGCGACGAACCTCGGGAGGCCGAGGTGAGGTCGGGGCCGGCCGGTGTGGTCCCGGCAACGGCGGCGACCGACGCAGCGAGGACGAGGGTGGCGGCCGCGAGGAGGTGGCCCCGCCAGCGGCGGAGCGCGTCGCTCCCAGGTCTCTGGCCTTCGTCGGGCAAACCTGCTCCCCCTGTGGGCGTGATGCCGCACCGAGGGGCTTCGCCGTCGCGTGAGGGATGTCCTGCCAGAACCTGAGATTGATCTCAGGTCTGGTCGCGGGGCGCCTGGGCCGGTACGGTCCAGGCATGGCAGCTGGGGGGCCGACCATGGAAGATCCGGCGATTCGTGCCGTCCTCGACGCGGTCGACGCCGTGGCGTCGGGCCTCGTTCGACGGGAGGGGGCCCAGGAGCACCCGCTCGGCAACAAGGCCGCGCGCACCCGGGCTCGCCTCCTGCTCGCGGCCCGGGATGTGTTCGCGGCGCGCGGGTACCAGGCCTCCTCGGTCACGGCCATCACCGAGCGGGCCCGGGTGGGTGCGGGCACCTTCTACCAGTACTTCCGCGACCGCAGCGACGTGCTCGCGGCGCTCGTCGGCGAAGGCGTGCTGGTTGCGCTCGCCGACGTCCGGCGATGGGATGCCACCGAGGGGCGCGCCGGGCTCCGCACGATCGTGCACGCCTACGTGGCCGGCTACGCGGCCAACGCCGACTTCCAAGCGGTCTGGGAGGAGGTCAGCCACATCGAGGCTCCGCTCGCCCACCTTCGGCGATCGCTCACCGATCTCTACGTGGCCGGCTTCCAGGCTGAGCTCGAGCGCGCCAGCGATCGCGGCCTCGTGCGTCCCGGCCTCGACCATGCCGAGACGGCACGAGCGCTCACCGCCATGGTCGACCGCTACTGCTTCCAGGTGTTCGTGCAGCGCACCGGTCCGCGTCCCGACGTCGTTGCCGCCTCGGATCTCCTCACCGACCTCTGGGCCGCCGCCATCGGGCTCGACTGAGTCGCGCGCCCGCGCACGGCGCAGGTTCAGTCGTCGGCCCAGATCTTCTTCGCCTTCCAGAGGCGCACGCTGAGCGGGTTCATGAGCCCGAGGTCGCGACACAGCACGCGCACCTTGCGCATGGCGACGGCCGCGCTCTGCTGCCACTCGGAGTTGTCGTCGTAGGCCTCGCGGAGCACCTCCGCGGGAATGTCGTACGTGGTCACGATGGCCTTGGACGGGCGCATCATCAGACCGCCCATCTCGCCGAGGATCATCGGCGCGCCGAAGGACAGGATCGTGCGACGAACCGGCCCGAGCTTCGGCACGCTCTGCTTCAGCCAGTGCCGAGCGAAGGAGAGGTGGCGGGCCTCCTCGGTGACGTGGATGCGCATGATGCGCTCGAGCAGCGGGTGCGTGTTGGCGTCCTTGTCGCGCAGCACCTCGCGTTGCATGTGGTCGATCGGGTCCTCACCGCCGAGCACGAAGATGAAGAACAGCTCCGGGAACACCCGAGCCAGGCTCACGACGCGCCGCGATCCGGTGACTGCCTTGCGGGGCACGTCGGGCACCGTGCCATAGCCCGCTCGACCTGCGAACTCCTGGAACATCAACGAGTGCTGCGCCTCTTCGATGACCTCGTGGTACACGTAGCGCAGCTCGGGCGACCCAGCGGCCAGCGTGGTGGAGTGCTCGAGCAACCCGCGCTTGAGCACCCCCTCGAAGAAGTAGCCGATCTGCATCTTGCTGGCGATGCCGTGGAGCCCGATGCGGGCCCGCACGTCCTGGGGCAGCCCCTGGTACCAGGCCGTCGCCCCGAGCGGGTCGTTGCTCCGCAGCTCCCAGCGGGGGTCGGTGGGATCGATGGGGTGGTCGTCCCACGGCACGTCCACGTAGGCGTCGAAGTGCTTGCCGGGCCGCACGGACTGGTCGTTGAGCCGGGCGAGCAGGCCGACGAAGGCGTCGTCGCCTGCGCTCGGCTCGTCATCGAGCGCCGTGCGGTCATCGGTGGTGAGGCTCATGCCATCTCCCGGGTGCGGGGCAACGGTGGGTGGGGTGTTACCGGGAGTAACTAGACCATGGATCGGGGCCTACGGCAAGGCGCCACATGTCACACCCCGTAGGCTCGCCGCGTGTGCACCGTGCTGCTGCGGTTGACGCCCGGAGCGCGCTGGCCGGTGCTCGTGGGCGCGATCCGCGACGAGTTCGCCGACCGGGCGTGGGATCCGCCAGCCGCACACTGGCCCGAGCCGTGGGCCGGGCTCGTCGGCGGTCGGGACGCCACCGCCGGTGGCACGTGGCTGGCAGTCGATCCCACCGCTGAGCACCCCGGGCTGGCGGCACTGCTCAACGGCGTCCGGCGCCCAGCGCTGGATGACGGGCGCCTCCGGCCGACGCGGGGCACCCTTGCGCTCGACGTGCTCCGCACCGGGAGGGCTCCCGACGCGGCGGCGCTGCGCGACCACGACGGCTTCCACCTGCTCCTCGCCCGCGATGCACGAGCACAGGTCTGGTCGTGGGACGGCGACACGCTCGACCACCAGCACCTCAGCCCCGGCGATCACATCATCGTGAACATGGGCGTGGATGCGCCCGACGACCCGCTGGTCCCCCACTTCCGCCCGTTGCTCGAGGCACTCCCAGATCCCGTGCTCAGCTCGGGTGCACCCACCTCCGAGGCGTGGGAGCCCTGGACCGACCTGCTCGCTGGCGACGGGCTCGATCCCACCGACCCCCGTGCGCTCATCGTGCGCCGGGAGATCGAGGGACGCGTGTACGCGTCGACGTCAGCCACGTTGGTGGCCCTGTCCGCCGACAGCGTCCGCTACGACTTCAGCGCCGACCCCGCCGAGGTCGCGGCGTGGTTCGAGGTCGCGACCTCGCTCAGGAGATGACGCGCCAGCCCTTGCGCTTGGCGAGCGCGGCGCGGGCAGGCCACTCCTCCTTGGCGAGCACCTCGACCTCGAGATCGGGTGGGGTGACGATGCGACCGGTGAGCTCGCCTCCACCCGTGATGCGGATGACCTTGGTCTCCGGGTCGTAGGTCGTTCCCTCGGAGCAGGGCTTCAGTGCCTGCCCGGTCTCCCACGTGACCGCGACGGTCCACCCGGGGCAGCCGATGATCGTGCAGCGAGCGCGTGCGCCCGTGGTGCGGCCCTCGATGGCGCCGGACTTCGACCACACGACCAGGCCTTCTTCGACCTTGCCGGTCTCGTCGAGCGGGAAGTCGGCCGGCCAGCGGCCGGGGTTGGCCTTGTGCAGCTGCACCCGGCTCTTCGTCGACGGCTTCGGAGGGAGGGCGCCGAACTGGATCCAGGTGTTGCACACCGTGCACTGGTAGCCCGGCTCTCCGTCGCGGCGCTGCAACCGCAGATGAGCATCGGTCTGGCACTGCGGGCACACGGACATCGGGGGCTCCTGGACGTTTGGATGGACGGTGGTCACCGACCACCGTGACTCCAGCGTGACGCATCTGAGCGCGCGACACCCCATTTTCGGCGGTGGTGCCGGCGTGAGGTGGAGCCTCGGCTGACTGACCGAGCGTCGCTTGGGGTACGCCAGGGCCGTGATGCTGCTGCTGCGAGCCCAGGCCTGGATGATGATGGCGAAGCGGGTTCACCGCACGGCGAGGTGGCTCTACTCACCGACTGAGGTGTCCACCACGATCGCTGCTCCACGAGGCGAGGTGTTCGCCACGATCGCCGACCCACGGACCTATCCAGAGTGGTTGGCTGGCGCCCAGCACATCCGCTCCGTGGACGCGGGCTTCCCGGCGCCGGGTACCGCCTTTCACCACGAGGTGGGGCCGACGCCGGAGATGACGATCGACGACAAGACGATCGCGATGGACGTCCACGCCCCAGAGCGCCTGGACCTCGAGGGGCACGCCGGCCCGATCAGTGGCCGAGTGGACTTCCTCCTTCAACCGAGCGCCGCAGGCACCCACGTTGTCCTGCGCGAGCGGCCGCGAGGACTCTGGTGGCTCGCCCTGCCCCTGCTGCGAGCCCCCCTCTACGTGCGCAACCGAGCATCTCTGGGGCGGTTGAGACGGCGCTTCGACGAGCTCGATTCGGCGGTCTGACGTCGAGAACCGCGCCCTCAGCTCAGGGAAGCCCGCATCATCAGCACCATCGGCATAGGATCTCGGGAGATCCTCGTCGCGGCTATCGAGGGTCGGGCTTCAGCGATCGGGCGGAACGCACAACGCCGCGAGGGAGATCTCGATGTCGCTTCGTGGCAAGTTCGCTGCGTCCGTCGTCCTGGCGGGGTTGGCAGCCGTCCTTGTACCCGCGGTGTCCGCTGCGACACCTCCATCGGAGGGGCCGCCAGGGCGCTACATCGTGGTGCTGCGCGACACCGTCGCCAATCCGGGCGCCGTCGCTGCCGATCATCGCAATCGTTTCGGCGCAGACGTGTCATTCGTCTACGGGGCCGCGCTGAAGGGCTACGCCGCCACGATCCCCGCTGCCCGACTCAGCAGCGTTCGGGCCGACTCCCGCGTCGAGTTCGTGAGCGACGATCGACCCGTCGCTGCGTCCGTGCAGACCGTGCCGACCGGCGTCGACCGGATCCAGGGCGACACCAGCTCGCAGCTCTCCGGCAACGGGAGCGGCGCGGTGACCGGTGTGGGCATCGCCGTGATCGACACCGGGTCGGGTCCGCACTCAGACCTCAACATCGCGGGCGGCAAGAACTGCTCGACCGGCCGCAGCTACAACGATGGCAACGGTCATGGCACCCACGTTGCTGGCTCCATCGGTGCCCGCGACAACGGCGCGGGGGTGGTCGGCGTCGCTCCCGGCGTGCCGATCTACTCCGTCCGGGTCCTCAACAACTCCGGTTCCGGGTCATGGTCGTCAGTCGTCTGCGGGATCGACTGGGTCACCAGCAACGCAACCCGACTCGGGATCAAGGTCGCCAGCATGAGCCTCGGCGGTAGCGGCACCGACGACGGCAACTGTGGCAACACCAACGGCGACGCCCTCCACAAGGCGATCTGCGCGTCGGTCGCGGCCGGCGTCACCTACGTCGTCGCGGCCGGCAACGACAACGCCGACCTCGCCGGCTTCGTGCCGGCGGCGTACGACGAGGTGCTCACCGTCACCGCGGAAGCTGACTTCAACGGTCAACCAGGCGGCGGCGCAGCGGCCACGTGTCGTAGCGATGTCGATGAGACCCCCGCCGACTTCTCGAACTTCACCACCGTCGGCAGCCCCGACGCGGGCCACACCATCGCCGCCCCAGGCGTGTGCATCCGGTCGACCTGGAAGGGCGGGGGCTACAACACCATCTCGGGCACCAGCATGGCAACGCCCCACGTCAGCGGGGTCGCCGCGCTGTGCATCAGGGGCGGGCAGTGCACGGGTGGCCCAGCCGCGGTGATCACCAGACTGCGCGCCGATGCCGCCGCCCAGCCCGGTGCGTACGGGTTCGCCGGCGATCCGAGCAGCCCCATCAACACCGGTGGCGCCATTCCCAAGACCCTCTACTACGGCTTCCTCACCTACGCCGGAGGCTACTGAGCCGACCAGACCACACGCGGGGTGCCGCGCCCGGGCCGGCATCGAGGTGGGCCCGGGTGGGATCGAACCACCGACCGAGGGATTATGAGTCGATCCGGAGCCGTCCGGCTGGTGGGTTCTAGTGCTGTGACCAGGACTTTCGTCCGCGGCTGCGTCCGTCCCATGATGTTGGATGACGGCCCGTGACGCCACATTTGTTGGATGAAATGTTGGAGGCCGACGCTGTCAATGGCCAACGTGAAGTCCCCGCTGGTGGCCATCGAAAGTCCCCACCTCGGGTCGTGCTCGAGAACCGGCTCTTGTAGTCCCGTCTGAGCCTCTCGACGTGGCTGTCGAGGGTGATGGGTGCGGCCGGTGCGAGCTTCAGGCGCTCTTCTTGGACCGGCCTCCTTGTCGTGTCTTGGCTTCGCGCATGCGGTAGCTCTCGCCTTCGGTGACGATGACGACGGCGTGGTGCAACAAGCGGTCGAGCATGGAGGCGGCGGTGGTGTGTTCGGGCAGGAACCGACCCCAGGCGTCGAAGGGCCAGTGGCTGGCGATGCCGAGGCTGCGGCGTTCGTAGGCGGCGGCGACGAACCGGAACAGCAGCTGGGTGCCGGCGAGATCGAGGGGCGCGAAGCCGAGCTCGTCGACGATGACGAGATCGGCGCGGAGGAGCGTGTCGATGATCTTTGCGACGCTGTTGTCGGCGAGGCCGCGGTAGAGGGTCTCGACGAGGTCGGCGGCCGCGAAGTAGCGGACCCGCATCCCTTCGCTGACCGCGGCGTGGCCGAGCGCGAGGAGCAGGTGGCTCTTGCCGGTGCCGGCCGGGCCGACGAGGCACAGGTTCTCCGCCGCGCGGATCCACTCGAGCGACGCCAGGTAGTCGAAGCTCGCCTGGGGAACCGACGACAGCGACAGGTTGAACTCGTCGAGGGTCTTGGCGACGGGGAACCCGGCGGCCCGCAGGCGGGTGCGGGCGTTGGACTCGTCTCTCGCGGCGATCTCGGCTTCGACGAGGGTGCGTAGCACCGTCTCGGGCGACCACCGTTGTGTCTTGGCGTCGGCGAGGACGTCGGGGGCGATGGCCCGGATCTTGGCCAGCTTCAACCGGCGCAACCCAGCGACCAGATCCGGCGCCAGCGGGGTGGTGGTCTTGGCGGTCATCCGAGGGCCTCGAGTCGGTAGGCGTCGAGCGACCGGGTCGGAACCTCGGGCAGTCCAAGGTCGAGGCGATCGCCTGCCTCAACGACGGTCACGACGCCGGCGCCGGCCTCGAGGATCGAGCGAACATCGCCGGCCTTGAAGCGCCGGAACTCGACCGCCCGCGCCAGCGCGGCGACCAGGGCGTCGCGGCCCCACGCGGCTTCGAGGGCGACGATGGCGCCGAGCTCGGTCGCCAACTTCGTCGTGCCGGCCGCCGCGGCGTTGCGGACGAAGGCCTCGGCGACCGGGCCGAGCTCGAGGAAGGCGCGCTCGGTGCCCGACCGAGGACGGACCGCCCGTGACGGGCCGCGGCGGGGGCCGCCGTAGTGCTCGTCGACGAGGCTGACCTCGCCCGGGGCCACCAGGCGATGGCGGGCCACCACGTCGCCTTGATGTTCGATGACGACCTCGCCCTCGGCCGCGATCACCGTGACGTCGCGGCCGACCAGCTCGCGGGGCACCGAGTAGCGGGCCGAGCCGATGCGGACGCAGCACAACTTGTCGACCCGCCGCATCACGCCCCGGCGCAGGGGCGGCCGCAACGACGGCAACGGCCGGAACAACGCCCGCTCCTCGACCAACCGCTCGTCGGGGATGGCCGCGGTCTCGGAGTGGCGGCGGCCGTTGACCTCCGCGCACCAGACGCGGCAGGCGTCGTTGGCTTCGGCCTCGGTCGACCACGGGTCGGCGGGGACGATCAGGTCGCGTTGCGCGTAGCCGCACACCGCCTCGATCACGCCCTTCGACTCGGGGTCGGCGGCCTCGCAGAAGTCGGGTCGGAACCCGAAGTGGGCGGCGAACCTGACGAAGTCGGGGGTCGGGATCATCACGTTAGCGACGACGCCACCCTTGAGGCAGCCCATCCGGTCGGTCAGCACCACCTTCGGCGAGCCGCCCATCTCCTCGAAGCACTCGGCCAGGAGCCGCATGGTGGTGTCGGCGCGCTGGTCGCGGGCGACGCGCACGAACCGCCACCGACTCCATGGGAGGACGGCGCAGAACACCTGCCAGCCGCCCTCGGTGCACCAGTCGATGACGAGGTGCTCGCCCGGGACCGGAACCCAAGGCCGATAGATCCGCCGCTGCCGCGACCAATCCTTCTTCGCCTTCGAGACCGCCCGGCGGAAGTTGCGGTCCGAGCCCACGAACCCCGCCGCCCGCGCGGCCGGCAAGAGGCGCTTGGCCGAGATCCGGCCGTCGGTTGCCCGTACCTTCTCGGCGATCAGATCGCGGACCAGGTCGGTGTTGCGCGGGCCCTGCTGGCGTGGCCGATCGGGACGCGCGCCGAGGCGGTTCTCCTCGATCACGCGCTTCACGGTCTTGTGGGTCGTGCCGCACAACGCGGCCGCCCCTCGATAGGTCCGCACCTGCTCATAGGCGGCAACGATGTCCATCTTCTCCCTCGGTGACTTCAATGGGGTCTGTCCTTCGGCCGGGTCGGTGCTGGTTCGCACTGACACCGTCTCCGGCCGGAGGGCACCCCAGGTGGATCAGGTCACCGAGGTGGGGACTTTCGCTGGCCACGAATGGGGACTTTCACATGGCCACGGACAGACGCCGGTCCCTCGGTCACAGCGCCACCGCTCACGCGGGGGAACGGTTGGTGGGACTCGAACTCCGCCTCGACCCGTGCGCGCTGGTGCGCGGCGTTGCCGCTGAGTGCCGGAATCCCGAGTTCCACAGGGATGTTGGTGACGGTCACTGATGCTCGATGTCGGGACAGATCGGCACGTTCGTGACCAACTCGTAACCAACTCGCGACAGATCGGATCCCAGCGTGGGCCCCGCTCAGACCTCGACCCGCCGCTATTCCCGCGAGCGCCGTCACCTGGGCAAGTGGGACGACCCGCGTCACCCGCATCAGAATCCGCCTACCTGATATAGACGTGAAGCCCAACCGATCGCCCGCCTGATGGATTCTCTACGCTGTGACCGACGAGCGAGCCAAGGCACAGCGCCGAGCCCTCACGTAAGTCGATCTGTCGGCGGCGGTGTAGGCCCCGTCTTCGAACCGCATGACGCTCTACGCCCTCGAGGGGAACGACGATAACGGACGCTCCGTGATGAAAGTGAAATCGCCCGGCATGGCTAGGGGGTAGCGCAAACAGAAACGCCGTTGAACCCGCAAGACGCCAGACCAGTTGACCCCCGTGTGGATTCGAAAATCCCTCACCTAGCGCGCTCAACCTCGATAGAAGAGTCTGATCAAGACCAACCGTTGAGACAGCATCTGACGACTCGAGCGATCGCGAAATCGCCGGGACCTGAATTAGCGCTGCTGACAGCGCCTCCCACGATCCCCCGGGTCTTTGGAGTCTTCCCACTATGCAGATGGGATCCTCCGGGGTGCCCGATCGGGGCAATCGATCTCCCATTGTACGCGCACATCTGCGTACATTCTCAGCAGCTCGCTGGCACGTTGCTCGGACAGCCCCGTCTCTTCAAGCAACTGGCGGCGAGGGACTCGAGGCGTTATTGACGATCCAAAGTAGAAGGGGTATCTCCCACGGATAAACCGCGACTCAGCATGTTCAAGGCGATCAGCTAAGGACCGAACACGTCGGCTCAACT
>JBQTKH010000119.1:0-1868 GCA_052386335.1 Microthrixaceae bacterium
TGAACCACGGGGACGTGGTGTCCGTGCTGTTCGCCGACGCCTGGATCGTCACCGATCGCGAGTTCTGCCTGCTGCTCACTCTTAAGCTCCTTGGCTCACAAGAGCCTCCGGGGCTTCCTTGGCTGATCCGTCACGGTTGGCAGCGGCATTGATCCACACGCCGCGGAAGTAGCGAGTCGTCTCCAGCGCGCCGGCCACCTGCATCTGGTGATCCCGGACCTGCTGCGACTGAGCGTGAAGCTCTGCGGCCTTCCGTTCCAGTTCCTTGGCCCGCTCATCGAACTTGATCCGGATGGCGGAGTCGTCCTCGATCCCGTACATTGCCGCCGACTTGAGCAGGTCGCTCTGGGGCGGCACGTAGACCTTGATCCCTCGTCCGGCGGCGTACCCGAGGAAGTATTCGCAGCTCGGGCGCTGGGCGGCGTACTCGGTACCCTGCGCCATGTCGACGCCGTAGACGTGAATCTCCGTGGCACCCTCGTAGATGGCCTGGGCGATCATCCACGAGATCGAGTTCGTGAAGTAGCGACCGAAGGCGTCGACAACCTCGTCCTTCGGGAACGGGAGCGCCGAGCCCCAGTCCGCTTGCGGCCGCCAGACGTACACGGGCTTCGTGGTGGTGCGAAGGAATGCCTCGTGTTCCTTGTCGCTCTGGATGGTGTCGAGGTCGTGGAGGTCGTACAGCCGGTCCCACTTGCCCGCCGGAACGAACTTCCAGAGGTTGTTACAGAGCCACTTCTCGAACGTCGGGTCATCCCAGGGCGCCAGCTCGCGGCTAGGGGTGAAGCCGACGATCGCCACCTTCTTCTCGGGGCGAGCCAGCCAGCTCACCCAACCCTCAAGGCCCCGCTCGGTCGCCCGCTCGCGAGCGGCAGCGATGTCTTCGGCGGAGGGGGTGGCTTGGGGCAAAGAGATAACGGCCGCTCCGGTCGAGTCGGCCGCTGTCTCCGGGGTGCGCTTGACGCTCAAGACGTTCTCACTTTCTGGTGGTGGCTGATTACTGGCCGGTGGACCCGGTGGAGGCTGCGAAGGTCCAGAAGCTCGTTGAGCCGCTGAGCACTGCCCACTGCGAGGTCGAGACGCCGACCAGCAGCAGGGAGAACATGCGCGAGCGCACGGTGGAGTCCGCCACAGACGCCTCGTTGAAGCTCGACCCGAAGAACGTGTGGGCCGTGGTGTTCGTCACGATCCGGGTGTTATTCGGCGAGGTGGTGTTCGCGCTGACCTGAATGAACTTGAGCAGCCCCGCCACGGGAGCGGGAAGGCGGAAGTCCCTGCCGCTGCCGCTGGTCCCCTGGGTGATGAAGGAGGCGACCTTGGTCGAGAGGGTCTGGAGGGCGGCCGAACCGGTCAGGTTCTCGGTGGGAAGGGTGAGCTTGCCGCTCAGCACCACGTCTCCGGCCGCCAGGTCATCTACGACCGACTGGCCGAGCGCGGATCGAACCGGGCGCTTGAAGTATTCGAAGCCCATCTAGGAGCCCTCCCTGGGCGGTCGCCCGGCGTGCTTGTGGGTGGACATCTGCAGTTCGAGGGCTTCAATCCGAGCCTCTAGAGCGACGACGTGCCGGGCCACGCCCGCCTCGTCGGTGATCTCTTCCACCATTCGCTGCGCCTTCAACTGCTCGACCCGTCCGGGCGGAAGGGCCGCCTGCGCTGCCGCAGGGATGACCTCGCCGACCCGGAACGTGTCGTTCAGAATGGAGAGCGGCTTAAGGGCCGTGAGCATCTAGTGCCTCCGCTTAGTTGGTGCTGGCGTCGTTGAAGAACACGCCGAGGTTCGAGCTGATCCGCTTCTGAGCCCAAGCAGCCCGGATGCGCACGACATCGCCGATCGTCCGGTCCTCGCGGTAGCGGTCGATGACCTGACC
>JBQTKH010000120.1:0-4707 GCA_052386335.1 Microthrixaceae bacterium
CATGCTCGACCGCCAGGCGGTGCTCGGCGTCCTCGTGGACTACCTGGGAACCGCCGACGAGCGGATCGAGCGCCTGCGGACCTTGACGCCACAGCCGGAGGGAGAACCCCCGCGCTTCGGATGACCAACCGGAGCGGAGCGCATTCGAGTGGGACCGAACTTCGCCGATCGCGCAGGATGCAGCGGACCGACCTCACCGATCGCGCAGGACAAAGCTCCCCAGCTCGCAGGAGATCGCCCCGTGACAGCGAACCTGCACAAAGCGGTCATATCGGGTGCCGCCAGGGCGAGAGGAAATCGTGGGTCACTCACTGCGTCGTTGGATTGTCTGCGCGATCGCGATCGCGCTCGTCGGGGCCGTGCAGGTCATCACCCTGAACACGCCGGCCGCGGCCAGTCCGGCCACCGAGTACTCGGGCACGCACTTCGGCGACGGCAACCTGCCCGAGGGCTGCGTGCAGGACATGAGCCTCACCAACCCCGAGAACATCTGCTACCACATGCGAACGGGCATGAACGGCCTCGACTCCCCCCAGGTCGATGTGGTCGTGCTGGTCCCGGTCTCGCCCACTGCCGAACGGGACATGCGCGTCATGCGCCAGTCCGTCGAGATGTGGGAGGCCGGCATCGACTACATGGCCGACCAGATGGACCTCGGCTGGCTCGCCGACGGCATGGACTTCCACGTCACCGTGGACTACGTCGATCCCACGGGCGATGAGGGTGGCGAGTTCACCACCTATCCGATCGTCGACCCGGAGATCGTGGTCATCGCGACGAACCCTGCCGGTGGCGCCGGCATCGGGATCGACCCCGTGGACTTCGCCGGGCCGGTCACGGAGATCGTCATCGAGGATGCTGACGAGGTTCCCTGCCACAACGTCGAGAACCCCTTCGACTTCGAGTACTGGGACGGCCTTCCTGGCTTCAACGGCCACCACGAGAGCCGCACCGGCACCTACACCGAGGATTGCGGCGGCGCAGGCGGCAACGTGTGCTTCGCGATCAACGGCGCGGTCGACCCCGCCCCGGATCACGTCGAAGACGGAGCAGCGCTCGGAGCCGTGCCGTTCTCGCTCTTCGATCTCGTGTCGCACGAGTTCGGCCACTGCCTGACCATCGGTCACGTGGGCGACGGCTCCGAGGGCTCATGGGGTGCCCTTCCGTCCAACGACATCATGGCGTACAGCTACGACCCCCCAGGTCGGCACAAGTGCGTCTCCTCGCTCGATGTCGAGGGCATCGCGGTGAGCATGAGCAAGTACCTCGACGTCGAAGGTGACGGCGCGGTCGACAGCGGCGATCTTCTGTTGGCGAACGACCAGCTCGGCGACGGCAGCGACCCCTTCCAGGTCCAGCACCCCGACGACCACCTCTACGCCTCCGGCACGGGTGATCCCATGGGCTGCCCGCAGCCGGACCTCGGTGAGGTGCCCGGGGAGCGCACCAGCTGGACCCCCACGCCGGTGAACACCACCGAGGCCGTGCTCACCATCGCGGGCCCGCAGGACGGCACCGTGTCCGACAGCGGGATCTTCAACGTCACCGGCAGCGTCGAGCAGGTGTCGCTGATCCAGGATCCGACGGAGCCCACTGGCTCCTACGATGACGCCGACAACGACGCGACCAGCCCGATCACCGAGATCACCGCCTTGGATGTCGCCGTCACGCCGACGCACGTCGACGCCGTGATCAGCCTCGCCGATCTCTGGCCGAGCACGGCCCTCGCGAGCCCGACGAGCTACAGCGTCGTCATCGACGGCAAGAGGTTCGACTCGTTCGTCCGGTACGCGATCGACCCCAACCCGATGACGTGGGACGGCGCCGCCTACATGCCCCCCGGCACGTCGACCTGGGACCTGGTTGCCAAGACCGTCTCGTTCCACATCCCCCGCGACTACCTCGCCTCCAAGGAGGTCGAGGCCCCGTACTACGTGGGCAGCAGCGCCAGCTTCGGCGCCCTCACCACGCAGGTCGTCGACGACAGTGCCCCCGACGAAGACGGCACCGTGGGCGTGGCGGGGGCCAGCGTGATCGATGTGAACGTGCCCGAGGTCTCGACCGGGGCTCAGGCCGCGACCGTGACCTTCGAGCACGAGGGTGGCAACACGTTCCAGACAGAGGACTCGACGCTCAGCGTGCGGCCGTTCGTCGAGGAGCTCGACAGCAGCCACCGCTTCTTCCTCGCGGTTCCGCAGACCAGCGACGTCGAGCTCACCCTCACCTGGACCGACGACTTCGGCGGTGCCGACCTCGACCTGTACGCCACTGGTGCGGCAGATTCCGGCAGCGATGGCGCAACCGCTGCCCACCCAGAGACGTTCGTGCTCAGCGAGGTGCAGGGCAACCTGGACATCCGAGTGGAGCCCTATCTCGTGACCGACGTCCTCGCCGGCTCCACCTACACGCTGACCGCCACGATCACGCCCTCAGGCGACGGACTCGACAGCGACGGCGACGGCGTCCTCGACGTCGATGACAGCTGCCCGAGCGAACCCGGAGCCGCGCCGACTGGCTGCCCGGACACCGACGGCGACGGCGTCGTCGACCCGATCGACACCTGCCCGAACGTCGCCGGTGACGGCGCCGACGGGTGCCCGATCCTCGCCACCGAGCATGTGCTCGTGTACGTCGACGGTGCGCTCACCGAGAGCCAGGACGTCGACACGTCCAACGGGCCGGACTCGTTCAACATCCCCGTCGACCTCACTGAAGGCACGCATGAGCTCCGCGTCGACTGGGAAGACGACGGCGAGGTCATCGCCTCCGACGTCGTCACCGTCACGCACAGCACCGACGACGACGGCGACGGTGTCGTGAACGCGGCAGACGTCTGCCCCGGGTTCGATGACGGAGCCGACCAGGACGCAGATGGCATCCCTGACGGCTGTGACCCGGATCTCGACGGCGACGGCGACCGCATCGCCGACGACGTCGACAACTGCCGCGACGTGCCCAACGCCGATCAGGCCAACCTCGATGGCGATGCCAAGGGCGATGCCTGTGACGCGGACATCGACGGCGATGGCCACAGCAACGGCAAGGAGACCGCACACGGCACGAACCCTGCCGACGCCGCCTCCTTCCCCACCAAGAACCGCGCCGTCAGCCCGTAGGCGGGACCACCCCGACCCCCGGGGGTCGGGGTGTCAGCCCGATCGGCTCAGCTAGCGATCGACCTCGCCCATGATCGGGTCGACCGAGGAGATCGCCGCGACGGCGTCGGCGATCATGCCGCCGCGCATCATGTGGGGACGGGTCTGGAGGTTCACGAAGCTCGGTCCACGGATGTGCATGCGGTAGGGCTTCGCGGTGCCGTCGCTCACGATGTAACAGCCGAGCTCGCCTCGGGGCGACTCGACGGCCGCGTAGGCCTCTCCCGCAGGGACCTTGAACCCCTCCGTGAAGATCTTGAAGTGGTGGATCAGCGCCTCCATCGACTCGTCGATGCGCGCTCGCGGGGGCGGCGTGACCTTCTTGTCCTGGATGCGGTAGTCGCCGGGCGGCAGCAGGTCGAGGATCTGGCGGATGATCCCGATCGACTCGCGCACTTCGTTGAGGCGGATGGCGTAGCGGTCGAAGCAGTCGCCGTAGCTCCCGACGACCACGTTGAACTCGACCTCGCTGTAGTGGAGGTAGGGCAGGTCGCGGCGCAAGTCCCACGGCACGCCGGTGGAGCGCAGGATCGGGCCGGTGGCGCCGAGAGCGATGGCCTCCTGTGCGGTGATCACGCCGACGCCCTGGAGGCGCTCGCGGTAGATCGGTTGGCCCGTGAGGAGCACGTCGTACTCGTCGAGGCTGGGGGGCACGCTGTCGATGAAGGTGAGCACCGCATCGCGCCAGCCGTCGGGCAGGTCGGCGGCCACCCCACCGGGACGGATGTAGTTGTGGTTCATCCGGAGCCCGGTGATCATCTCGAGGAGGCGCAGGCCCTCCTCGCGGTCCCGCCAGCCGTAGAGCATCATCGACACCGCGCCGATGTCCATGCCGTTGGTGGCGAGGAACAAGAGGTGGCTCGTCATCCGGTTGATCTCGGTGAGGAGCATCCGGATCCACTGGGCCCGAACCGGGATGTCCTGGTCGATGCCGAGGAGCTTCTCGGTGGTGAGCGAGAACGCCAGCTCGGAGAACAGCGGCGCCGCGTAGTCCATGCGGGTGACGTTGGTGGGACCTTGGAGGTAGGTGAGGTCCTCACCGGTCTTCTCCATGCCGGTGTGGAGGTAGCCGATGACGGGCTTGGTGCGCAGCACGGTCTCGCCCTCGAGCTCGAGCATGAGGCGCAGCACGCCGTGCGTGCTCGGGTGCTGCGGCCCCATGTTGATGATCATCGTCTGATCTTCGGAGGGTCCCTCCCCCACGAGCTCCGCGGCCTCGGACTCGCTCAGGCGCAGCGTGGCGCCGAGCTCGCGCAGCAGCTCGTCGGCGTTGGCCGACGAGCGGGCCGCCATCACCTGGGCGCCCTCGGAGGTCTCGATGCCAGAGCTGCGCTCGCTGATGGTCACCGCTCCCCCCGCCGATCGGCGGCCTTGAACTGCACGGGGATGCGGCCGATGGCCTCGTCCTTGCGGAGGGGGTGGCCCTCCCAGCTCTCGGGCATGAGGATGCGGGTGAGGTCGGGGTGGCCCTCGAAGGAGATGCCGAGCAGGTCGAACGCCTCGCGCTCCATCGCCTCGGTGCCCGGGTGCACCTCGAAGAGCGACGGGCATG
>JBQTKH010000121.1:0-2502 GCA_052386335.1 Microthrixaceae bacterium
GGCATGGCGGTGGAGGGGTGGGTGTTAGGCCCAGCTATTGCTTTAGACGATCTGCAGGCTGTGTCCCGCGTCGTGAAGGCGGTGGCCCGCGCGGGGATGCCCATCGGCCGCGGCGGCGACGCAGGTGTCCGCCCACAGCACCAGGGGCTCGGGACACGGCCCGTCCGCTGGTCGCACGGTGCGCTGCGCGCCCCCGATCAGGCACGGCGTGCGCGGATCGACCGCGCTCACCGCGCTCACCGCCCCAACCCCCCGAATCTGGCGCTGTCTGAGCTCGCTAAGCGAGTCAGGACAACGCCCGATCCCCGGGGTGGGGGTGTCATCGGCCCTTCCAGACCGGGTCGCGCTTCTCGGCGAACGCCTTCGGTCCCTCCTTGGCGTCGTCGCTGGAGAAGATCTGGCCGGCCAGCTCGCTCTCGATCTTGAACGCCTCGCGCTGGTCGACGGCGAGGCCGCGCAGCACGCTCTCCTTGGTGGCCTGCACCGCGAGCGGTGCGTTGGCGGTGATGCGCGCCGCCCACCACAGCGCGCGCTCCTGGAGCTCCTCGACCGGCACGATCTCGTTCAGCAGCCCGAGCTCCAGTGCTCGCGACGCCGGGAACGCCTCGGCGGTGAGCAGGAACTCCATCGCCGCGGGATAGGCGAGCTGGCGGGGGAGGCGCACGGTGGTGCCGCCGCCCGCGAAGAGGCCCCGCTTGGGCTCCATCACACCGAAGGTGGCCCGCTCAGTGGCGATGCGGATGTCGATCCCGCCCAGCATCTCCATGCCGCCGGCGACGCATGGTCCGTCGACCGCGGCGATGATCGGCTTGTAGATCTTGAGGCTGCGGAGCACGGCGTCGGTGCCGTCGCGGAGCTTGCAGCCGTCGATCTCGTCTACCTCGCCGGCGACGATCTGCTTCTGGAGCTCGGTGATCTGCGGGATGTACGTCTTGAGGTCGGCGCCCACCATGAAGCTCCCGTCGACACCGGTGATGACGGCCACCCAGTCGTCGGGGTCGTCACGGAAGCGGCGCCAGGCGTTGGCGAGGTCGCGGAAGGCGTGGAGGTCGAGGGCGTTGCGGGCCTCGGGGCGGTCGATCGTGATGCGGGCCACGTGCCCGCCCACCTGCTCGTAGTGGATCGGCATCGACGGGAGGCTAGATCCCCGTCGCGAGTAACGTGACATGATCGTTAGACACGGGGAAGGGACGCCACGCGCGTGAGCATTGCCATCAGCGAGGACCACCTGGCGCTGCTCGACACGGTGCGCCGGTTCGCCACCAGCCGGTGCTCACCCAAGGTCGTGCGCGCTGCGGTCGATGCCGACGTGGAGGCCCTCCCCCCGTTCTGGGACGACCTCGTGGGCCTCGGCTGGCTCGGCCTGCACCTCCCGGAGGCGGTCGGCGGCGAGGGGTACGGCTTCGCCGAGCTCGCGGTCGTGCTGGAGGAGCTCGGGCGCGTGGTCGCACCGGGCCCGTTCCTGCCCACCGTGTTGGCCAGCGCGCTCGTCCATGCGGGTGGCGGCTCGCCTGACCTCCTCGCTGAGCTCGCGTCCGGTCGTGCGATCGGTTCTGTGGCGCTGTGCGCTCCGCTCTCGGCCGAGTCAGGTGCGGACGGCGCGCTCGTGGTCTCGGGCTCGACCGGTCCGGTGCTCTGTGGCGCGCTGGCCGACGTCGTCGTGATGCCGATCAGCGTGGACGGCGAAGAGCGGTGGTGTGCGGTCCCCGAGTCGTTGGTCGAGGTGACCCTGCTCGACGCGCTCGACTGCACCCGCGGCCTGGCCGAGCTGCACCTCGACCAGGCGGAGCTGCCTGCCGATGCGCTGCTCCCGTTGCTCGATCGAGCGGGCGTCGAGGCGCTCACGGCCACCCTCGTCAGCGCGGAGTGCGCTGGCGGCGCCGGATGGTGCGTCGACACGGCGGCCGAGTACGCGGCCGTGCGCAAGCAGTTCGGCCGACCCATCGGCCAGTTCCAGGGCGTGAAGCACCGCTGCGCCGACATGCTCGTCGCCGTCGAGCAGGCCCGCAGCGCGGCCTGGGACGCCGCCCTCGCGCTCGACGGTCGCTCCGGTGGCGACGACGAAGAGGTCGCGCTCTCGGCGGCGGCTGCCGGTGCGATCGCCCCCGATGCGTACGCGCACGTCGCCAAGGACTGCATCCAGGTGCTCGGCGGCATCGGGTTCACCTGGGAGCACGACGCCCATCTCTACCTCCGGCGGGCGATTGCGTTGCGCCAGCTCCTCGGCGGCGCGTCGCCGTGGCGCCAGAAGGTGGCGACGGCCGCCGTGGCCGGTGCTCGCCGGTCGCTCACCCTCGCCCTGCCCGAGGAGGCCAAGGCCGTCCGTCACGAGGTCGTTGCCGTCGCCGACGCCATCGCGGCGCTCCCCAAGGAGGAGCGGCGCGCCCGCCTGGCCGAGGTCGGGTACATCGTCCCCCACTGGTCCCCACCGTGGGGTCGAGATGCCGGCGCGGTGGAACAGCTCGTCATCGACCAGGAGCTGCGACGCGTGAAGGTGCGGGT
>JBQTKH010000122.1:0-7690 GCA_052386335.1 Microthrixaceae bacterium
GTGCTCTTTGCTCAGGGGACTGTTGTGCGGCGGGTACGCGCGACCGGGCAAAAATCACCGGCCCCCACCACCGTTTTGCCCCCCGCCCGCGCCGCGCGTTTTGGGGGGCCGCGTCGGAGGTTGAAGGACGCGATATTGAGTGCGCGTTCGGAGCGGTCGGTGAGGAAGCCTTCCCACATGCGCTTTGCGAGTCCTCAAGGATCCAATACGAGTTGGGCGGACCAAGGGGCTGAGGCATGACGACTGGGCTCCGAGTTCCGGATCGGTTGGCGAATACCGTGGCCGCGGCGTTCGGCGATGTCGGACGCGACTGGCTGGAGCGCCTGCCGACTCTGGTCGCTGATGTGGCGAGTGCCTGGGAGCTGGAGGTGGGCGCTCCCTTCGAGCCGGGTGGCAACGTCGGGTGGGTCGCTCCGGTACGTCGTGCAGACGGCAGCCATGCGGCGTTGAAGGTGGAGTGCCCGGGTCATGCCAACCCGTGGGCGGCCAAGGGCCTGCGGCACTGGAACGGTCGCGGAGCAGTGCGACTCCTCGATTCCGACGATGCCCGTCAGACGACGCTGCTCGAACTGTGCGTGCCGGGCACCGACGGTGACGAGCTCGACGTCGGGACCGCCAGCGAAGCAGTCGCGGCGATGCTTTCCGAGCTCCATGCCGTCGAACCTCCGGGAGGGCACGAGTTCGAGTTTACGACGGTGCTGGAACACATCTGCGAGACGATGTGGGACTGCTTCGATCGGTTCGATGCGCCGATGGATCGAGGTGTCGTCGCGCACGCGGACGACCTCTACACGTCGTTGTCTACGTCTTCGACGGACACGGTCTTGCTCCATGGCGATCTCGGGCCGAGCAACGTCGTGCTCTCCGAGCGTGGATGGTTGGCGATCGACCCGTACCCCGAGGTAGGTGATCGCTCCCTCGACGTGGGCCACTCGCTTTCGCGGTGCGACCTGCGCGACGCGCGGGGGCTCGTCGCCATGTTCGCCGAACGACTCGATCTCGATGCGCGTCGCATCGCGGGCTGGGCGTTCGCGAACTGCGTCGAGGTCGCGCTGGAGAGCAAATCGGTCGGCAGCACCGAGGGGATGCGCATGTACCTCGACCGTGCGCATCAGCTCTCATCCCAGCACCTGCTGTAGCACTGCAGGGATCGAGCATGGACGCACTCGGGCACCTGAGGACACCCAATGCACCGCTCGCGACGCGCCGTTAGCGCTCACCTTGTTGAGTGTCGGAGGACGCGTTCTTGAGCGCGCGCATGGCGTGTCCCTGACCGGCACTTTGAGGGCCGGCTCGTCGCGTGAATCCGTATTCGAATGCGGCCTGGCCAGGTGCTGCCTACGGTCGGTCCGCATGGAACCTGATGGGAGTGACGAGTGAGCGAACCAATCACGTCATATTTGATCTGCGCGACGCCGCGGACGGGCACGCACCTTCTTTGCTTCGCTCTCACCGACCTCGGCATCGCGGGCCGCCCCGAGGAGTACCTGATCGACTTCGACCATCCGACGTGGACGTTCTGGGAACACGGACCGTTCGCGCAGGCCAACGGCGCGACGACTCGCGATGAGTTTCTTGATGTCGTGAAGCGCGTCGGCACGTCGGACAACGGCGTCTTTGGCGTGAAGCTGATGTTCGAACACCTCGACAAGATCGTCAGCAACTTCCAGGAGATGCCTCAGTACGCGGGTCTCGATCGCGCTGCAATCTTCCACACCGTGTTCCCAAATCTGCACGTGATCGACGTGAAGCGCCGAGATCGCCTCCGGCAAGCGATCAGTTACGCGCGTTTGGCACAGACCGGTGTGTTCGTCGTTACCAAGGATTGGCAGCCCGAGTCGCATGGCGAGTCCGTCTACGACTTCGAGATGATCACGGCGATGATCGGACGCATTGATGAGGGCGAACGTGGGTGGGCTGAGTTCTACAACGAGCTGGGTGTGACGCCGTACGAGATTGTGTACGAGGACCTCCTCACGACCGACGGTATGGACCGCGCGCTGCGCGGCCTCGTGCGCCACCTCGGGATCGAACCGAACTTCGACGCACCGCCCGCGCCGCGATCGATCGTGCAAGCCGAGGCAACAACTGAGCAATGGGTCGCGCGCTACCTGTCAGAGGCCCGATAACGCCCCCAAGATCATGACCGAGCGGCGCGCCCAGAACCTCAGTCGGAGGCGCACCAGACGCGCCGATAGGCCGCGCTTCCGGGACGGCCTCGGCCGGGATGATATGACGCCGATATCCGACGCCCTCGACCGGCACCTCGAGGGCGCTGCCCGGTTCGCTCGGAGGCGTTGCGTTTACTCCGGTGCGTCGAGTTCCTCGAGCCAGGCGACGACCTTGCCGCGGTCCATGAACCGGGCCCAGGTCAACGGTGTTGCATCGAAGTCCGGGTCCCGCGTTGCGAGGTCGGCACCGTGATCGACAAGCTTGCGAAGAAGGTCAAGCTCGCCGGCGCCGGCGGCGGCGTGTGCCGGTGTCCGTCCGGTGATGGCAGGTACGGCGCCGCGGTCGATCAGCTCTTCGACGAGCGTCCACCGACCGAAGCTGGCTGCGGTGCTGAGCAGCACTGACGTGGTCTCAGGGTCGACGGACTCGATGTCGACGAGGAGCGAGTGGTCGCCGCGGATCGCTCGCTCGGTGAGCGCGTCGGTGCTGATCGGCCGCTGCCACCGGTACAGGTCACGCAGCAGCGAGATCTCCGCGCCGTGGTGGATGAACTCATCCAGCATGTGTAGGACATAGCCAGCCCGCGTGCCGTTGCTGTTCTCTCCGCCGACTGGACCGATTTCCGCACTGAGTCGTTCGTCGTCGGCGAGGGCGAGATGCGCGTCCCACCGTGCGTGGGCTCTGCCGAGCTGATTGAGGGCTTCGACTGCGGTGGCCGGGGGTGTGGAGTCGGCAGCATCCGGGCCGATGGGCTCGCCCTGTGGTGGTACGTCGAGCAACCTCGGGGCACGGTCCTCGCCGTACATGTCGATCAGGTGCCAGAGGCGCCAAGCCACCGTGGTGAACGGGTCGGGATACACGATCGGCGCCCACTCACCGAAGCGCGTGCCGTCGGGCCGTGCTCGTATCGACCAACATCCCGGCGCGGGCTCCCAGAGGTACTCGTCGTCGGTCAGACCATCGAGTCGCCGCCACGTGCGGTCCCACACCGTGTCGGACAGCCGTTGCAGTTCCTCGCTCGTCGCTACCATCGGGGCGACAGTACGGGGCATCACCGGCCCGCGCAGCGGGCATTTGGCTGACCCCGATCATCGTGGAACTCGCGTCAACTACGAGCACCCCACGAACAACTCGCCGTTTCGGGCGGATCCCTGGTTCGTCGGTTGGGCGTTGGTGGGCGCGCGTTCGGTGCTCTGCTGTCACGCCCAGAACACGAACACCCGACCGGGACCCGAACCCTCGATCGGTCGCCATGGCAGGCTCGGGCCGTGCGTGAACGAGTAATCGATTGTGGAGGCGTGCCGACAAAGCTCTACGAGGGCCGCTCCGACGAGCTGCTGCTCTTTGCCCACCGCGGCACCCTCAGCAAGGACGACGAGTGGTCCATCCAGTGGTGCAGAACCCTCAACCAGCAACTTGGTCTCACCGTCGTGGCAATCGACGCACCCCAACACGGCGCTCGCGTGCCGTCGACTGGCGACCCCGAGGCCGATCGCCGGGCGATTGAGGAGGCAATTGTGGCAGGCGGCGAACAGGCCGCAAACGACTGGGTATCGGTGATCACGTCGCTGGGTCTCGGTCCAGCCGCCGCCTACGTCGGCTTCTCCATGGGCGCCATGCACGGAACTATCACTGCCGCGGCCATCCCAACCCTGCGTGCCGCCGTGTTCGGCATGGCCGGAGTACCGAAGTTCGCACTCGACAGCGTCCGTGACTCCGGTTCGGACACCCCGCACATGGCTGCCGCTCGCCGCCTTCACGAATGCGAGGTGCTAATGGTGAACACCATCAGCGATGACCTCTTCCCACCGGACTGCGCTCTCGAACTGTTCGACGCGTTCCCGACGGGCCGAAAGCGCCTAATGCTCTGGGAAGGTGACCACGGGACGGAGCCCAACGACATGGTCGAAGAGATCATCCAGTTCCTGAAGCGACACGCCTGGCGCCCTCCGCGGCGATTTGAGCCAGGGCTCAAGACGCCCTAGGCGTTCCAGACGCGCCGATAGTTTCGTCGCCGATGAGGATGGTGGGGGAATTCTTGAGCGGCTGATCTGTGCGGCGGGGTCAGCCTTCGATCCGCACGGCGATGTTCGATCCGTGTCCCGTGAATCCCAGGCCCTGCGCAACCCGGAGCGAAGCCAGGTTTCCCTCGAGCGCTCGATACCGGAGAATGTCGACCTCTGCGGGCGCAAAGCAGCACATCGCTTTAGCGACGGCCGTCGCGAGACCCCTGCCGCGTGCGTTCGGCCTGGTCGCAAGCCCAACGTCGGCGGCTTGCCCTCTGAAGTCAGTCATGTTGCCTGCGGCTGCGAGCCCTTCGTCGTCCTCGATGCCCCACAAGACGTCAGGGATTGGAACGAACCCGCCCTCCGCCCACTCGTCGTCTCCGACGAGCCTCCGGAGGTCGTCCATGATGCGGCCGTCGGCCTGATCAAGGCGCCGGACCTCCGTGGGCGAGGTCATTGGGGCGTCCTCTCGGGCGAGGTAGCCGTGCCACGATGGCCCCGACACCCGTGCTGATCCGGCCGGACGAAATGTGGCAGCCGTCGAGCGGTTGAAGACGTCATCCGCAGCGTCTCGACCGTCGAGCGAATCGCGGACACGATCGGCAAGATCCGCTGGCGTGCCCACGATGCAGCTGTTGTCGAGGCGCAGCATGTAGATGCCTCGATAGCCGGAGAGGCCGGGCGGATCGACGGCGATCTGCACGCCGGGGCGCAGCAGCTCAGAGACGCTCACGTCGAACACGTCGGCCCACCACTCGTTCACGAGGGCGTGGAGGTCCATCCGGGCAGTCTCGTTCCTGGCCGGCCTCCGCTGATGGCGCATTCCCCCACCGATCAAGAAGCGCCGCCCTGTTGCGTTGGACGGCCCACGATCCGTTGATCGGCTCACTGGATGTCTCGTGCCCGTTGCCGGCACTTCGGGTTCATGGGTCAGGCGCCGGGTGTCGTTCGGTTCCAGTCAGCGGGCAGCGTGGGTGGCGTCAGCTTGTCGGGTGGGCTCCAAGTCGTCCACGTGCCATCGAAGTCCCCCTGACCAGCTTCGGCGCTGGCGGCGATCTCTGCTCGCACCGCCTCGACGCATGCGATGTCGTGCTCCGTGAACACGCCGCTCCCACACGCCCAGGTCCAGTGGTCAGTGTCCTTCCAGATCGTCTTCCTCGTCGGAAGAACGACGAGGTCCAGCATCAGGTCGAGGGTGTCATACGAGCGACCATCACGATGGCGGAGGGCGGGTCGCTCAAAGTTGACGTACCAGCAGACGAACGCAGCCGTCTCGGCGTCCAAGAACTGGATCAGGTTGTAGGGCCGGCCCGGCCGGACCCGGCTCAGCGCGTAGGTTCGCTCCCACGGGTACTGGTCCATCTCCCACTCACCTGTCGTCAGACCCTCGACCTGACGCTCGAAGCCGGGGTAACCGGCCGCTGCCGTCCAAACGGACCCGGGCACGCGGACAGCCACCAGCTCGTCGGGGCCATCGTCAACGACCACCATCGGGGTCGCCGACCACACACGCCCGCGGTGCGTCTCGCCGCACGACCACATCGCCTGCCTGGAGTGGTCCCATGGGGCTGTCCTACCAGCAAGAGGTGACCGGCGCTGATCGCGAGACTGCGATCAGCAAGAACCGAGGATCCGGTGTCCTCAACGCTCTCAGCGTGTGAGGTCGGCGAGTTCGGCTTGGACGGTCTCGGGGTCGAGCCAGGTGCCGCGATCGCCGGTGTAGTCCTGGGCGACGAAGAGTGGCTGGTTGAACCAGGCTCGAAGCTTCGATGCTTCGGTCAGGCGTTGCCGGATCGTCTGACCTGCGTCGGTGATGTCGAAGGTCGAGGTGCTGAGCGTGGGGTCAATGGCGGGGAAGATCCCGAGTGCGAACTGCTCGATGGAGAACACGAGGGTGGTGTCGAGGCCGAACGGTGATGGCGTGTCGGCGGCTCGGTCGAGGGCTCGGACGGCGATCACGGTGACCGATCCCTCGTCGGCGAGGCCAGCGGCGGCCATAAGCGCTGCGGGGTTCAGTTGTTCGAGGGATGGCTGGTCGACGACGAGGATGACGTCGAGTCCGGCTGCTGCGAGTCCGGCGGAGAGGTGGGCCGCGGCGGCGAACGCGTGGGCGGTTACTTCAGGGGTGGCGGTCAGGATGGCGGCGCTGGGTCCGGGCATGCCTTCCTCGGTGACGATGCATCCGAGGTCCGCTTGTGAGCCGATGGCGGCCCCGGCGCGGCCGACGGCAACGCAAGCCACGTCGCGTTCGGTGCGGCCGATTCGATAGACAAGTTCGAGGGCGACCACGAGGTGGCCGGTACCTGCTGGTCCGACCATCTCGATAGTGCCGCCGCGGCGGATCGGGGCCATGGTGTCGATCACCTTGAGCCCGGTCACGGTCGGTTCTTGTCCCGCTGGCCTCAGGGACGGGGCTGCGGGGATGGTGATGCTCGCGTCGTGGACGGCGTTGAGGTAGCGGCGGTAGTTCGTCATGGTGTGCTCCTTGGGGTTCAGGTGTTCGACATGGGGGCGGAGTCGACGTCGGGCGTCGTGGAGGCGCTTTCGGATCGTTCCGTTGGTGACACCGAGCAGGTGGGCGAGCTCGTCATTGGTCCAGCCGGCCAGGTAGCGGAGTTCAAGCAGTCGGCGGTCCTGGTCGCTCATCGCGCCAAGAGCCACCCGTAGGACCGTCGCGACGTCGCGGCGCTCGACCTGGTCGGCCGGGTCGGTCTCGTGGCGGTCGACTCCGTCGACGTTGTCGAGTGTGACCTCGCCGCTGTGACTGCGGAGTCGGCTGGCCTGTTTGCGGACGATCAGCCGCAGCAAGGACGGGAACGCCTCTGGCGTTCGCAAGTCCGGCAGCGACCGCAAGGCGGCGACCAGGCTCTCCTGGACAACGTCGTCGACTCGATCGGCCTCGATGAGCCGACTGGCAGTGGCTCGAAGCAGAGGTGTGAAGCGAGCGAGCACCGCCGCCCGCGCGTGCTCGTCACCAGCACGAGCCGCCTCGACCACTGCGATCCAGTCCGGCGGTTCCTGCACGCCCATAGAGTCCCAGGAACGCTCGTCCCGTTACCCGCCGACGACACTCTCCGCCGAGTAGGCGCCGAGCGGTTGTCCCGCGGGCCGGGACCTGTCAGGGCGATCGCGCGGCCGAGCTGCTTATGACGATGCTGGCGATCAAACCTTGCGGGGGTATCCGATGAGGGTCTTGATGACGAAGGCACGAATCTGATCGACGGACACCCCGGCCTCGGTCAGGATCTCCTCGGCGTAGCCGCCGACGCCGGTCATCATCGACAACAACAGGTGCTCCGTGCCGACGTAGTCGTGACCGAGCTCGCGGGCGATCCTGGTCCCGTTCTCGATGGCAACCCACGCCCTTGGGGTAAATCCGCCTAGGCCCTGATGCCCGCGCTCGACCCGCTTGTCGATCGCTGCGATCACCCCGTCTCGTGTGACTCCACTTGCGTCGAGCGCCTTGGCCGCGACGCCGTCAGGTTCGCCCCACATGCCCGCAAGCAGGTGCT
>JBQTKH010000123.1:0-7896 GCA_052386335.1 Microthrixaceae bacterium
GAACAGCTCGGTGAGCGGGAACTCGAGGAGATCCTGGTAGAAGGCAATGGTCCGTTCGACGTCGCTCGAGAGCAAGGCGAGATGGTGCACGCCACGCGCGGACGACGGCGGGCGCTGCTCGGCCGGCTCGAGATGACGGGCCCGCAGTTGCGCCCACTCTTCGCTGCGATCGACGTCCGCGCCGTGTCGGGCCATGCGTGCCTCCGGGATGACGTTAGCGCCGCCGATGTGGCGGACCTACGGGATGTCGGAGCCGGCCGCTTCGTCCCGGACGGCACGGGCGTCGGCGGGCAGCAGCCACCCGTCGCGCTCGAGCCGCTTCGCCAGGCGGGTGACCTTGCGCACGTAGTCGTCGTGACTCTCGTAGAGCGACGCCAGCTGCTCCGGTGGGAAGGGCTCCTGGCCTCCACCGAATCTCTCGCAGGCGGCTCCACCGGGGTTCTCCGCGACGTACCGCGCCGTCGGGACCTCGGTGTAGGTCGTGCGAACGCCGCCAAGTGGGTTGCCGTTGTCGTCGAGCTTCGCCGAGCCGTCGCCCTCGAGCGTGAGCCGTTTCGAGCGCGGTGGGGTCTCGTCCCCCGCCGCCCAGGCATCGAGGCGTTCCAGGGTCGACTTGAAGAGGTGATGCATGGGGAACCGGCTGATCTCGTAGGTGCAGCCCACGTCACCGACTCCTATCGCCCGGACGTCTGCGTGGGCAGCGCCGGCGACCTCGTAGACGCGGTAACGGTCGTTCCGCCGGTCGCCGTCGGGTCGGCGCCGGAACTCCTCTTGGGGACGGGTGTGCAGCGAGATGGCCGGGACGTCGCGCGGCTGGACCGGTTGACGTTCGTCACTCTCCGGGAGCTCGGGTGCCGTCGAGTTGATGCGCGGGTATCCGCTGGGCTCACCGACGAGATAGCCGTCGAAGACGGGCGCGCCGTCGGGCATGCGCGCCCGGTCGTGGAAGCCGTCCGAGATGTACAGCAAGAGCAGCGCGCCGCCGCCCGACCACCCTGAGGCGTACAGGCGCTCGACGTCGAAGTCGCGCAACGGGTTGTCCGCCGTCTCTGTCTTGAGGAGTCGCCCGACCTGGCCGATGATGTCCCAGTTCAAACCGTCCTCGGTGAAGTCGAGCGGCGCATAGCGGACCGGGTCGAAGGCCTTCAGCCCTTCGATGGCCGAGAACCCATTGTTCGTCCGACGGGTCGTGATGGAGACGTACGCATCGCCGTTCGCGAGGAGGTACTCGAACGTCTGCGACCACACCACGTTGACGCCGAGCTGGGGATGGCTCGTCTCCACGTGCACATTGCCGCTGAACCGCCGAGGAGACTCCGGTCGACGGATGAGGATCCGCGTGGCGTACGGCACGCCTTCGCGGTCCACCTCGACAGCGCGGTCCGCGCCGTAGCGGTAGACGTTCGCCGTCCCGGCGACGATGAACTCCTCCTCGACATAGCCCTGCGCGGCCAGATCAACTGCGTCGGGAGCGCCGGCGACGGTTGCCGACGCCAACGGGACGCCGTTCCCCGCTGGTGGAGGCGCCACCGACGTGGGGAGCTGGCCGTCGTTCGCGGGTCCCGCCGAGGCGGGTACCGGGACCACGAGCGCGATCACTGCGAGCCCCACCGGGACGAACCACTCCATCCTCCGCCACATCCGCATGGTGGGGCCCTCCTCGACTCAGGGCATGAGTCTCGACGCGCCGGGGCCCTCCGCCAAGGAGGGCCCCGGAACTGCGCTCTCGTGGGTGGCGGGGGGAGGATTTGAACCTCCGACCTTCGGGTTATGAGGTTCCGGGTCGTCGGGCGACACTGTGGGTGCTAGTGGGTGCACGCACGCGTAGGACCTGGTCACGCGGGGTTTCGGCCGGCCGCTGGTGCGCTCAGGTGGGCACGAATCTGCGCGCGTGGGTGCAGGGAGTGTTGACAATCCGTTGACAAGGCGCCGGGTCGTGCCCCACTGGACGGCATCCTCCGCGTAGCGTCTTGCCATGGACGACGCGATCGACGAGTTGATCGAGGAAGTCATCGTCGACGCCTACGGCGAGTACGAGCAGCTGTCGTCGTTCTGCCAGGCGTTCGAGGACGGCGCCCGCTTCCCGTTCCGTGGTCGTGTCGTCGGCGTCGAGGTGGAGATCACCGCGGTGGACTCCGATGGCGACGAACGCCATGGCTTGGTCGCTGTGTGCTGCCGCGGGGATGAGCACCACACGGTCTCGTTGCTCGATGTCACCGCGACCGGCCCGTTGCCGCTCAACACTCGACAGCTTCTCGATGCGTACCGGCGCTGGTCCGGCGCCGCCCCGCTCATCTTCGCCGAATCCGAGAGCACCGCCGGATGGGTGTACCCGCGGTTCTCATCGGTCGATGTCGACGTCGCGACGCCGTTGGCGCTGAACCCGATGGGCGATTGGGATCCAGCCGAGGAGCGCTGGGGTGAGCCCGGCGACTCGCGACACCCGCTGTGGCAGGAGGTGATCGCCGCCGGGGTGCGGCCGTGCTTCGAGATGGAGCAGATCCTGCCGGGCGTGGAGCCCGACGACTGGGACATCGACCCGATCGTCGACGCCGCCGACCTGCACCGTGCCGGCCGTCACCGCGAAGCCATCCGTCTCCTCGAGGGCCTGCTCGCAGTCGACGACCGGTGTGTGGATGCCTGGGGTCATCTCGGGCTCGTTGCCTTCGACACGCGGGGACCCGGCCCCGCAGCCGAGTTCTACGAGACCGGCGTGGCCGTCGGCGAGGCATCGTTTCCCGACAGGTTCGGCGGGGTGCTGTCGTGGGGGATGGTCGACAACCGGCCCTTCCTCCGCTGCCTGCACGGTCTCGCGCTGTGCGCGTGGCGGCAGCGTCGCTGGGACGACGCGGCGGCGATGTTCACGGCACGGGTGTGGCTCGATCCCACCGGGTCGCTCAACGGGCTCGCCTGCCTCGAACCGGTGCGTGCTCGCAAACGCTGGACACGCACATGACCGGGCCCGGTCGGCAGCCGCCGATCTTCGGGCTCGAACCGTGGGCGACGGTCGCCGGGGCGAAGTGGTGCCATTTCGACCGGTGGTTCGCGCTCGTAGCCGTCACCGCTTTCGCCGGCGACCTCGAGGCGCTCGAACACGAACTCGTGGGGCGGCTGCGCTCGTCGCTGCACGGTCGCGACGACGTCGAGGCCAAGCTCAGCCACCTCGCCGACCAGCGAGCCCGCATGGCGGTAGCGGGCGTCGACGCGGCCGACCTCGCCGCCCCCGAGGAGGGAGACAAGGCGACGCTGGCCAAGGCGCGACGCAACGTCCTCGACCAGGCCCTCGAAGGGCGCGCCATGACCGAAGACATGCGCGACACGCCGCGGGTGCAACTGGACCGACGGGCGCGCTACGGGCACTGGGGCCAATTCCCGGTCAACCCCGACCGCTGGCACGAGAAGCTCGCTGGCCGCAGGTCAGCCACCCACGTTTCCAAAGGACGCAGCTTCGCCGTCACCCGCCAGCTGCGGGAGCGCCTCGCCCGCTACGACGGTCCCCGCCGTGGCGCGGCTGACCGGCTCGCGCTGTACCGGGCGTTCCACACCGTCGGTGTCGAGCTCGCCGAACGGGGCGACGACTCCTACGGCAACATCGGCGAGCTCCGCCTCGACGCCTTCCGCACCTACCTGGGCATCGACTGGGCCGCCACCGCCATGGAACCCGGGCACTACTGGCAGGACCTGTGCGAGCTCTTGGTGTCGGAGGTCTATGCCCTCACCTACCAGCACGAGACACTGCCGTTCCGGCATGTACCTGCCGGGCAAGCCGACATGATCGAGACGGTCCTCCTCGGGCTGGCCGACGAGTGGCGCGCCGCCTATCAGGACTACCAAGCCGACGAGGCCCTCGTGCTCGTCGCGTGGTTGCACATCGCCGGGCGCCGCTACACCCGCTACGCCGATGCCGCTCGCCGGCTCGGTTCAGATCACTGGATGCCGATCGTCGCGCTCGCCGAATCCGCCGTCGCCGCCGGTCGAACCGAGCTGGCGGTCGACGTGTTCACCGCCGCTGATCAGCCCGGCATGCACCGCGACCACCTTCGAGACCGTTGCCTCGAACTCACCGGCGTCCGCCTCGACGACCGCCAGACGGACCTCCGAGTCGTGAAGTAGGAGGCGGACAGTGCCGGCTCGTCGCCCCAACACACCTGCACTCGACGCACTCACGGGTGGTGAGCACGCAAACGTGCTCACCGAGTTGCTCGACGCCCACCCGGACCTGCGCCCCGAAGCCGATCAGGCCGCGCGGCGCCTACTCGAGGCGGTCACCGTCGAGCGCGTTGCCGGCGACGTTGCCCGGGTACTCGAATCCATCCCGCTCGAAGACCTCGCCAACCGTTCGGGTCGGATTCGCGGTCGTGGCTATGTCCACGAGAGCGAGGCCGCCTGGGAGCTGGTCAGCGAAGCGGTCGATCCGTTCATGATCGACCTGCGTCGACGAGCCGGCCTCGGTTTGATGGCCGCCGCGGCCGTCGTCGCGACCGGGGTCGTCGCAGGCCTGTACCAGGCCCGAGAGCCCGAAGACGGCACCGTCGTCGCCTACGCCAGGCCCGACGCCCTGAGCGAGCTCGCCGACGAGGTGGTCAACGAATCCGCCCGGCTCGCCGTCGCCCTACCACCGGAGGCAGCCGACCACTACTGGCCCGAATGGTCTGAGCTGTCCTGAACGGCTACGTGAGTCGGCGGACACCAGACGGGGGCATGTACGTGTAGGATACGTACATGTCCGAGACGCTCACCGGGAGGCTCAACTTCCGTCTCAGCTCCGAGCAGGAGCGCGCCCTGCGCGACGCGGCCGCGCTCACCGGCCAGAGCGTCTCCGGATTCGTGCTTTCCAGCGCGGTCGAACGAGCCCACGAACTCCTGGAGCGGGCAAACACCATCGAGCTGTCCGACGCCGCCTTCCGCCGCTTCGTCGGCGCGCTCGACGAACCCGCCGAGGTCGTGCCCGAGCTCGTCCGCCTGTTCGAGCGCAACAGCCGCATCCCGCGTTGAGCGCACCGGCGCTGAGGCCGGTCGAGCTGCTCGATCCCGGGCGACACGACACCAGCCGGTTCGACAGCGGTGTGGTCGCGCTCGACGACTGGCTCCGGCACACGGCGGCAGTGGCAGCCGCCGCCGGGACCGCCGCTACCTGGGTGCTGTGCAGGGGCGTGCAGGTCGTCGGCTACTACGCCTTGGCGATGGGAGCCGTGCAGCGCATGGTCGCACCGTCCCGCCTCGGTCGCGGCCAACCCGACCCGGTGCCGGTCCTGCTCCTCGCCCGGCTCGCGCTCGACCGCGCCGAGCAAGGCTCAGGCCTGGGGGCAGATCTGCTGCAGGACGCGCTCATCCGGGCGGTCGCGGGAGCTCGCCACTACGGCGCCCGAGCCGTCGTGGTCGACTCGATCGACGACCGAGCCGCCGCCTTCTACCGGCATCACGGCTTCCTTCCCCTCGACGGGCGACGCCTGTATCGCCGAGTGAGCGACATCGAACGCGCCTTGCAGACCTGAGCAAAGGAGCACCGGGTCGCCCCGTGCTACGCCATCTCGACCGCTTGGCTGCCCCGGGGCTCGGCCCGATACATCGGTAGAGCCAATCTTCTACCGATCCTTCTACCGGGCCGCGACCCCCGCGGCCCGGAAGGAGGACAGCCATGAAGGGATACGTCGCCACGAAGGGCGAGCGCTGGTACGCCGTCATCTACGAAGGACTCGACCCGGTCACCGGCCGAGAGCGACGCAGCTGGCATCCCGCCGGCACCGAACGCGCCGATGCCGAACGGCTCGCGGCGCGGCTGGCGGCGAAGGTCAACGGCCGCAACGACGTGGCCCGGTCGCTCACCGTTGGCGCCTACGTGACTACGCGCTGGCTGCCCGGCAAGAAGCTCGTGCTGGCCACGAGCGCCTAGCGCAGGCTTCCTGCGGGCCGCCGCCGGGCACCGGCTGTTCCCCGCGTTCTGGGTCCTCGCCTTCACCGGAGTGCGGCGAAGCGTGCTCCTCGGGCTCCGCTGGGACGACATCGACCTGCGGACCGCCATGCTGTCGGTGAACCGAGGGCTGGTCGCCGTCGGCTACGAGCTGCACGAGTCACGCGGCAAGACCGACAACGCGCGGAGGCGCATCGACCTCGACCCCACCACCGTCGCCGTCCTCACCGCCTGGCGCGATTGGCAGCACACCGAACAACGTGTCGTCGGCGTCGAGGCTCCGGGCTGCGTGTTCGCCGACGCAGCACGCGAACCGATCCACCCGCACTCGATCTCCCAGGCGTTCGAGAGGATCGTCGCCCGCGCCGGCGTCCCGCCGATCCGCCTCCACGACGTTCGCCACACCCATGGCACGTTGCTCATCAAAGCCGGGGTACCGGTGAAGGTCGTCAGCGAGCGGCTCGGACACGCCAAGGCCTCGTTCACCATCGACACCTACCAGCATGTGCTGCCCGGCATGCAAGCCGCCGCCGCCAGACTGTTCGAACAGCTCATCGCTCGCGCCCTTCTACCGAGTGCCGAGTCGACGGTAGAGGGCCGAGAGAAGCGCCGGAAGAAGTCGGCCTGACACGGTAGAAGCCCCGGTCAGCGAGGCCCCTGACCGGGGCAAATGGTGGCGGGGGGAGGATTTGAACCTCCGACCTTCGGGTTATGAGTCACGCGGGGCGGGGTCCAGCGAGTGCTGCAATTCGCGCGTACGCGCGCTGACCTGCGGCTTCGCGAGCCCGAGGGTCCACCGCGTCCGGTCGGATCCAGGGCGTTGCAACCATTTGGGTTGCAAAATGGTTGCAGTCGGGGCGACTCCAGAAGCCTGACCACAGCCTCTCCCTGTTCAGGGTTAGGATATAACCCTGAAGAAGGAGGGATCGTGGCAAGGTTTGTCCGCCGGACTTGGCGCTCGAGCATCACATCGGGCCTGCCCCGACGCGATCGCCGGTCGTGCCAGTACGACGCCTACGTCCCGGATCCGCTCGCCGAGCGGCAGATCGCGCTCGATGCCGACGTCGCAGCCGACATCGGCGAGGCCGAGGCTGCGATCGTGGAGCTCAACGCCCGCCACGGCGGCCTCGCCGACACCGAGGCGCTAGCTCGGCTGCTCCTGCGCGCCGAAGCGGTGGCATCGTCGAAGATCGAGGGCCTCGAGGTCGGTCCGCGCCGCCTCCTGCGCGCCGAAGCGGCCAGCCAGCTCGGCGAAGATCCCCGCGATGTCACCGCCGCCGAAGTGCTCGGCAACGTCGAATCAATGGCGTGGGCGACAAGCGACGCCGCGAGTGGTCAGCCGATCACCCGCGACTTTCTGTTGGAAGCCCACCGCCGGCTGCTCGCTCACACCGATCACCGTGGCATCGCCGGCCAGGTGCGTAACGAGCAGAACTGGATAGGAGGTAGCAGCTACAACCCGTGCAGCGCGGCGTTCGTGCCGCCTCCACCCGAGCTCGTCAGCGACCTTCTCGACGATCTCGTCGCCTTCCTGAGCGACGACCTGCTCTCGCCACTGACGCAGGCCGCGATCGAGCACGCGCAGTTCGAGACGATCCACCCCTTCGCCGACGGCAATGGCCGAGTGGGACGCGCGCTCATCCACGTCGTGCTACGACGTCGGGGGCTCGCCTCTCGCGTCGTCCCACCGATCTCACTCGTGTTGGCGACCCGCTCGAAGGACTACATCCAGGGGCTCACCAACACTCGCTACCGGGGAGCAGCAACGTCCAAAGCTGCTCATCAGGGCCTCAACGAGTGGCTCGCGACCTTCGCCGGTGCATGTAAGCGGGCCGTCGACGACGTCACGGTCTTCGAAGATCGCGTTCAGGCCCTAGCCAAGGCTTGGCAGGAGCGGCTCGGCCGCGTTCGGGCCAACTCCGCAGCGCAACGACTCCTGACTGTCCTTCCAGGAGCGCCCATCCTGACGGTCTCGACCGCAGCAG
>JBQTKH010000124.1:0-11264 GCA_052386335.1 Microthrixaceae bacterium
CTGATGCTGCCGTCGAGGGTCTCACTGTGCTCGATCCCATCGCCGCCGAACGAGCGGTTCAGGACTACCTCGCCGCCAGCGGGGTCACCGGCACCGCGCGGGTCATCGACGACACGGTCACGGTGACGGTCACGACCGAAGCGCAGCTCCAGATGCTCCGGCTCGTCGGCGGCGACACCGTCACCTTCGACGCCACCGCCACCGTCGAAGCAGTGAAGGTCGAGACTCCATGAGCCGGCTCCGGGGGCTCATCGCGCTCGTCGTCCTCAGCGGCCTCGTCGGCGCGGTGCCGTGGGCGCTTCTGCGATTCGGGCGCTGGCCCATCGACGGGGTACCGAGCGGCGACCAACTACGTGACCTCGGCGACGCGGTCGTGTCCGACAGCGCCGTGTTCGCCGTCCTGACTGTGGCGGCGTGGCTTGTGTGGCTCGTCTTCACCGTGTCGGTCGTCGTTGAAGCCTCCGCCTCGGTTCGTGGCATCCAGGCCCCACGGCTGGCCTTCGTCGGTCCGGTGCAGCGCTCGGCGCGTGGGCTCGTCGCCTCGGCGGTCATCGCGTTGACGATCCAGCACAGCCCACCCCCGGCGACCGCCGGCCTGCGCCCCGTCTCGCAGGTCTCGGACCTTGCGGTCGCGACATCGGTCCACGACGCACCCCTCGGTGGCCCCGTTGTCACGGAGCCAGCGGGCGAGAAGAGCGGGCGGGGACAGCGCGCACCCGCCGCCGCGCTGATCACCGTCGGCGTCGGCGACAACGCGTGGTCGATCGCGGAGACCCACCTCGGTGACGGGATGAGGTGGCGCGAGCTGTGGGAGACGAATCGTGCCGTCGTGCAACCCGACGGTCGGACCTGGGTGGACCCCCAGGTCATCCGCGCCGGATGGCAGCTACGGCTCCCCGCCGACAACACCCCGACGGCCGACGCCGCGCAGTCCGCCACGACGGCTGGACCGGAGGAGGATGTTCACACCGTCGTACGCGGCGACACCCTGTGGGAGATCGCCGACGACGATCTCGGTGACGCGGACCGCTACCCCGAGATCTTCGAGGCGAACCGAGACGTCGTCCAGCCCGACGGCCGGCAGCTGACCGACCCGGACCTGATCCTCCCGGGCTGGGACCTACGGCTGCCCGACGGTGCGCCGGATCCGCAACTGCCGCCGGAGGCACCGGCAGCGAGCCCTGAGGACGCCGACCCGGCGCCGGTTCCCACCACCGAAGCGCCGACACCGGACGCGACACCGACGACGGTCCCGGCCGCGGTCCCGACGTCGGCTTCCAGTACGACATCGACGCCGGCGGCGCCGCTGATCGACGCACCCGCCCGGGTCGACAGCGAGTCGGGCCGGTCCGAGGGCGACTCGGTCCCGCTTGCTCCGACGCTCGCAGGCGTTGCCGGCGCAGTCGTGCTGGCGAGCGGACTCGCGTTGCGCATCCGGTTCCTCCGACGACGCCAAGGGACGCGGGGCGCACGCGCACTCGCCGCGGTCTCGACCGGGAACGGCCAGATCGAGGATGCGGTCGTGGCCGCGGCCGACGTGCCCCTGGCGCGGTGGGCGGGCCAACACCTCGCCCAACTCGTCGGGCACCTGGACCGGCGGACTGTGACCGGCGCGCCGGTCGCGGTCGAGCTCAGCGACACCGCCGGGGTCGAGCTCCTCTGGGACAGCCCGCAGCCCGACGCACCTGGGGCCTGGACGGTGGCTGACGGCGGGTGGGCCTGGCGACTCGCGTATGACCCCGACGCCCCGGTACCCATCGACGCGCTGCCCGCCGCAATCCCGGCGCTGGTCACCATCGGCCACCGTGAGGGCCGCCAGCTCATGATCGACCTTGAGGCGTACGGGGCCATCACGGTGTCAGGAACCGACGCCCGGGTCGACGCGTTCCTGCGCTCCGTCGCACTCGAGCTGGCCGCCGGCCAGGACCTCGCAGACGCCTACGTGCACGTCGTCGGCTTCGACCCGGGCGTCGAACGACTCGACCGGCTCGGCACCACCGATCTCGACGATGCGCTACGCCGCCTCGACGGAGTTCGCCAGTCGGTCACCGACGCACTCGACGTCGCCAAGCTCGACGGGACCTTCGCCGCCCGCAGCGGCTCCACGACACCGATCGAAGCCACCGTCGTCATCGCACACCCGCTCGCCACGGCCGACGCGGAACGGCTGCTGCACGCCGCTCCAGCCCGCCGCGGTGTTGCCGTGATCGCAGCCGGTAACGCAGGAACGGCCCCGGCCCACATCGAGCTGCGCGACGACGGAACCGCCCGCATCGAGCCCCTCGGCATCGTGTTCACCCCCGCCGCCCTCCCAGCCGACAGCGCTACCGCACTCGATGCCCTGCTCGACGCGCTCGACGCTCCGCCGGCGATATCCGACGACGGGCACCAGCACATCCCCGACGACCGGCTCGGCGACGGCGCGGTCATCGGGGCGTTCTCGACGAACGGTCACCGGTCGCACAACGGCAGCGGCGACGAAGCCGGCGAACAGGTCGACAACCACTGGGTGCCCGACACTGACGACACCGACGCCGCTGAACTGTTCCCGGCCGACCCCGGCGGCGACGCCATAGAGCCGGCGCTGCTCGTACGGGTGCTCGGCACACCAGGAGTGCCGGACCGCCCCAACCTTGGCCGTCGAGAGCTCATCCTGACCGTGCTGCTCGCGTGTCGCCGTCGCCCGGTGGCGGCGAGCGCGGCGCAGGATGCGTTGTGGGGCGGCAAACCGGTCGAGGCCAAGACGGTGTGGAACGTCATCGGCGCCACCCGCAAGGCGCTCGGCGACCTCCCTGACGGAACACCGGTGATGCCCTCCGCGGACCGCGCTCGGGGCACACTGCGAGTCGCGCTACACGTCGTGACCGACCTCACCCTGTTGCACCGCCTTGTCGAGCAGGCCCGGCAGGCGCCGTCGTCCGAAGCAATCGGGCTGCTGCGCGAAGGGTTGGAGCTGGTCGTCGGCCCGCCGTTCGACGCCGCCGGCTACGACTGGGCCCACCGCGACCAGGACGTCGCCGAAGCCTGCACGCTGATCGAGCACGCCACCGAACGGCTCGTCGAACTCGCGCTCGACGCCGAGCTCGTAG
Source organism: Microthrixaceae bacterium (assembly GCA_052386335.1). Taxonomy (GTDB): domain Bacteria; phylum Actinomycetota; class Acidimicrobiia; order Acidimicrobiales; family VFJN01; genus VFJN01. The sequence goes on from JBQTKH010000124.1 coordinate 3,090, forward strand.
ACGTGGCCCGTGACGCGATCGTGCGCGGGCTGCGCGGCCTGCCCGGCAACGAGGAGCTCTACCGATGCCGGATGCGCGTCGAGCACCGTGGCGGCAACCTCCCCGGCGTGAGCGCTGCGTACGAGGAGCTCGTCACCTACCTCGCCGACCTCGAGACCGAACCGTCGCCGTCGACCACGGCGCTCTACGAAGACCTTGTCCGGCCGGTCCGCCGCTGACCGGCGCGTCTCGTTCGGTTGTATTGCGCGCGCTCAGGTCAGGTTCGGGTACGGGCTCTCGGTGACCTTCCACCACCCGGGGTTCGCGCGCTCGGCCGCCAACTCCACGAGCGCGACCATCTGCTCGGCGTTCGAGCCGGCGAACGTAACGGTCACGTAGTCAGAGGTCCCGCGCACCCTCGTCCAGTCCGCCGCCGACGCGAGCCCCGCGATGGTGTCGTAGAACTCGGTGAGGTAGACGCTGTCGGCCAAGTCGTCGGGGTCGCCGTGGACGATCGTCACGTGACGTCGCCCGAGCATCAACTCCTCGGCCTCACTGATCACCAGGCTCTCGAGCAGCTCGCGGCGACGAGCCTCGTCGGTGGCAGGGTCGGCGATCTCGGCTACACGCCAGCCGAACGGGTTGTACAGGGCGGGGTCGTCGATACGCATGAGGTCCTCCATGCTGCCGTGGCTCCACGACACGACGACCGGAGACGAATGGTGGAGCGCTCCCAGCAACAGTAGACGGCGGCCTTTCTACGGTTGTCGGACCAGTGGCCGCACCCACCCTGACAGCCGAACGCAGGATCGAGCATCATCGAGGAGATGGAGATCAACTGCGCCGACTGTGGATGTCTCGTCGAGCGTGGCGCCGTGATCAAGCGATGCGGCCGATCTAACTGTTGCTGTGCCCATCTGCCAGATTTCGAGCGTCCCGCTGAGAAGAAGGCCGAGTAGGCGGCGACCACCGTCCTTCGGCCGGCGCGGGACCACTCACCCTGAAGACGCGCCCGACGTCGTTGTGATCACCCAGATCCGTCAGCGGCAGGCCGAGCACAGTCGCTTGAGGAACGCGCGCTCGCCGAAGGCAAGGCGAGGAGAGAAGGCCTCCGGGTCGGGTTGCCGTGCCCGGCTGCGCGGAGTTGGTCGCGTTCCCCTCGCGTCGAGACCTCTGGAGGAGGCGGCATCGACGCAAGGGGACCGCGCTACTTGCCCTTCTTGACCGTCTGCTTGTACGTCGTCTTCGGGCTGCGGGCGACCTGGCGATCCGAGACGAACCGCCCGGACACCGCGGACTTGTTCACCGTCGGCTTGGGGGTCTTGGCCATCATCACCCCCTTTCAGGGGTCGGGGCCCGGGTTCAGCAGTCGGGCAGGCTGTCGAGGTTGTCGGAGCAGGCGGAGTTCGGGTCCGACCGCAGGTACTTGCCGGTGGTCCCGTTGACCACGTGGACGTCCGCCCGCCGGGAGAGCACGTCCTGCACGAAGTAGGTGTGCGTGCCCTTCTCGATGTCGGAAATGGCGGTCGCCTTCGTCGCCGAGCCCCAGGCGCCGCACAGCGAGGTGATGTCGCCGTCGTTGTCCTTGCCGGTCTTGGTCACTCTTCGATCGGCCACTTCGGGCCTCCCTTCGTTCGTTGAACAGTTGCGCATCTGCGCAACATCAACGTAGCCGGAGTTGCGGACTTGCGCAACTAGCGTCAGTCGAAGAGATGTCCGAGCTGGTCGATGTCGGCGTCGTCGAGGACGCCGAGCCGTTCGAGCTTGATCCGGAGCGTCTGCTGGGAGACGCCCCAGGCGTGCGCGGTGCCCCTGAAGTCCGCGAGCACCGCGTCGAGGCTGTGGGCGAGGACGAGGTCGTCGGGCAGCAGGATATGCGCGGCCAAGGCGTTGGCGTTCTGCTCACGGAGCTTGGTCGTTTCGTCCAGCTTCGTGGTGTCGTCGCGCCGGCAGAAGATCTCGTTCGTGCCGCCGAGGTCCAGCGTCCCCTGCTCAGGATTCTCCGCGTCATAGAGCCAGTGCGCGAGCTCGTGGGCGAGGGTGAACCGCTCGGGGCCGACCCACCGCTCAAACATCGGCAAGTGCCGGGTGTTCATGACGATCGTACGGGTGGACGGCGATAGCGCGCCGAGGATCTTGTGGTCCGCGGGCTCGTCGATGTCGTGCCAGTCGATGGACAGCTCGTAGGTGATCTCGACGATCAACTCGATTGGGACCGGGAGCTCGATTGGCTTGCCAGCCTTGGTGGCGTGGCGGCGGAGCACCTCGTCGGCCACGACCCTGTGTGCGTCGTTCTTCCGCGGGTGAGTAGGCCGGGCCATCGCTACTTCCTGATCTTCCTGAGGAACGCGAGACCCTTGGTCGGATCGGCTGCTAGCCGGTCCATCACGTCAGCGGGCATCCGTCCCGCGGCCAGGATCAGCTCATCGGGGTTGAGCCTGAGGACCTCGGCGACCTTCAGGATCTTCTCCTCGGTCGGTGTCTCCTTGCCGGCCTCGATCTTGGACATGTATGGCACCGTGATCCCGACCGCGTCCGCAAGGTCGCGCTGGGTCATCCCGAGCGCGAGGCGCTCCTTCTTGATCCGCTGGCCAAGGGACTCCGGTGCCATGGCCCCCAGTGTCGTACGAGTTGCGCAATCGCACAACCTCGGGCCCTCCCGCGGTCGCCAAGTCGCGCGCTGGTGTCTAGTTCCGAAGCGTTCCGGGCGTAGGTGCCTGGCTGCCTCCGCTCGGCGTGACGGGTCCTCACGTCCGACGGCTGGCTAGTACGCGCAGCCGGATACCGGGAGATTGGTCGGATCGAGCCCTGCGCCTTGGTCGCGGATGGAACGCAGGAGTGGCTGAGGGCAGCGGAGCGCTCCGTCCGGAGTGCGGATCTGGAGGTGGAGGTGCGGGCCACTGGATCGGCCGGTGTCGCCTGACGTGAGGATCTGCGCGCCGGCGACGACCATGTCTCCGAGTTGGACGTGTGCGGCGTCGCCGTGGCAGTACGTCCACCGGACGCCGGTGTCGTCCTCGATCGTGACGCCGATCCCGCAGGTGGAGCAGCCGGCGGCGTTGGTACCGCAGCCGTAGTCCCACCAGTTGTAGGGCCAGTACTGGACGGCGGCGACGCGGCCACCACGCACCGCGTAGATCGGCGTGCCGCTCGGAATCGGCCAATCCCAGGCTGGGTAATCGTGGTGCGGGCTGTCGACGGGAGCGGTGGCGAACATCTCGGGCGGCCCGGGGTAGGCGTAGCCGTCGCTGAGCGCTGCGATGGATCCGCCGGACAGACAGCCGCTACCGGGCTCGCCGTCGGAGAGCGCGAGCGCGAGTTGCCGGTCGTACTCGGCGAGCCAGAGCGCTTGGTACTCGCGTGGCGTGAGCCGGTTGCCCGCTCCCGCAGCGGGCACGGTGTCCCAGGTTTCGGAACCTGGGGCGGGGAGGTACCCGAGATACCAGATGACCGGTACGACAGTGACGTCGCCGTCGTGCGCGTCGAGGATGCCGCTGACGTGTTCGAGCGCCTTGGCGTCTTGGACCGCAGGGGGCGCTTGCCAGGCTTGTGGGTAGCCGCCGTAGCCGGCCCAGGTGGTGTCGATGAACTGGTAGGCGCCCGAGGCTGAGGATCCTGAGGCGCGCGCGGCGTAGTCGCCGCCGGACTCGAGGGTTCGGATGGTGGACAGCACGGCATCGAGTTGGGCGGCGCCGGTGCATCCGAGGAGCTGGGCGTCGCCGGTCGCCATCAGCGCTGGCAACGCGAGGAGCGAGGCGACGAGCGCGGCGATCGGGACGGCGATGAGCTTCACACTCTTGTTCCCACCTTCGGGCGGGTTCGTGGTTGCGCGACCGCTACCGGCGAGTGGGTCCTGGTTCGTGGAGCGCACCCGCGGGGTGCCGAGCGAACGAGGAGGTGTGCCGGTGTCGAGACACAAGCTGCGTGTGGCGGTCGGGCTCGGGCTGATGGTGGTTGCGGTGCTTGTCGTCGCCAGCCCGGCGTGGGCGCAGGTGCCGGACCCGGCGCCGGACGCGACGCTTCCCGGCGGAGCGCTCATCACCCAGGTGTTGGGCTGGTTGAAGTTCGCGGCGATCGCGGCTGCGGTAGCCGGATTGTTGATCGGGGGTGTCGCGACCGGTGTCGGGCACTTCGGTTCCAGCTACTCAGCGTCCTCGGCCGGGAAGAAATGGGTCCTCGGCGGAATCGGCGCAGCAATGATCGCCGGGCTCGCGCACTCGATCGCGATGACCGTCTACAACGCGACGTGAGCCATGCGGTCCTCGACGATGTACACAGTTGCAGCGATCGCCGTGGTCGCGGCAGGGTCGATCGGGTTGCGGGCATGCAGCTCATCGGCCACCGACCCGGATGCCGCTGTCCCGGTCGCGGTTGACGCCCCGGCACTGGTGTCGCCGGTGGGGCCGGTCGAGGTGGTCGACGGGATCCCGCACGGTTGGCGCCACGATGCCGAGGGCGCACGTGCCGCGGCGCTGACGGTTGTGTCGTTGACCGGCGAGATCGCTACTGCGGGGTTCATCACCCGCTCCGACATCATCGGCTCGATCGCTACGTCGGGCTACGGGCCGGCGTTGGCGTCGGTGTCGTCGGGTCAGCTGGCAGAGCTGTCCGCCGAGCTGGGCGATGCGGGGGTGTCCCCAACCGAGTTGGTGTGGTCCGAGATCCCCCTGACCGCTCGGGTCACCTCCGTCGGCGAGCACCGGGCGGTCGTCGAGGTGTGGGCGGTGCTCCTGGTCGGTGTCCCCGGCGTCGGTGCTCCCCGGCAGGCGTGGCGGACCGTGACGGTGGAGGTGGCCTGGGAAAGCGACGACTGGCGGATCAACGGATGGGACACCCGGCCGGGCCCGACACCGGCGCTGGCGGCCAACTCGGTCGTGTCCAGCGTCGAGGAGATCGCTGAGGTCGTCTCGTGGCCTCCCGCCGGTGGAGGTGCGTGATGTTCAACTGGGCCATCGGAGGGCTCGGGTCGCTGTTCGGGTTCGTTGGCGACGCCGTGGGCGGCGCGGTCGGCTGGGCGTGGGACAAGGTGATCCAGGGCATCTACACCTGGCTCGCGAACGGACTCGCCTTGTTGATCGAGTGGGTGTGGTCGGTCCTCGATTCGGGCACGACACCGCGGGTCACCGCCGGCTGGTTCCGCAACGAGCTCGCCGCCCAGATCGGCCTGATCGCCTTGGCGGTGACGGTGGCGATGATGCTCGCCTCGGCGATGCAGGCCGCGCTCGCGGGGCGACCCGAACAGATCGGCGCCACCGTCAAGGAAGGGATCCGGGCGATCGTCGCGTCGGCGCTCACGTTGACGGTGTTGGACGTGCTGATCGGCGTGACAGACGAGACGTCGGCGATGGTCTGGCAGGTCGGTCGGGCGGACCTGGTCCGGATGCTGGAGGGGATGGTGGTGGTCGCCACCACGACTGGGCCGCTCGGCTCCACCTTCGTCGGACCGCTGTGTCTGCTGTTCGGGTTCATCGGCCTGATCGGCCTCGTCGTCGCTCTGATGATGCGGTCCGCGCTCATCTACGTCGCCGCCGCGATGGCACCGATCGTGTGGTCAGCGAACGTCCTGCCCCTATTCCGTGGGTCGGCCCGCAAGCTCGTACATCTCACGGTGGCCCTGGTGGTCTCGAAGCTGGCGATCGTCATCACGCTGGTGGTGGCAGTGAAGTTGATCGCCCACCCGGCCGGCGATCCCGGCTCCACGGCGGTCATCAACGACGGCGCAGCTGCGGTCGGGACGTTGATGACCGGGTTCGTGTGCTTTCTGATCGCCGCGGTCACCCCGATGGTGCTCTACAAGCTGATGCCCACCGTGGAGGGAGCGATGGTCGGCGCAGGCATCGCCGGCGGCTGGGCCCGTGGGGTCACGACCGCCGCGCACACCGCCCTGATGGTCAAGAGCCTGGGCGCCAGCGCGGGAGCCTCGGCGGCGACCCGTAGCGTCGCCGGCCAGAACGGCGTACCTGGCGCCGGCGGCCCGGGCGGCGGCGGGGCCGGTGGTGTGGCCGGGTTCTCCGGCCAATCACCAGCGACCGCTGCCACAGCCACCGACGCCGCGAGTTCCGGTGGTGGTGGGACGAGTGGGGGTCCGTCGCGGTCGCGGACGGCTGGCGGTTCATCGGCGTCGACCGTGGCGGGCGCGGCACCCGGCCGGCATCGGCGCAGCGAGGCCAGCGACAGCGAAGGTGCCGAGCCGTGAGCGGCGAGGCCCGCTCCTATCGGTTCAGCGATTCGCAACGGCCGGGGTTGTTGCTCGGGCTCGGGGCCCGTCAGGCCATTCCGGTGATCGCCGGTGTGCTGTTCCTTGCGACGGTCCTCCAGACACCGATCCCCCCGGTGGTCGGCGTTGCCGGCCCGGTCCTCGGGTGCGTCGTGGCGTTTGGTCAGTGGCGGGGCGCGGCGCTCTCCGAGACGCTGGTGCCCGGCACCCGGCTGTGGGTGGCCCGCCGGTGCGGGCGGCGGCGATGGCTTCGCCCACCGCTGCTGGGCGACAACACCGACCATGCGCTCCCCGGCCCACTGCGTGGTCTCGAGCTCATCGAGGTGCCAGAAGACAACACCGGCGAGGGGGCGGGGATGGCGGTCGTGCGTGACCGCCGGGCCGGGACGGTCACCGCGGTACTTCGGGTCCACGGCCACGGGTTCCCGCTCGCCAGCGCGACCGAACAGGACGCGATGCTCGTCGCGTGGAGCGGCGCGTTGAGCCCGTTCGCGCGCGAGCGCTCGCCAGTGTCGAACGCGACGTGGCAGGAGTGGGCGCACCCGGTCGGTTCCGAGGCCCACCGCGAGTTCCTCGCCTCGATCGGCGTCGAGAGCCGCGCCGCCGACCCGGCGACCGCCGACTACCTCGCGCTGGTCGACCAGCAGGCGCCGGTCACCGTCGCCCACGACATCCTCGTCACCGTCACGATCGACCAACGCCGCGTCCGCGCCCGGCGCAGAGCCACCTCGCGGTTCACCGCCGCGCTGGACGCACTGGGGGCGGAGGTCCGCTTGTTCGCCGATCGGCTCGACGCCGCGGGGCTCACCGTCGACGAAGCCCTCACGCCCGTCGAGTTGTCGGCCGCGCTGCGGGTGCGGTCCGACCCGGGCCGGGCCGCGCAGATCGCCACCCTGACCCGCTCCCTGGCCGCCGCCGCGAACCGGGGGGCGTTGGAGTGGGGGCCGATGGTCCTCGAGGCGGAGAGGGGCCACGTCCGTGTAGACGGCACCTTCCACCGTTCCTACCGGGTCGCCGGATGGCCGCAACTCCCGGTCGGATCGGACTGGCTGGGCGACCTACTGACCGACACCCGCGCCGTGCGGACCGTGACCGTCGTTATGGAACCCGTCCCCATGGGTCGCGCCGCACGTGCCGCGGATCGTGAGGTCATGGCCCGCGAAGCCGACGCCGACATGAAGACCCAGAAGGGATTCCGGGTCAACGCCCGCGAGCGCAAGCGCCTCGCCGATGTGGAGGCCCGCGAACGCGAGTTGTCGCAGGGCCATGCCGAGTTCCAGTTCGTCGGCCTTGTCGACGTTACCGCCGCGGATCTCGACGCTCTCGACGACACCTGCGCCGACGTCGAGCAGGTGGCCGCCCAATGCCTGCTCGACCTGCGTCCCCTCGATGCCCGCCACGAGCTCGGATGGGTCGCGTCGCTGCCTGTAGGCCGTGCCCTCGCTCGCCGCGTGACATGAACGCCCAGCCGGCCGGCACGGGGGCGGTCGATGAGCGGCCCCCGTTGTGGCGGCCGGCGACGGGGCTGCGGATCGAACGGCACCGGGCGACGATGGCCCACCTCGCCAGCGTCTATCCATGCCACACCGACACGAGCCTCGGCGAGAGGGGCCCGTACATCGGGGTGAACGTCACCGGCGGCGGCTCCGGCTGGTACTTCGACCCGTTCGAGCTCTACGGGACCGGCGTCCTGACCAACCCCAACGTGATCGTCACCGGCGACATCGGCTCCGGGAAGTCCGCTCTGGTCAAAGCGTTCCTCGGCCGGGAGCTCGCCGTCTACGGCCGCCGCCGGATGGTCACCATCCTCGACCCCAAGGGCGAATACACCCCGTTCGCCCGGGCGCACGGCCTCCCGGTCATCCGCCTCCACCCCGGCGGCACCGACCGGCTCAATCCCATGGATCACCGCGGCAACCCCACCGAGACCGTCGGCCGTCAAGCTCTGGCCACCGCACTCGTGGCCGGTGTGCTCGGCC
>JBQTKH010000125.1:0-15437 GCA_052386335.1 Microthrixaceae bacterium
CATGGCGCGCGTCAGGTGCCAGAGAACCGGGGTTTGGGCTCAGGTGGCGGTGGGTGACGGCACGGTGTGGCGAACACGCTCGACGTGGACTCGGGCGTGGGCGAGCGCAGCGTCGAGGTCGGCGAACACGTGGTTCGCATGGGCCAGCCTGTCGAGGGCACCGGTGGCGGCGAGGACGCGCAGGTGCTCCGGGCGTGGGCCCTTCAGGAGCACGGTGATGCCCCGGTGCTCCAGCTCGCCGACGATCTCACCGAGCGCCTGCGCTCCGGTGGCGTCGAGCACCTGGAGGTCGGGCAGTCGGAGCACGACGACCCTCGCGTCGCTGACGGCAGTGAGCTCGGTGAGGAACCGCTGCGCGGCGCCGAAGAACAGGGCGCCGTCGAGCCGGTAGGTGAGGATGCCCTCGTCGAGCAGCGACCCAGCCTGATCCCGATCTAGCTCGTCGACCGCCACCGGCGTGACCTGCGCGGTTCGAGCCACGTGACGGAGCGCCAGCACCGCGGCGGAAGCGATCCCGATCTCCACGGCCAGGATCAGGTCGAAGGCCACCGTGGCGAGGGCGGTGAGGCTGAGAACGACGGCATCCGATCTGGTGGCGCGGGCGACGGCACGCACGTTGTGCACCTCCACCATCCGGCATCCGGTGACGATGAGCACGCCCGCCAGCGCGGCGAGCGGGATCCGGCTCACGAGGTCGCCGGCGAAGAGGACGACGAGCACGAGCACGACGGAGTGCGTGATCGCGGCGACCCGCGTGCGGGCGCCGCTGCGCACGTTCACGGCCGTGCGCGCGATGGCGCCGGTAGCCGGCATCCCCCCGAAGAGCGGTGAGGCGATGTTGGCGAGGCCCTGCCCGAACAGCTCGCGGTCGGGGTCGTGTCGTTCGGTGTCGGCCATCCCGTCGGCGACCTTGGCCGACAGCAGGCTCTCGAGGGCGGCGAGCACCGCCACGGCGAGTGCTGCGGAGAAGAGCTGGCTGATCTGTGTCGCGGACGTCGATGGCAGTGACGGCAGCGGGAGCGAACCAGGCAGGCGGCCGATGCTCGCCACGTCGAGATCAGCGAGCTCGGCGACCATCGTGGCGGCGGCCACGGCCAGCAGCGAGGCGGGCAGGCTGCGGTGGAGTCGCGGGATCACCACCATGAGCACGGACACGAGTGCGACGACGGCGAGTGCCGCGAGGTGACCGTGGTCGATCGCGTCACGGATCGCCTTCGCGGCAACCAGCGCCGTGTTCTCCCCGTCAGGCTTGGCCACGCCGAGGGCGGATGGGACCTGTTGGAGGATGATGATCACGGCGATGCCCACCGTGAACCCCTCCACGACTGGCCACGGAACGAAGGCCAGGTACCGGCCGAGGCGCACGAAGGCCGCAGCCATGACGAGGACCCCCGCCATGATGCTCACGACGAGGACGGCGTCGGTGCCGTAGCGGGCCACGACCGGCACGAGCACCACGGTCATCGCGCCCGTGGGCCCGGACACCTGAACGTTCGATCCCCCGAACACCCCGGCGACGAGGCCAGCCACGATGGCCGTGATCAACCCGGCCTCTGCGCCGAGACCGGTGGTGATCCCGAAGGCCAGCGCGAGCGGGAGGGCGACCACGCCCACCGTGGCACCCGCGATCACATCGCCGCGCCACGAGTGCGACAGCCCGTCGTAGTCGGCGCGGCGGGGCAGGAGGTGCGTGATCGTCTCCACGAGTGCCGGCGAGCCCAAGCCGCTCATCGGCGTGCTGCCGCCCGCAGGTCAGCCAACAGCCCAGCGTTGTGGTCGAGCGAGGAGATGAGCAGCCGCTTGGCCACCGCGAGCAGCTCCGCGAGCAGCGGGTCGGCAAGGGAGTAGATCACCGACGCGCCCTCCTTGCGCGTGGTCACCAGCCCGGCCCGGCGCAGCACGCCGAGCTGCTGGGACAGGTGCGAGCTCTCGATCCCCACGAGCGGCTGCATCTCGCCGACGGAGTGCTCGCCCTTCGACAGGACCTCCAGCACCCGGATGCGGGCGGGGTGGCCCAGCGCCTTGAACAGCTCGGCCTTCAGTTCGGACACGGGGAGGCTGAGGGCGGCCGTGAGGGCTCGATCAGGCATCGTCGTGGGCCCGTCGGATGGATGTGAAGATCATGAGATGACAATATCGTCAGGTATGCGGGATCGGCCAGTCCAGCCAGCATTCGTGCACCCCGCCCCCGCGATCGGGAGCTGGGGTGCGCAGAGAACGAGGGGTCAGGCCAGGGGGCGGCCGAAGGGGAGCGTGCCCTGCCAGGTCTGCAGGAAGGCCTCGGCGCGCAGCGCGGCGGCCATCCAGAGGTTCGTGCCCTCGCCGGCCAGCTCGGCAACGGACGCGTGGACGCGCTCGGCCGGGTCGCCGCCGTCGGGGTCCAGGGCGGCGAGCATCGGAGCGGCGGTGGAGAGGAAGTCGGGCACGACGACGACCTCCGCTCGGCTGAGCACCGCTAGTGCGCGGGCGGTGATCGGGGCAGGCGTGAGCGGCACGACCACCTTGGCCTTCACCGTCGCGGCGAGGTCGTGCTCGAGCACGCCTGCCTTGCCAGCGACGAGGAGCACGTCGCAGTCGGCGTCGAAGGACGCCTGAGGTTCGGGTGTGGCGCCGTTGGCGGCCGATGACGCCGCCGCGGCTTCGGTGATCGGGCCGTTGCCGACGATGGCCACGCGCCGCCCGGCGAGCGAGCCGAGGGCGCCGAGCGCCGCCGCGACGGCGCTCTCGCCAGAGGTGGTCTGGTCGAAGGCCAGGTTCCGCTCCTCCGCCTTGGACAGCGGGCTCAGGTCGTCCGGTGTGATGCCCAGGCCCGGGCCGATCAGGAACCGGCCGGAGACGACGAGATCGCTCACCTCCGCGAGGAAGGCCGCGAGGGAGGCGTCACGGTCGTCGGGCTTCGCGTTGATGGCCGCCGAGGCCCCGCCGACCCGCAGGCCGAAGCTCGCCGCCGAGTAGGTGGTGGACCGGGCGAGGAGCTCGGCACCGTCACGGAGCACCTTCGGGGCCAGGCGCACGATGCCGAGCGACGGGGCGTCGTCGAGGTCGAAGACGATGAACCCATCGGTGGAGGTCAGCTTCTGGAACTGCATCGGGAAGGGTCTAGCCCAACCCTGGTGGGATCCGGGGCCGTCTCACCCGACCGGTAGCCTGGGATCCCCATGGACGACCCCGCCGCCTCCCTCCTCGAGGGCCTCAACCCGGTGCAGTGGGAGGCGGTCACCCACACCGAGGGGCCGCTGCTCATCGTCGCCGGCGCGGGTTCCGGCAAGACCCGGGTGCTCACCCACCGGGTCGCGCACCTGATCCAGGAGCACCGGGTCAGCCCGTTCGAGATCCTCGCCATCACCTTCACGAACAAGGCGGCCGACGAGATGAAGCACCGCGTCGGTGCGCTCGTCGGTCCGGTGGCCGAGAAGATGTGGGTGTCGACCTTCCACGCGGCCTGCGTGCGGATCCTTCGCCGCGACGCCGATCGGCTCGGCTACCCGAAGCAGTTCACGATCTACGACCAGGCCGACGCCAACCGCCTCACCGGCTACGTGATCCGCGACCTCGGGCTCGACCCCAAGCGCTTCCCGCCCCGGTCGATCCACGCCACGATCAGCGCGGCCAAGAACGACGGCCTCTCGGCCGGGCAGTACGCGGACCGAGCCGAGGTGATCTTCGAGCGCAAGATCGGCGAGATCTTCACCGAGTACCAGGCTCGCCTCCTGCGGGCCGGCGCGATGGACTTCGACGACCTGCTCAGCAACACCGTGGAGCTCCTGAAGCGCAACCCCGACCTGCTCGAGCTCTACCAGCGGCGCTTCAAGCACGTGATGGTCGACGAGTACCAGGACACGAACACCGTCCAGAACGAGCTCGTTCTCCTCCTCACCAAGGAGCACCGCAACGTCTGCGTCGTCGGCGACGGAGACCAGTCGATCTATAGATTTCGGGGAGCGGACATGCGGAACATCCTCGAGTTCGAGAACGCGTTCCCTGATGTCACCGTTGTCGTGCTCGAGCAGAACTACCGCTCCTCGCAGACGATCCTCGATGCTGCCAACGCGGTCATCTCGAACAACCTCGGCCGCAAGCCGAAGGAGCTCTGGACCGACCGTGGTGACGGGCACCCGATCGTTCGCTACCACGGCGACGACGAGGTCGACGAAGCGCAGTGGGTCACCCGCGAGATCGCCCGGCTGCACGATGGCGGCGACCACCGCTGGGGCGATGTCGCGGTCTTCTACCGCACCAACGCGCAGAGCCGCGTGCTCGAGGAGAACCTCGCCCGCCACGGCGTGCCGTACAAGGTCATCGGCGGCACCCGCTTCTACGACCGCCGCGAGATCAAGGACGCGCTCGCCTATCTGAAGGCCGTGATCAACCCGTCCGACGAGGTGTCGGTGAAGCGAGTGCTCAACAACCCCAAGCGGGGCGTGGGCGACTCCAGCGTCGGCAAGCTCGACGCGTACGCGTCCGGCCGAGGGCTGTCGTTCATCGACGCGCTGCGCCGGTCCGACGACGCGGCCGTCGGTGGCAAGGCAGCCAAGGGCATCGAGCAGTTCCTCTTCCTGCTCGACTCTGTCGCCGACCTCGCGGCCGACGACAAGCCGGCGCCCCTCCTCGAAGCGCTGCTCGAGCGCTCGGGCTACCTCGACGAGCTGCGGGCGGAGCGCACGATCGAGAGCGAAGGACGTCTCGAGAACCTCGCCGAGCTCGTGGGCTCCGCGCAGGAGGCTGAGTCCATCGAGCAGTTCCTCGAACAGGTGAGCCTCGTGTCCGACGCGGACGAGATCGACGGCGACGACAGCCAGGTCGTGCTCATGACGATCCACGCCGCCAAGGGCCTCGAGTTCCCCGCCGTGTTCATCATGGGCCTTGAAGACGGCGTGTTCCCCCACCTGCGCTCCATCGGCGACCCCGACGAGCTCGAGGAGGAGCGCCGGCTGGCCTACGTGGCCCTCACCCGGGCCCAGGAGCGGCTCTACCTCACCCATGCCTGGAGCCGCACGCTCTACGGCGGCTCGCAGTACATCCCGCCAAGCCGCTTCCTCGACGAGATCCCCGAGCGTCTCGTGCGGGCCGTCGAGCAGCGTCGTGCGAGTCGCGGTGGGCGCACCTACGGGAGCGGTGGTGGTGGGTTCGGCGGCGGCGGGTACGGGTCGAGCGGCAGTGGCGTGAGTGCCAACCGTGAGCGCATCGTGGAGCGGGCCATGCAGTCCAAGGGCACCGGACCGGCCAAGCACGGAGCGGAGGCGATCGGGCTCAAGGTGGGCGACGACGTGTCGCACGCCACCTTCGGCGAGGGCGTGGTGCTCATGGTCGAGGGTCAGGGCGACAAGGCGGAGATCGTCATCCGCTTCCCCGGCGTGGGCGAGAAGCGGCTGCTCCTGTCGTGGGCGCCGCTGAAGAAGCTCTGACGTGCAGATCACGCCCGCCACCTCCACGCGCCACTGGGCCGAGGCCGACCGGCTCATCCGTGCCTACCTCGCCGAGCTCCCCTTCGACATCGACTTCCAAGACCTCGACCGCGAGCTCGCCCACCTCGCTGAGGAGTACGGCCCGCCCGATGGCAGGGCGCTCCTCGTGGTCGACGATGGCGGCGTGGCGGTCGGCGTCGTTGGCGTGCGCCAGTTCGACGCGAGCGACGCAGAGCTCAAGCGCATGTACCTGGCTCCCGAGGCGCGGGGGATGGGCATGGGGCGCGCGCTCGGGGCGGCGGCCGTCGAGGCTGCGCGCGAGCTCGGCTACAAGCGGCTCCTGCTCGACACGGTCGACACGATGGCCGCCGCCATCGGGACCTATCGGGCGCTGGGCTTCGTGGAGATCGACCCGTACCGGCACAACCCGTTGCCCGGTGCGCGGTACTTCGCCCTCGATCTCCGCTGATCGAGCGTCCGCCTCGCGACAGGTCGGAATCGAGCGCGCACGGCGCGTTAGCGTCCTCTGGTGGCGGGCATGGCGCTGCAACCGACAGCTTCACGACGAAGGAACGGCATGACCCGACCCGAACCCGGCGCGCAATCACCTCGATGGGTGCGCATCGCGCTCGTCGCGATCGGCCTGCCCAACGCCGCTGCCGGCCTGTGGGCTGCCCTCGCGCCACAGAGCTGGTACGACAGCTTTCCCGGCTGGGCGCCGCGCCTCGTCGCGGCGGAGCCGCCGTACAACGCGCACCTCGCCACCGACGCGGGCGCCGGGCTGTTGGCCTCAGGGGTGGTCCTGCTGGTGGCGGCGTGGTTGGCCGATCGTCGTTCGGTCCAGCTCGCGCTCGTCGCGTTCTCCGCGTTCGCGATCCCGCACGCGGGGTACCACGTGCTGAACCCAGCACCGGGCCTGACGTCGGCCCAGGACCTCCAGAACGCCGTCCTCCTCGTGTCCACTGCAGTGGTCGCAGTGGCGCTCTTCGTCGCCGCCAGTCGGGGATCCGTACGTGAGCGCGAAGCAGCGTCGGCATGAAGGCGCTCCGACAGCTCGCCACCAACGCGGGCGTGCTCTTCAAGGCCCGCCGCAACCGCCTCGATCTCATCCGCGCGTTGATGCGGCGTCCCCAGCTGCTCATCGGCGTTGGGCTGTACGAGGTGGCGATCGGGCTGAGCGCTCGCGTGGCTCCCAAGCTGAAGGTGCTCGCCGAGATGAAGGTGGCGGCCATCGTTGCCTGCGAGTACTGCCTCGACATCGGCTCACTGCTCGCTCGTGGTGCGGGCGTCACCGACCGACAGATGCGAGCGCTGCACGCCTACATGACGAGCGACGCATTCGACGATGACGAGCGTCTCGTGCTCGAGCTGGCGGAGGTGATGACCCGCGTTCCGGTGCAGGTCCCGCATGACCTGCGACACCGGTTGGCGAAGCGGTTCTCGGGCGCCCAGATCACCGAGCTCGCGGCGGTGATCGCCTGGGAGAACCAGCGGGCCCGGCTCAACCAGGCCCTCGACATCAGGCCTAGTGGGTTCTCCGACGGCGGCTACTGTGCCCTTCCCGAGCCCGCGCACAGCCTCGGCTGAGGGCGTCTCGGGCGGCCTCATCGGGTGGCGTCTGGAGCGCTTCGGCAGGTAGACCGGTCTGATCATGTCGAAGTCGATCGAGCGGGCCGCTCTGCTTCTGCGAAGGGATCACACCCTCGGCACCCTGGTGGACCGTCTGGCCAAGGCCCACGGCAACCGTCAGCTCGTGACCGAGGCCGACGACGGGCTCACCCTCACGTACGCGCAGGCGGCCAAGCGGGTCCGGCGGTGGGCCGGGGGCATCGCCGAGCGAACCACGCCGGGCGACGTCGTGGTCATCGCCACGGCCAACGGCTACGAACAGCTGCTGCTGTGCTTCGCGGCGGCGCGGGCGGGTGCGATCCCCGCCCCCGTGAACCACGAGATGCGCCGCGACGAGATCGACCATGTCGTGCGCGACTCGGGCGCCACGCTCGTGCTCCGCAGTGCGGTGGAGGTCGACCGCGGGACCCCGCTCCTCGACGCCCACCCGGCCGAGGTCGGCGACGTTGCGGCGCTCTTCTACACCTCCGGTACCACGGGCAAGCCCAAGGGAGCGGCGCTCACCCATCGGGCGCTCGTGGGCCAGGTCGCGGCAGCGGCCATGTGGCCCACCCGGCTCCACCGCGACGAGGCGGTCATCGCGCTCCCCGTCGCTCACATCATGGGCTTCGCCGTGCTCATCGGCTTGGCGTTCGCCGGCATCCCGGCCTACCTCCTGCCTCGCTTCAACCCGGTGCGCGTGCTCGATGCCATCGAGCAGCGACGAGCCACGATCTTCATCGGCGTCCCGGCGATGTACCGCATGCTCGACGAGGCCCACGCCGCTGAGCGCGACCTCACCTCTGTGCGCGTGTGGGGCTCAGGCGCCGACGCGATGCCCCCTGAGCTGGCGGAGCGGTTCAAGCGCATGGGGGCGACGATCACCGTGCCCCTGTTGGGGGCGCTCGGCCAGGCGACCTTTGCGGAGGGGTACGGCATGGTCGAGGTCGGGGGCGGGGTCGCCGCGAAGGTCTCCCCTCCGTTCCTGCACGCTGGCTCGGGACCTCTGGGCGAGGCGCTCGGGTTCGCCCTGCCGGGCTACGAGATGCGCATCGTCGACGAACGCGGCGAGGAGACTCGCAGCGGCGTCGGCGAGCTTCAGGTGAAGGGTCCGGGCGTGCTCAGCGCGTACTGGGGTGACGATGCCGCCACGGCGGCGGTCCTCACTGAGGATGGATGGCTGCGCACGGGTGACCTCGCCCGGAAGGGACCCTTTGGGCTGCTCGTCTTCGAGGGCCGCAGCAAGCACGTCATCAAGCACGGGGGATACTCCGTCTACGCCCTCGAGGTGGAGCACGCACTCGAGCAGCACCCCGATGTGCTCGAGGCGGTCGTGGTGGGTCAGGCCGACGAGCGTCTCGGTGAGGTGCCCGTCGCCGCGGTTCGGCTACGGCCTGGCGCCACCCTGGCCAAGGCACACCTCGGATCCTGGGCGAAGGAGCACCTGTCGGACTACAAGGTGCCCAAGCGCTTCGTGGCGGTGGAGGACCTTCCCCGCACAGACACCCAGAAGGTGCAGAAGGACGCGGTGCTCGACCTCTTCGGCTGAGGTCGTCGGGATCTGGGCGGTCCGGTTCTCCGATCCGGGACCTTTGACTCTGGAGACCGGGGTGCGAGCAGCGCACGCTGACGCCGTCCCCCAGCGCCGGAGGTGCGTCGTGGTCACTGAGATGGGCTCGGATGCAGCGACTGGGGCGCAGCCGGAGAGTCGCACAGCGTCGGTGAGCGCCTACGTGAACCTCCCGATCGTTGACGTCGTGGCGCAGTTCTCGGACCCTGGGATCGACGGGTTGCTCATGTCCACCATGCGCGGCTGCCTCGGCCGGGCCGGTCTGGGGGAGGTCCTCAGGGTCCATGCCTGGCCGACGGTGTGGGTTGCCACAGGCACCGTCCGGCTGAACGTGACGTGGCGGGTCGGCGGGACGGACGGGCGCGCCACGGATGGCGAGGCCACGATCTCAGTGCTCATGGTCCAGTCCGGCCGCGAACCGATCACCGAGCTCCTGGCCCGGCTGCCGGTGGGTGCAGACGAGCCGCGTGTGACCACGGACGTCGTGCACGATCTGCTCGATGAGCTGACCCACCGCCTGGAGGAGCGGAGTCGCTCGCGCTACCGGTCGAGTGACGTGGTGGTGGACAGCTCGTTGATGTCGACGTAGAGCCGGTTCCCGTCGACCTCGGTGGGGTAGTAGCGCAGTCCGGTCCCATCCAGCGGGTAGGTGACGCGCTCGTCGCACTCGTTGACCAGCGCCTCCGCCTTGCGGTCGATCACCACCGCGCACGATGGGTCGTCGGGGTCGAAGGCGCCGAAGGCCACCCACCCGCGGCGCGGGCTCTGCTCGAGGTGCTGCACGAACACATGACGGTCGCGCCCCACGAGATCCTGGAAGAGCAACGGGAGACCGCGGCCGTCCTCGATCGCGTCGGCGAGGCTCTCGACCTGGCCGGCGTTGAAGCGCTCGTCGCCGAGCTTGATGTCCACGTCGCCGCGGCTGGCCGCCTGCGCCACGAGGAACGTGAGGCCGAGGGCCACGATGACCCCGACGCCGGCCACCAGCAGGGCCTTGCCGGCATGGCCTCGGCTCTGGGCGACGGGCATCAGGCCCGACCTCTCGACTGGCGGTGGATATCAGGCACGCCCCTAGTATCGGCCGACCTGACCCGACGCGGAAACCGAGTGGCCCCAGGGCCAGGGAGCAAGCGCATGGATCTCTACGAGTACCAGGGCAAGCAGTTCTTCGCGAGCTACGGAATCCCGGTGTCCCCCGGCGAGGCGGCCACCACGGTGGACGACGCTGTCGCCATCGCAGAGCGCATCGGCTATCCGGTCGTCGTGAAGGCTCAGGTGCAGGTGGGCGGCCGCGGCAAGGCGGGTGGGATCAAGCTGGCGAACGACGCCGCCGAGACCCGCACCCACGCGTCCGCGATCCTTGGCATGGACATCAAGGGCCACACCGTCGAGGTGGTCTGGATCGAGCTCGCATCGGACATCTCCGAGGAGTACTACGCCAGCTTCACGCTCGACCGCTCTGCGAAGAAGCACCTGGGGATGCTGTCCGCCCAGGGTGGCGTGGAGATCGAGGCAGTCGCGGAGAGCGATCCCGACGCGATCGCCAAGATCTGGATCGACCCGGTCGATGGGCTCACCGAGGCCGCCGCTCGCGCCTGGGTGGAGGAGGCCAAGCTCAACCCGAAGGCCACCGACGGCGCGGTCGACATCCTCCGCAAGCTGTACACGGCCTACACCGAGGGCGACGCCGATCTCGCCGAGATCAACCCGCTGATCCTCAAGCCCACCGGCGAGGTGCACGCCCTCGACGCCAAGGTCACGCTCGACGACAACTCCACGTTCCGTCACCCCGACTACGCGCAGTACGAAGCCACCCAGGTGCGCGACGAGCGCGAGCAGGCTGCCCACGACAAGGGCCTGCAGTACGTCGGCCTCGATGGCAGCGTCGGCATCATCGCCAACGGGGCCGGTCTGGCCATGAGCACGGTCGACATCGTCAGCCAGGTCGGGGGACAACCGGCCAACTTCCTCGACATCGGTGGCGGTGCCAACGCCGACGTGATGGCGGGGGCGATGGAGGTCATCAACAACGACCCGAAGGTCGCCTCCATCTTCATCAACATCTTCGGCGGTATCACGAAGGGCGACGAGGTCGCCAACGGGATCATCACCGCGATGGGGCGCGTCGACATCGGCGTGCCGATCGTCATCCGCCTCGATGGCACCAACGCCGACGAGGGCCGAGCGATCCTCGAGCCCCACCTGTCCGACAAGCTGCAGATGGCCGCCACGATGGTCGAAGCTGCTCAGATCGCCGTCGCGCTCGCGGCCAAGTAGGAGAACAGAACGATGGCAATCTTCGTCGACGAGACCACCAAGGTCGTCTACCAGGGCCTCACCGGGTCGCAGGGCAAGTTCTACGGCATGCTCAACCGGGACTACGGCACGCAGGTGGTGGCCGGCACGAACCCGAAAAAGGCCGGCACCGACGTGGACGGCATCCCGGTCTACGCAAACGTCGCCGAGGCGGTGGCGGCGACCGGTGCCACGGCGTCGTGCATCTTCATCCCGGCGCCCGGCGTGAAGGACGCGGTGCTTGAGGCCGCCGAGGGCGGGGTCACGTTCATCGTGGCGATCACCGAGGGCGTGCCCGCACAGGACGAAGCGTGGTTCTTCAACAAGCTCAAGCGCGACTTCCCCGGTGTGCAGCTGCTGGGTCCGAACTGCCCGGGGATCATCAGCCCCGGGAAGTGCAACATCGGCATCACCGCCGGGCACATCGCCAAGGCCCCGGTGAGCGGCCGGCCCAACGTGGGCATCGTGAGCCGCTCGGGCACGCTCACCTACCAGGCGCTCTACGAGCTCAAGCTCAACGACATCGGTGTCACCACCTGCGTGGGCATCGGCGGCGACCCCGTGCCGGGCACGAGCTTCATCGACTGCCTCCAGGCATTCGAGGCCGACCCCGACACCCGCGCCGTGATGATGATCGGTGAGATCGGAGGGTCGGCTGAGGAAGAGGCAGCGGCCTTCATCGCCGACAAGATGACCAAGCCGGTCGTCTCCTACATCGCCGGTGTCACCGCTCCCCCTGGCAAGAAGATGGGCCACGCGGGAGCCATCGTGTCGGGCGGCAAGGGCACGGCTGCCGCCAAGCAGGAGGCGTTGCAGGCGGCGGGCGTGAAGGTGGGCCAGAACCCCACCGAGGCCGGCACGCTGATGGTCGAGGTCGTCAACAGCCTGTAGCGAACGCCGGGGCGCCACCGCGCGGGCAGCAGGTCCGTGCCAAGGTGGCAGCCATGTCCACCCGCCATCGCACCGGGCTGATCGTCGCTGTCGTCGCGCTTCTGGCGGTCGCCGCGGTCGCGGTCGCGCAGCGATCGGGGCGGGACGACGCTTCGCCGTCACTCCTGCGCGCGTCGACGACGACCACCGCGGCGCCGACCACCACGACCGAGGCGGCACCCCCCACGAGCACCATGGCGGTGGCGTGGCCAGTGGTCGCCGATGGTGAGGCGCGTGCGGTCACGACGCCGACTGGGGTGGTGCTCGCCGTGCTCTCGACGGCGGAGGGTGGCCGCTTCGTCGCCCGCTCGCCGTGCGGAAACGAGGTCACCGTTCCTGGCTCGCCCCTGTCCGGCGCCACGGTGGTGCTCGACCCGGGCCATGGTGGCGACGAGCCCGGAGCGGTCGGGCCCGGCGGGGCAACCGAAAAGGACGTGAACCTGGCGATCGCGCTCGAGACGAAGCGCCAGCTCGAGGCGCAGGGCGCCACCGTCGTGCTCACCCGCACCGGGGACTACCGGATCACCCTGGCCAGTCGTACCGCGATCGCCAAGGCGCTGCGACCGACCCTGTTCCTGTCGATCCACCACAACGCGGAACCGGACGAGCACCGTACGACGCCCGGAGCGGAGACCTACCGCCAGATCGCATCTCTCGAGTCGAAGCGGGCCTCGGGGTTGATCTACGAGGAGCTGCTGGCCTCGTTCTCGGCGTACAAGATCGACTGGGCGGCTGATCGGGACGCGGGGGCGAAGTACCGGCCGCGCGCAGATGGGGGCGACTACTACGGCATCCTCAGTGGGTCCGCTGGGGTGCCCGCGGTGCTGTCGGAGGCGGCCTTCATCAGCAACCCACCGGAGGAGGCCCTCCTCGTCGATCCCGCGTTCCAGGCGGTGGAGGCCAGCGCGTTCACGCGAGCGGTCATCCGCTACGTGACCACGGCGGACCCGGGCTCGGGCTTCGTCGAGCCGTACCCCCGGACCGCGCCCGCCGGGTCGGGCGGCGGCGCCAAGGGATGCGTCGATCCACCGCTGAGCTGAGGGGCACGGCTCGCTGTCAGGGGTCTGTGGTCACGAGGGTGCCTCGCACGACAGCGCGGCCCGGCCGCGAACGCATCAGGTGGGCGGTGGGGCCGAACCGGGGAGCGGGGGATCTGGCGGCGGATCGGTCGGCGGGGCCCAGTGGCTGTCATCGTCGGCGACGTTCGCCGTCGGGGGAGCCGGCGATGGAGGCGGAGCATCGGCCCCCGTTGCTGATGGGGCTGATGCTCCGACGAGCGTGAGGGCCATCTCGTCAGGCTCGGAGAGGACGAGGGCCGTCACGTGGCCGATGGCCACCAGCGCGATCCCGGCCGCCATCAGCAGCATGCCTCCGACGGTGGCGTCGTCGGTCATGTCGCTGATGAACACGAGGGCGCCGATCGCGGTGGCTGCACCGCCGAACCATGCGGTGGCGCGCCGACCGGCCGTGGCGCCCTGATAGGCCAGCGCGGCGCCGATGAGGAGGAGGAGCAGCCCCGTGCCTGCGGTCTCCAGATCGTCGGCGAGGAAGATCGGGCTGGCGAACAGCGTGGGGAGGGCGGCCACGGCGAACGGTGTGGCGGTTCCGTGGTGACCACGACCGTCGAGCCATCGGCTCATCAGGAGGTAGGCGATGCCGAGCCCGAGGCAGATGAAGCCGATGGTGGTCGGGTCGGGCAGGTCGAAGGACGGCCCGTCGGGGAGGATCGGGTTGGGGGCGTCGAAGGAGCCGGAGTCGAAGGAGCCCGAGTCGAAGGAGCCGCTGTCGAACGAGCCCGAGTCGCCCAGGCCGTCACTGATTGGCGGCACGGGATCGAACTGCAGCGTCTGGGTGGGGGAGAACATCTCGGAGCTCCCCATGCCCATGCCGAACAGCCCGAAGGGCGCCTCGAACACGTTCTCGATGACCTGCATCAGCGTGAACCAGAACCCGATGAGGCCGGCGCTCAGGAAGAACGGGCGACCGCGGGCAGGGCCGACCGTGTACGCGGCCAGCCAGGCGACGGTCGAGACGATGAGGATCGCGTCGGTGGAGTACGGCGGGAAGCTGTTCATGTCGAACGTGACGAAGAACATGAGCGGCGGCACGCCGAGCGCGGCAGCCACGGCGCCGGCGGTGGCGACCGGGCCCTGTCGGATGGCTGCCAGCGTGACCAGGCCAGCGGCAACGATCAACGCCGACAGGATGATGCCGGGCACACGGTTGAAGTCGCCGTCGGTCGCGCCCGTGTCGCCCGCCACCACGAGGGCGCCGACGACGGCGAGCGCACAACCGGCACCCGCGATCGCGATCGAGGCCCGTGGCTCGGCTCGCCGGCGGCTGCGATCGCCGAGCGAGTCGAGGAACGAGGTGGCGGGAGCACTCCCCATGGGTTCGGTCATGGCCGAAACGCTACGGCCGAGGGGCCGGCGCAGCGGGGACCCGGAACGCGACGATGCCCCGGCGAGTGCCGGGGCATCGTTCGGGATCTGGGGGGCTCAGAACGGAGCGGAGCCGGTCCCGCCGCCCGCAGCGGGAGCGTCGCCGCTCTCCGTTGACTTCTGGAAGCCACCGAAGGCCACCACGAGTGCGGCCAGGAGGGCGAGGATCAGACCGAACTTGCGATCGAGGCTCACGCCGACATCGATGCTGCCCACGTTGTCGGAGCCGATGATCAGTCGAAGCAGCACGATGGCCGCCGCAGCGCCGCCCGCGATCAGGTGCACCTGACCCCACGGAAGGGGAAGGTCCGGCAGCTTGGTCTCGGGCGAGAGCGCCGTCACGAGCACATGGATGACCATGATCGCGATCAGGATCAGCGGGACGATGCCGCCGATGAAGTAGTCCCAGCCGCTGTTGTTGTAGCTGCCACCGCCGAAGGGCACGTCGATCCCGTACCAGGGCAGGAACATGGAGATCAGGTAGACGATCCCTCCCCCGGCGATCAGCTTGTCACTGGTTGAGAGCTTGTTGAGGTCCACGAGCTGCCTCCAGAAATGGATGGGTGTGCTCCGCGACGGTAACGCACCGCCATCGCTCGACGACGGACCATCGACGCCGTGGATTCGCCCCATGGGGAGGCTGATACCTTCGCCCTGTGCGCATCGCCGTCCTCGCCTCGGGCAGCGGGACCCTGCTGGAGGCCATCCTCACCGACGGCATCCCTGTGTCGCTCGTGGTCGTCGATCGACCATCACGCGCCATGGAGGTCGCCGAGGCGCACGGCGTGCCCGGCCAGCTCGTCGAGCGCTCGAGCTACGGGGACGACTTCGACCGGGTCGCCTACACCCGTTCGGTGGTGGAGGTCCTCCTCGCGGCGGACATCGATCTCGTCGTGATGGCCGGCTTCGGCACCGTCTTCGCTGAGCCGATCCACGAGGCCTTCGAACACCGGATCCTCAACACGCACCCGGCACTGCTTCCCGCGTTCAAGGGATGGCACGCGGTGCGAGCGGCGCTGGCCTATGGCGTGAAGGTCACGGGCTGCACGATCCACGTCGCCACGCTCGAGGTCGATGCTGGCCCGATCCTCGCCCAGGAGGCCGTGCCGGTCTTCGACGACGACGACGAAGCGTCGCTCCACGAGCGCATCAAAGCGGTGGAGCGCCGTCTCTATCCCGACACCATTC
>JBQTKH010000126.1:0-5540 GCA_052386335.1 Microthrixaceae bacterium
GCCGTCGCCTGGCGCCTCGTCGACGACGAGGTGGTGGCCCTCGACCTCGCCCGCTCCGTGTACCTCGGGATCAACGCCAGTGGGGCCGCGCTGTGGCCGGCGCTCGTCGCCGGGGCCACCCGCGCCGAGCTCGAGGCCATCCTCATCGAGCGCTTCGAGATCACCGCCGACCAAGCCGGCGCCGACGTCCGCTCGTTTCTCGACGGCCTCCGCGATCACAACCTCATCGTGGAGATCGCGTAGCCCGACCGGCCCCGGCGGGCAGGACCGCGCCCCGTGGCGTCGAACCTGTAGTCGTCATGACCAGCGCTGTCCCCACCCGTCGGCCACCGCGCCGGTTCACCCGCCCCAACCTGCGCGCCGCCGCGTGGACATGGGCGGAGCTGCGCGGGCTGCGGGCTCGGATGCGCTCCCAGGGCATCCAGGGGATCGAGGCCGGCGCCACGCCCCCCGCCCTGCCGCCCAGCGCCCGCATGGCCGTGCTGGGCGTGCTGCAGCGCACCCGCGCATCGTGCCTCGAGCGCTCCGTGATCCTCCAGGCGTGGGACGCCGCGCACGGGCGCCCCTGCGATCTCATCATCGGAGTCACCGCGCCCGGCGGCGGGTTCCAAGCGCACGCGTGGCTCGACGGGGAGCCCTCCGGTGGCGACTTCACCGAGCTCAAGCGTCTCGCCCCGCCCGTGCCCACGGGGCACTGATCTCCCGTTCGCGGCCGGTGCCCGCAGGCTCACACCCCGATGAGGGTGCGGATCACGTCGATCGTGGCCGGAAGCGTGCCCCACTGCTGGGGCCGAACAACGTCGAACACCGGCACCGTCGCGGCGTCGAGCAGCACCGACGGGTCCGGTGGCGGATCGAACAACGAGAGGTGGCGGGCCAACCGGTCGAGCCGCTGCCGGCCCGGTGCTGGGCGCATCTCGATCGTGTCGTCGTCGCCGAACCACATGCACAGCACGCCCCGCAACGGCACCTCGGCCGCGATGGGCCCGAGCATCAGCCGCCACCGGCCGCCGTCCACCGCGGTGCGCACCGGCACCAGCGGCGGGCCGTGCCAGTCGGTCGTCGCGTCGCCGCGCAGGTCGATGCCCCGGGGCCCGGCGCACACCGAACCGTGACGCACCACCACCAGATCGTCGGACAGCACGGGCACACCGCCCGCCGCGAGGTGGGCCAGCAGCGTGCTCTTCCCCGCTCCCTTCGAGCCCACCACCGCCCAGGCACCCTCCGCGCCCACCACCGCACCGCCGTGCAGGCACAGCCGTCGCTCCCAGTAGGCGAACACGGCCGCCGGCCACGCCAGCCCCGGGTGCACGAGCGTGTGGGCATCCACCGGCCCCTCAGCGCCGTAGTGCACGTGCGCCGGGTTGCGGTGCACCGCGAGCCGGCCCCCGGCGCCGAGGGGCACCTCGGCCGAGTCGGGACCGATGCGGCGCGTGACGTCGCCAGCCGGCGCGGCGTCGAGCTCGAACTCGACGGGCAACCACCCCGGCACCGCGGGCAGCAGCAGCCCCTCGTCCACGGCCGCTCGCAACCCACGGCCCACGAAGGTCAGGCCGTAGGCTGCCCCAGCCACCTCGCTCGCGCTGTCGTCAGGCATCGAGCAGACCGCCAGGCGACATGGCCGACGATCCTATGACCAACGCCCCGACACCGACCGCCGCCGGCACCGACGCCGCCGCGGGCGGCATCGTCGTGCGGGGCCTGCACAAGCGATACGACACGGTCGACGCGCTCGCCGGGGTGGACCTCGAGGTGCCCGCGGGCGAGACCGTTGTGCTGCTCGGCCCCAACGGCGCCGGCAAGAGCACCCTGCTGCGGATCCTCGGCACCACCGTGCTGGCCGACGCCGGAACCGCGAGCGTCGACGGTCACGATGTCGCCGACGACGCCGCCGCCGCTCGCATCGCCACCGGGCTCGTGCTCGGCGACGAGCGGTCGTGGTACTGGCGGCTCTCCGGGCTCGAGAACCTCGCGTTCTTCGCCCGGATGTACGGCTACCGGCGGCGCGCCGCGGTTGCCGTGGCTGGCGAGCTCCTCGCGCTCGTCGACCTCACCGACGCCGGCGACCGACGCATCGAGGGCTACTCGTCGGGCATGCGCTCGCGGCTCGCCATCGCCCGGGCGCTCCTCGGCGATCCGCCCGTGCTGCTCCTCGACGAGCCCACGCGCGCGCTCGACCCCATCGCCGCCGCCGCGTTCCGCGCCCACGCCGGCGAGCTCGCGGCCACGGGGCGCTCCGTGCTCTACGCCACCCACGACCTGCACGAGGCCGCCGCCCTCAACGCCGCCGTGATCATCCTCGACCACGGCCGCATCGCGGCGCGCGCCGCCGCGGGCGCCACCGCCGCCCAGCTCGAGGCGCTGCTCCTCGCGTCGGTCCGATGACGCACGACAACCCGCCCGCGGTCGTTGCCGGCCCCGCCCCGTCGTGGCGGTCACCTGGTGGGGTTGCGTCGATCGTCGGGGCCTTCGTGCGGCGCGACTGGACGACCGCGCGCTCCTACCGTCTTCCCTTCGTGCTCGAGCTCGCCTCGGTGTTCGTGGGTCTCGTCATGTTCCTCTTCGTGGGTCGCCTCATCGACGACCGCCCCCACCCGGTCTCACCCGACCTACGGGAGGGCTACTTCGCGTTCGTGGTCATCGGGCTCTGCGTGGTGCGCATCGCGCAGAGCACCTTCACGTCGTTCAGCGCCAAGCTGCGCCAAGAGCAGACCACCGGCACCCTCGAGGCACTGCTCGCCACCCCGCCGCCGCCATGGGTGGTGATCCTCGCCAGCGCCGCCTACGAGCTCATCTACGCCACGATCTCCGCGGCGGTCACCATCGGCGCCGCCATGCTCCTCGGCATGCAGCTGCGGCCCAGCGGGGCAATGGTCGTGGTGCTCCTGCTCGGCCTACCCGGCGTGGTGGGCCTGTTCGCCGCCGGGGGCGTGGCGATCGCGGCGTTCACGATGCTCTTCAAGCAGACCACCGCGCTCCTCGGCCTCGCCACCACCGGCCTGGCCGTGCTCGGCGGCGTGTACTTCCCGGTGAGCGTGCTGCCCAGCACGCTCGAGACGCTCACACACGGGTCGCCGATGTTCTGGGCGGTCGACGTGCTCCGCGGCGGGCTGCTGTTCGGGCGCGTCGAGTGGGTGGAGCTCGGCCTGCTGTGGGGGTTTACCATCGTGGCCCTCCCGTTGGCGCTCATGCTGTTCCGGGCGTCGGTCGACCGCTGCCGCCGCACCGGCGGCCTCGGCCACTACTGAGCCGGCGGATCACTCGCTTCACCACCGCGTCCGCCGACCGCCACGTCGCCACCGAGCCCAGTCGCCACCGGGCCCAGTCGCCACCGGGCGCAGTCGCCACCGGGCCCAGTCGCCGTTGCCCCAAGTCGCCGCCGGGCCATGTCGCCATTGGGCTGTCACACCGGCGCGGGTAGCCTTACCGGCACGGATCCCCGTCCGCTTCGGCGTCTCGCACGCCCGGCAACGCACAGCGATCCGGAGGTGCACCGTGTCGGTCACCGAGTTCGAACGGCATCAGATCTTCACCTGGTACGAAGAGGCCATGGGCAGCGAACGAGCCAAGATCATGATGAACCTCGTCCCGCCCGTCGGCTGGGGCGACATCGCCACCCGGGCCGACCTCACCGCGCTCGGCAACGGCATCCGCGGCGAGATGGCCCAGCTGGGCAGCGAGCTCCGCGGCGAGATCGCCGAGCTCCGGGGCGAGCTCCGCGGCGAGCTACGCGGCGAGATCGCCGAGCTGCGCGGTGAGATGGCCGCGACAGAGGGGCGCCTCCGCGGCGAGATCGCGAAGCTGCGCAACGACCTGTTCTTCGCGATGGTCGCGAGCAACGCCACCCTCGTGGGGCTCGTGTTCGCCGCCGTGAAGCTCGCCTGAGCGGGTTACCGGGCCAGCACGAACAGCTGGAGCACGGCGGCGCCCATGATCAGCGACAGCAAGATGGCGAGCACGATCGTGGTACCAGGTCTCATTCGGGGCTCCGGGGGGTGAGGGTGACGGGCTGAGGCTCGGGGGCCTGCGGGGTGTCGGCGGCGCCCGGCTCGAGCAGGGCCACCTCGGTGCCCACGGGCATCGAGAGCTCGTCGGCGGCGGAGCGTCGGCCCATGCACACCGAGAGCATCCCGTAGCTGTCGATCACGAGGCCGATCTTGCCCGGCTCGATGCCCTGGTAGGTGGTCGACCGCTCCACGGTGCGCACGTCGTCGCCCCAGCGGAGCTGCACGCGCGGGCCGAGGTGGTCGATCTCGTCGGGGTCGACGTTGAGCTGGCAGTTCCCGAAGCGGTCCACCCAGATGACCTGCCCGGTGAGCGCTCCCGCGTCGTCGCGCGGCAACGGCATGAGCCCGGGCAGGAGCGACACGGGGTCGACCGCGGGGCCGAGCTCGGCGAGCGGCACGCCGTTGCACAGGTGCGCGGCGGCGGGGGCGAAGATGTCGCGACCGGCGAAGGTGGGGCCCGGCGCCGGCAGACGGTAGGCCGGGTTGGTGAGCGCCACCGCCGCGGTGGCCCCGCCGCACATCGCCACCGCCGACGCGAGCACGCCGTTGTCGGGCCCCACGAGATAGCTCTCGCCGCCGCCCACCTCCACGGCCACGCCCCGGCGCTCGGTGCCCACGCCTGGGTCGACCACCGCCAGCACCACCCCCGGGCACAGGTACTGCGCGGCACGGCCGAGGGTGAGCGAGCCGGCCAGCACGTCGTACGGCGGGATCTCGTGGGTGAGGTCGACGACGGTGACCTGCGGGGCGATCGAGCGGATCACGGAGTGCACGACACCGACGAACTCGTCACCAATGCCGTAGTCGGAGAGGAAGGTGATCGTGTCGAAGCGCGCGGCCATGGCCCCGCGACGCTACCGGCGGCGCGCCGGACGACGCCTACCCGGCGTCGCTGAACTGCGCGGCGAGGTAGGCGTCGACGTCGGCTTCGGTGATGCGGTACGACTTGCCGATCCGGGCGGCTCGGAGGTCGCCGGCCTTGATGAGCCGGTAGACGGTCATCGATGAGACTCGCAGCTGTTCAGCGACCTCGGCGGGCGTGAGGAACCGGGGGCGCGATGAGGACGTGGCCATGGAAGGCACCCTTCTCCGCAGGTGGTGGCCGAAGCGTACGCACCTGTGGCTCCTGTGGCTAGTGGGCCATGTGGGCCAGGAACACGCGTGCGATCCGCCCGGCTCGTGAGACGGTGCCGGGTCAGGCGCCGAGCTCGCGGGAGCGCTCGGTGGCGGCGGCCACCGCGTCGTCGAAGGCGGCTCGCAGGCCGCGCTCGTCGAGCACCCGCAGCCCCGCCGCCGTGGTGCCGTTCGGCGAGGTGACCGCCGCTCGCAGCGCCTCGGGCGTGTCGTCGCCCTTGGCGAGGAGCGTGGCCGCGCCGAGGATCGTCTGGATGGTGAGGCTCGTGCTGACGGCGCGGGGCAGGCCCGCCCGCTCGCCGGCATCGATCATCGCCTCGGCCACGAGGAACACGTAGGCGGGGCCTGAGCCGGACAGGCCCGTCACCGCGTCGAGCAACGCCTCGTCCACCCGCACCA